>DASYNU010000077.1:0-34403 GCA_036008345.1 Bryobacteraceae bacterium
TTGCCTCCTCGATTGGACTGTAGAGCTCTTTCAGCTCTTGGCGTGGGCTGCTCGCACGTCCGCTCACGGTAATCTGTTGCGGCCCGATGCCATGGCTCAGCTCATGCGCCAGGATGTGCGTGAAAAATGAATCGAAGCTCAGGTCCGGTTGGCTGGCGGGCATGAGAACACGCTTCGAAATCGGTTCCAGTGTGCTACGAAACTTGGCTTCCTGGACGTTCTTCAACATCACGCGCTTGCTGCCCTTTTGCGCAATAACTCGCTCATCATTCGGCAGATTGTACGCCGCCGTCTGGACGCCGTGATCGCCATCGCCGGCCGACAACACCTCGTTTACTACGCGAATGGGGGCCTGGCTGCCGAGCTTCGGATTGCGATATTCCGGGTTGATGGGCAGATTGTTTTCGATCTCCTGCAGATGCTCGCCGAAGAACCTGAGTTTTGCGGTCTCCACTTCATCGCGGAGGTTTACATAGGCTTCGAAGCCTGCTTTGTAACCGAACACTTCGTCGTTATAGGTTTCGTACGGCCCGATGGTGATGTCGATGGGCGCATCCAGGTCCATCCAGGCGAGATCGCTTTGGTAATAGTCGTCCGAAAGAAATGCCGCGCCGCGCGATAGCAAAAACTTCTTCAATGTTGCGTCGCCGGTGAGCCCCGCTGCTTCTTCCATCAATCGGGCGGCCTTGGCCAGATCGTTCTTGTATTCCTGACTATAGGGAATCATCTTCAAATGCCCGCCGGCATCGCGCCGAATCACTGTGAAAAAGCCCTCGGCTTGCTCGCGGTCCGCTTTCGAAAGCGTCTTCACCCAACTCTCGAATTCCTCGCGCGTCATGTCCTCCGGATAGAAGTTCGCGCCCGGCGGTTTCTTGTGCGAAACGTCCGGTAGAAACGCAGTTTGGCCGTCGATCTCGGACCAGGGTCCTTTATTGATCCAGAAATAATGCAGCCGGGCCTTGCCGAGCGGAGTTTTATCGCGCCTCAGCTTCTCGTACAGTTCAGGATTACCGCTCCACATCTGTTTTAAAAAAATGTCGTTCAGTATCCGCGACGCTTCGATCAACTTTCCGAGCGCGGCTCGATCGCCGGATGAAAGATGCGAAATATCGGCGCGGAGTTCGGTGGGCGCGAACCTGGCAATCATTTGATCAAGCTGTGCGAGATCAGGAACGTTTAAAGCGGTGAAAGCGAGCATGGGAATTAATATCAACAACTTCTTCATTTCTGCTGCCATCCTAGCACGCCGGTTTCGCGCTAAAATCTGATCGATGCGTGGGGACGAAAAAGCTTTCGAGAGTTATTTGACGCAGCAGAATGCGTCGCGTTTAGAGAGTGTTACCGAGCCGCGACCGTAAGGGAGCCGGTGCCTTTAGCATGTTCCAGCGCGACATTCGTGACGGCGTTTGTTTGAAACTGCTGGAAGAGCGGCACGCCCCAGCCGTCTTTGGGGTGGTGAATCGCGAGCGCGCCCACCTGCGAAAATGGCTGCCTTGGGTAGATGACACCACCAATGTTGGCTATACGCTTAACTTCATCAAAACCTCCTTGCAGCAGTTCGCGAACAACGAAGGCTTAACGGCGGGCATCTGGTACGGTGATGAATATGCGGGAACCATCGGCACGCATAAGATCAATTGGCTAAACCGCAAAGTTGAAATCGGCTACTGGATCGCCGCGAAATTTCAAGGCAAAGGCATTGTCACGGATGCCTGCCGCGCCCTGATGGATCATGCGTTCGAGGAATGGAAGCTGAATCGGGTGGAGATCCATTGCGAGACGGGCAACAAGAAGAGCTGCGCCATCCCAGAGCGTCTGGGTTTTCAACTGGAAGGCGTTCTTCGGAAAGCTCTATTCGTGCACGGCAAGTATCTGGACAGCAATGTCTATGGAATGCTGGCGCGCGATTGGAAAAGAGCGGCTAAATAGGCAGCATGTCGAGCGCGGCTTGCAGCTCGCTCTGAGTGTGCCGATCGCCGCTGCGGGACGTGCTCTCGATCCCCTTCCGATACATCTCGCGGGCGTCCTCAACGCGGCCTAGCTTCTCCAGCGCCTGGCCGCCGTGGAAGTACGCGGCAGCGTAGTCGGGATTGTATTCCAGCAAAACACGGAATTCCGCGATGGCTTGTTCCATCTCCCCGTTGATGACGTGTTCCATCGCAAGGCCGTAGCGCGCGAAGCTGTCGCGCGGATTTTCGGCCAGCATGTTCTTGAGGATTTCCATTCGATTGGCAGGCATATCTCTACGTGTTACTATACCGAGCGATGGCATGTCCGTACTTTTACCCGGTGGCCCGGTTCGAGTCGAGCGGCTGGGTGGTGCCACCGCGGCTGCCTTTGGGAGATCCCTACACGGGCGAGTGCCGAGCGGCCGATGCCGCATTCCAGCCGGACGAAACGCGGCAACGACAGATCTGCAATCTCGGTTACGGCCGCAGCCGTTGCGACCACTTTCCGGAAGCAGCTTTGGCCGACGCCGTCCGCTTCCATGTCGCTTCAGACGCTGGCGAGCTGATCCGCATCCAATACGTTTTCGAGAAAGAATGCTGGCCGGGGGAACACGGTGTTTTCGAATGTCATAGCGTAACCGGAACCCTTTCGAACGGTCCCGACGGCGAGGTCCTGCGAAAACAGGCGGCCGCGTTCATCGAAAGCTATCTGCGAAGAAAGAGCTGAACGCCAGTGGATCCCAATCTTTCCGGCCGTTTTGTGCGCGAATCCATCTCCGAGTATTCCGAATTCGCGCTTCCGAACGATGCCAACACGTTAGGCAACGTGCTGGGCGGCAAGGTGATGCACCTGGTAGATATAGCCGCGGCGCTGGCCGCTGTCCGCCATTCCCGGTGCGCGGTTGTAACAGCATCGGTGGATCACATGAATTTCCTGCATCCCATCCATATTGGCCAGCTCATCGTTTTGCGATCCAGCGTGAATCGCGTATTTCGGACTTCCATGGAGGTTGGCGTGCGCGTGGAGGTTGAGAATCTGGTTACAGGCGAAATCCGGCATACGTCATCAGCTTATTTGACATTCGTTGCTTTGGACAAGATCGGGCAGCGGATAGCAATTCCATGCGTGATTCCAGAGACAGCCGACGAGAAGCGCCGATTCGATGAGGCCGGGGAGCGCAGAGCGTATCGATTGGCGATGCGGGAAAAAGTGTTGGAGAAGAGGCGTTAGTGGTCTGAAGCCTTGTACATGTACTTGATGTTTGGCTTGAAGATGAGTAGATTGGGGGCGCCTTCCCGATTGATCTTCAAGCAGGTTTTGTCATACCACTCGATGATGCCTTCCAGCGTCTCGCCATCCTTCAGCACGAAGACCATGGGTGTCTTCGCCTGCATCTGTTTCATGTAATAAAAATTTTCCGCGTTGGTTTGATCGGGAGGAGCGGACTTCTTCTGATGATTGCTGCGGCGGTCCCGCTGGTCCTTGATTTCGTTCAAGGACGGACGTATTAATTTGCGATTGACAGACTCCACGGCAAGACTCCCTCATTCCAGATGATCCGCTCAGGTCCCACACGCTAGGAAAACTACTTGGGGCCTTTTGAAGGATTGCTCAGGTGCTCAACTAAGCATTATTGAACCATAACGACGGCCTTCGCCGCAACCAGTCTGCTTCAATAAGTGCACCGACTCCCTTACGGTCGCGGTTCGGTTACTGGCGCCTGTCCCCTTGCTTACGCGCGGGGCTACAGTTCGGGCAAAGCGGCGGACCCAAAGTAGCCCTGCGCGTCAGCAAGGGGACCAATATTTTACGTCTTGTTACGGTCGCGGTTCAGTACGGAGCCCCGCGCGTAAGCAAGGGGACCCTACGCGGCAATCCGGCGCAACTCCACCACCAACGCGTCCAGCGCGATATTTTTCTGGATGTTCCTGCGCAGCAACTCTCCGAGTTCGTCAACTTTCTTAACCGCCGCGCGGATCCAATCGAAGGAAACATGCGCTGCCAGGGCTTCGATCTCAGCCCGTATGTCGACATTCCGGATCTCACCGGTTTTTTGCGCCGCCAGCAGCACATCCTCCAGCAGCACGTAAAGAATATTGAGGAAGAATTCCAGCTTCTCTTGTTTGCGCGCGGACATGGCTTCGGCATACTTCACCCATTCGGCGAAGGGCGCGCGCCCGGCTGCGGCTTGCAAAAGTTTCAGCATGGCGGAGCGGCGCTCTTCGTACTGCTCCAGATCCATCGCGATGGCGAGGCCTGGGCTGCCTGCCGACAGCGCAATGCGGCGCACGGCGTCGGAAAGACCACGCTCGGCCGCGAACGCCTGCATCTCGGCAATTGTAAGTGGACCGAAGTGGAAGAACACAGCGCGCGAGCGGATGGTGGGCAGCAGATCGTAAGGATTCTCGGCGGTCAGTATCAGGATCAGGTGGTCGGGCGGTTCTTCGAGTGTCTTCAGTAAGGAATTCGCGGCTTGCTCATTGGCGCGATCGATGTGATCGATCAGGAAAACGCGCCGGCTACCTTTCAGGGGTTTAAACTGCGCGCGCTCCTTCAGCAGGCGCATTTGTTCGATGGTGATCTGCCGCAGCGGCCCGTCGGGCGCGAAGGTAAGAAAATCGGGATGCGTGGCGAACAGCAGCGGATCATCATTGCGTTTGTCAGCCGGCCACTTCTCGCGCTCGGCGATAACTTCACTGTTGTGCTCCAGGCTGAGATCATCCTGTTCGATCTTGCCCGCGTCGCCCAGCAGCGTGGCCGCGAACCGGCGCGCTAGAGTGGCCTTTCCAACTCCTTCGGCTCCATCCAGCAGGATGGTTTGCGGGATGCGTCCCTGGCGCGCCATGCCGAGCAGAACTTGCGCGACGGCGGAGTTGCCGTGGAACTTTTCGAACATGTGGCCATGGTAGCTTACTTGAGGAGGTGGACATGCAGAAACTTATTGTGCTGAGCATAGCGAGCGTGTGCCTGGTTTGCGCGCAGGCGCCGGCTTCGAAACAGGTCGAGGTATTCGGCCAGAAAATTCACTACCTGGAAGCGGGCAGCGGTCCGGACGTGATCCTGCTGCACGGATTGGGCGCCGATTCTACCAATTGGGCGATGAACACAGCCGTTCTCGCAAAAAGCTTCCATGTATTAGTGCCCGACCAGATCGGCTTCGGAGAATCCGATAAACCGATGATTAACTATCGCGTCGGCACGCTGGTGGATTTCCTGGACGGTTTCTACAAGAAGGTTGGCATAACCAAAGCCACCGTGGTGGGCAACTCATTAGGTGGTTGGACCGCAATGGCGTTCACGCTGGCGCATCCCGACAAAGTGGAGCGCATGGTGCTGGTGGATAGCGCCGGCTATTCCTTCGAGAAGCTCGGCGGACCGAAGCCCACTAAGGAAGCGTTAGATGGCTTGAATCCGTCTACCGTGGCTGGCACCAAAGCTCTGATCGCGCTGATCCTGGCCAACAAGGCGCTGGCTACCGATCAGATAGCCGAGCAATTCTTCGCCGGCCACATGAAGAAGAACGACGGCTACACCATCGAGCGATTCATTGAGTCAGTAGAACGCGGCGAGGATATCGTGGACGGCAAGCTGGGAGCCATCAAAGCGCCGACTCAAATAATCTGGGGCCGCGAAGACGGCCTCACGCCTCTGGCCGAAGGACAAATGCTCGCTACCGACATCGCAGGATCGCAGCTGGTGATTCTGGATCACTGCGGCCATATTCCGCAGTTCGAATGCGCGGCAAAGTTTAATGAGACACTGCTGAAGTTCCTGAACGCAGGTACGGCGGGGCAGCCGACGGCGAGTAAGCAGTAGGGGAACAGGCGGCAGGCCTGCTGCAGGCGCCAGGCGGCAGAAACCCCAACCGAGAAGCGATCACTACATCCTGCTTCCTGCAGCCTGCCGCCTGCTTCCTGCCGCCCGCCGCCTGCTTCCTGCCACCTGCCGCCTGCTTCCTGCCACCTGTTCTCCTGCGCTACAATCGAATTTCATGGCGATTGCGGTCCGCACATGAGGCTGGGAATCGATTTCGGCACCACGCGCACGGTTGTGGCTGCGGTGGATCGCGGGAATTATCCCATCCTTCCGTTTGAGGATCCCGACGGCGCTCTGGTGGAGTGGTTTCCATCGCTGCTGGCGGTCCGTGGTGGCCAGCGGCTGTATGGTTGGCAAGCGTGGGCCTGCCAGCAATACCCGAATTGGACCATCATACGCTCGTTGAAACGAGTGCTGCAAGATGCCGGCCCCTCCACCATCCTGCAGTTAGGCGATGAGCAAGTTCCGCTAGTCCAAGTGCTCCACGAAATGACCGCGGCGCTGCGGGCGGCGCTGCCGAAAGAACGGCTGGAAGTTGTGCTGGGAGTCCCAGCCAATGCGAATAGCAATCAGCGGTTTCTTACGGTGGAAGCTTTCCGCGCAGCCGGCTGCGATGTGATCGGCCTGCTCAACGAGCCATCCGCCGCCTGCATCGAGTACGGCCACCAAACGAAAATGACCGGCTTGATTCTGGTCTATGACCTGGGCGGCGGAACGTTCGACGCGTCGCTGGTGAAGATCGGAGATAGAACCCACGAGGTACTGGCCACCGAAGGGATTCCGACCTTAGGCGGCGACGATTTCGACGAGGTTCTGGCGGATCTCGCGGTGACGGAAAAAGAGCGCGAAGAACTCTCGCAATCCGAGCAGTTCCGTCTGTTGCTGGAATGCCGGATGAAAAAAGAAGCGGTGCATCCTAACACGCGCAAGATTGTTCTGGACCTGGACCATGTGCGCGAAGGCTGGGGCACCGTAACGGTGCAGGCCGCCGATTATTATGAGGGCTGCCGGCATTTAGTGGAAGAAACATTGAACGTGGTGGAAGATCTGCTAGCAAAAAGTGGAGCCGGCGATTTGGAAGCCATGTACGTCACCGGCGGCGGCAGCGAATTGCCCATCGTGAATCGAATGCTGAAGGAACGCTTCGGCAAACGGGTCCGGCGATCGGTGCATGCGCGCTCGGCCACCGCGATCGGGCTGGCCATTCAGGCCGACCAGCAAGCCGGTTACGTGCTGAGCGACAAATTCTCGCGCTACTTCGGCGTATGGCGCGAGAGCGACTACGGCCGCGGCGTGTTTTTCGATCCACTCTTCACCAAGGGCACCGTGCTGCCGCGCTCCAGCCAACAGCCGCTCGAAATCCGGCGAGAGTACGCGCCGGTGCACAACATCGGCCATTTCCGGTATATAGAATGCACTTATCTGGTTGAGGATGGACAGCCCGGCGGCGATGTCACGGTTTGGGACGAGATCCGATTTCCGTTCGATCCGGCGCTGCAGGCTTCCGACGGCCAGCCGGTGGAGCACTCCCCGGCTGTGACCTCGCAAAGCATCGAAGAGAGATATTCAACCGATGCCAGCGGAGCAGTAACCGTTACTATAACGAACCTCACGGCCGGCTATTCGCGGCAATTCCGGTTGGGCCGATGGGCGTCGCCAGAAGCCGCACCGTCCAAGCCCAGAGTTCGCCATCGAGCGTACAAGCCGGCATCGCTACGGGCGAAGCATAGCCGCTGATGAGCGAGTTATTCGACCAGATTCGTCACTCCAAGGTTTACGATCTAGGGCAGCCTTACTTCGTTGGCATGCCGCATTTTCCAACGCATCCGCCATTTCTTTTTGGACTGACCAAGAAACATGGTGACCTGGTGGCGGAAGGCGGTGTGAGCTCAGCCGCCGATTCCATCGCGCTCGGCAGCCACGTCGGCACGCACATCGACGCGTTGTGCCATTTTTCTTGCGGCGGGAAGCTCTTTGGCGGCATGGAGGCGCGTACGGTGCAAAGCGATGCCGGCGGCGTTCGCGAACATTCGGTGGATCTTATAGCGCCGATCCTGCGCCGCGGCGTATTGCTGGACGTAGCCGCGCAGATGAAGATGGATGCGTTGCCCAGCGATTTTTCGATCTCAGCAGATCATCTGGAAAAGGCCGCGCAAGAAGTAGGAATCCAGAAGGGCGATATCGTTCTGATACGGACGGGCTGGGCGCGTTTCTGGAACGACGCCGCGCGATACATCACGGGCGGCTCGGGAGCGGTTCCGGCTGGTCCAGGTCCTGAGCTCGAAGCCGCGCGCTGGTTGAGCAAGCATGGCATATTTGCGGCGGGTTCGGATACTGTGGCGTTCGAAAAGGTGCCGGCCGCGAGCATGCCCGTTCACGTACATCTGTTGGTGGAGAGCGGAATCCACATCATCGAAGCGCTGAATCTGGAAGAACTGGCGCGCGATCGCGTTTATGAATTTGTGTTTGTGGCAGCGCCCCTGAAGATTCGCGGCGGCACGGGATCGCCGATACGCCCCTTAGCGCTGGTTTCGGGGCTGGGCCGCCGAACCGAATAACCGAACAACGGATTAACCGAGGAACGCGGCTAGCGGCTTCCAGCCGCGTCCGCCGCTTCAGGATGCACTCCAGAGTGCGGCTTAATGCCGTTATCCTTCCAGGCGCGCAGTTCGATAAATCCAGCCGCAATCTCGGCCGGCAAAATGGCGCAGTGTCCATCATGCTTCACATATTGCTGGACGAACATTCCCTGGGAACCGGTTTGCTCCGTCAATTCCGGATAGCGGTTCGGAATACGGACTGGGACTAGCGGATCATAACTCGTGTGAATCGCAAGCATGGGATGAGTCAGCCGGCCGGTGGGAGTGTACCAGGCGCGAATGTATTCCGAGGCGTGCGGATCGGCCTTATAGCGCTTCACGCCGTCATTGAGGGCGTTGTAATCGTCCGGGCTCTCGTAGATCACGTCGCGATTGTCGAACGGATTGCCGCCCGCACGACGCTGCAGGTCGAGCAGCATGAACGTGATGAAAGTTAGAGTACCAGCCAGATCCTTCGTGCTGTGAGCACCGGAATATCTCAGCAGCGCAGCGGCTTTCTCAGGCGCTCCGTCGATGACCGCTTGAAGCTGCTTGGAAGCGTCGGAAGTACTCTGATAATCCGCTGGAATTTTATCGGGCGGCGGCAGTGCGCCGGGAAAATAATAATCGAACACCACGCGAGCGTCGAATGCGCCGCGCTCCATGAAATATGTGGTGGGAGCCAGCGGACCGCACAGCGCGAGACCAGCATCATAAGTACCGGGGAAGCGCTCCATGAACATCATGGTCAGGAATCCGCCCATGGAGTGTCCCGTGATGAACGTTTCCTTGGGCTGACCGTACTTGGCGCCGAAGTACCTGCGCAGGGCTTCCGTATCCACCACGGCTTCCTGAATGGCCCATCCGCCGGCGGCGTAACCGGACTGCGCCAGGGCGTAACCTTGGTCGGTAAATACCGCCAGTACCGGAGGCAGCGCATCCTCCTTCTTATAGCTGACGGCGATGGGACTGTAGCCATGACAATACATCACCAAACCTCCGTTCCAATTGGCGGGAATATCAATGCGGAATTTCGCGCCGTTGATCTCGCCCATTTCGACTTTAGGCTCGCCCGGCGCAGCCGCGCAAAACGTCGCGCAAGCGAGCAGTGCAGTGATTAGTCTCATCGTGGAGCCTCCTGTGAGTACCCGAAGTATATCAAGCGACAGGCTGCAGGCTGCAGGAGGCAAAGAACGCCCCCCTTGGTTTCTGCCGCCTGCCGCCTGACTAGTATCCTTGCAAAACCGCCCCCAACTCCGGCCCCATCGCCTTGCGCTTCGCGATGCACAGATCGATTTGTTCCAGGGTCTGCGCGAGATTCCTGGGACCGCCGGTGAAGGATTTTACGCGATCCGCGAAGAACTTTTGGATGGCATCGCGGTGCGATGCATCGCAGAATCCGCCTCCGACGAACGGGAGGTACGCGGCATAGTCCTCGCCCACTTCGCGCGGAATTACGGCCAAGAGTTTATCGATGTTTTGCTCGACAAATTGGAACGGCAGCTCGCGCGTTTCGGGATAGGCACGCGGCCCGAACAGCAGCGCGAAAAACGATTCGCGTGCATCAAACTCCTTGGTGAGCATCAGCGCCATGGCCCGTCGCACGATCTCCGGATTTCGGAATGCGCCCAGCGCGCCGATGATCAATTCACGCTGGTGTTGATTCTGTTCTTTCGCCGCCGCCTCGTACAAGCGGCCGAAAAGATCGCTCGTTCCAAATTCCGCCGCCACGCGCAGCACCGGGGAAATCATATCCGGATCAATCCCGCTGCGGTCGCTCAGCCATTTTCGGGCTAGCGGCTCGGCGCCGGCTATCAGTTCGCGCTGTTCTCCTAGGCTCGCGACAAATGGCACCAACTGCTCTCTCAACAAGCGCGTGTCCTGGGTTTCATCGGGTTTTGCAGTCCATCCCAGCTGCAGGGCCCGCTTGCCGAACACTTCGCGGATAAACCGCGCGCCCTTCTCGCGCAATTCCTCGGGCACGGCGCTGGTCCTTAGGACTCCCGCGATGTCCATCACTTTCGATACAATTTCCCGGTTCGGATCCTGGCTGAATTCGGAAACCAGCGCCAGCGCCGCTCGCGGTGAAAGGTCGCCGCTATTCATCAGAGATTCCACGTTGCCGAGCACGCCCACGCGTTCCGCCACGCTCAGATGCGCCCCGTGCCCAGCCAGCACTTGGTCCAGCAGGCCGTTTTTGTAATTGACTTGGTAATAACCGTTCTCGCCGTCGTTAGGTTCCAACCAAACCGGACAAGTTTTCGCGGATGCCAACACCATACGGGACCGAGGATCGGACAGCAGCTCGCACTGACGATGTTTCGCACTGCCGGATTCGTACGAGACGCATATCGGAATCAGCCAGGATTGCTTGCCGGAACCCTGGGAGCCGATCGGCAGCAGGCGCTTCTGTGACAACTCCAGCGCCGGTTTCGCCGTGCAATCCAGCGTCACCGAGATCTCGGGAAAGCCGGCTTGATTCAGAAAAGTGTCGAACGCGGGCGCGATGTCGTGGCCGGCCGCGGTGCTGATTCCAGCTTCGAAATCCTTGGCCGTAGCCGCTCCCCAAGCGTGCTGCTTGAGATAAAGCTGGATGCCTTTCCGGAATTTCTCTTTGCCGATCCAGCTTTCGAACATCTGGATCACGGCCTCGCCCTTCTGGTAAGTGATGCCGTCGAAAGCATTCGCGATGTCATCGTTCGATTCGATGGGCTGCCGGATTTTTCGCGTCGAAATCAGGCTGTCCTCTCCCATTGCAAAGAGCCGGTCATTCACCACCGTGACATCGATGTGCCACTCCGGCTTCCATTCCCCTACAATCTTGTTTTCCATCCAGGAAGCGAACGCCTCATTCAGCCAGATGTCGTCCCACCAGGCAGTGGTCACCAGATCTCCGAACCATTGATGCGCCATTTCGTGCGCGGTGACGATGGCACATTCACGCTGCCGATGGATGGTGTCGTCCTCAGGTTTTGAAAGGAGCAAAGTTTCGCCATAGGTGATCAGGCCGGCGTTTTCCATCGCAAAATTGCTGATAGGCATTACGATGGAATCCAGCTTCTCGTAGGGATACGGAATCCCGAAATAATCCTCCAGCAACTTGAGCAGCTCAGGAATAGACTCAGCCGCGTATTTCGCGTTTACGCCCTTGCCGCGCGGCGTGATGATGCGCAGGGGCGTCTTGCCCAATTTTCCGGCATTGACAATATCGAAACGGCCGACCGCCAACGCCACCAGGTAACTGGGCAGCGGCTTGGATTCCTTGAATCTCACCGCCTGCATGCCGTCCGGCTCAGCGGCGTGCGAAACTTCAGGCGAATTCGCAACAGCGACGTCGTTCTTGGGCACGTGCAGGGTAAGTTGCCACGGGACTTTGAAACCCGGCTCATCGAAGCAGGGGAAGGCGCGGCGCGCGTCCGTTGGCTCGAACTGGCTGTAAACGTACCACTGGTCCGCTTCTTTCATCTGAAACAGGCCGGCGCTGCTGTTCCTGCTGATTTTGCCCTGGTAGGCGACGTGTAAAATACCTTTTCCGGAAACCGGGTGATCGAATGAGAATCCGGCAAAATCTTTCCCACCGTCCAACACTTCGGCTTTCGTGGGCGCTCCGGATGCCGGCCGGAAGCTGGCTTCCTGGATCTGCAAATCCGATGCGTTCAGCCAGATCACCGGCGTCGCGGTGCGAATGTCAATACTGATATCTACGGCGCCTCGAAACGTATCGCGATCCGGAACGATGGTGAGATCCACTGCGTAGCGGATCGGTTGCACGTTGTCCGGCAGTCGCAGCTTGGGAGGTTCCAGTGTAGGCGCGGCCAGAGCGGCTGCGAGAGAACAGGTAACAAATAAGACAAAGAGTCGCATGTTTGGGGAATTTAAACTCTAACTTCTACTGGCGTTGGCGCGACCTCAACCGTGCTTTTCTGCAGCCACACAACTGACAGAGCGCACACATAGAGTCCGGCTCCGACCAGGACCGTGGCGCGCAGCCCGATGTGTATGGCGAGGAAAATTGCAGCCGCCGATCCTAATACGCTGGATGCCGCATTCAAAGCCCAGGCCCAGCGCACAGCTTGCGGGAATCGCATTTCCAGCCACGTTAGGCCGGTGGGAAACGGGATGCCCATCAGAAAGGCCGCCGGCGCAATCAGACACACGGTCACCAGGATTTTCGCCTCCAAGGGCCACCCCACGCCATATTCGGTGATGGGGGACGCAGCGAAGGCTATTGCGGAAACAGCCGCCGCCACGCCGGTTAGAGTGATGATCAAACGGCCGCGATGTGCGCCGCCAATTATCCGGCGGCTATAAAAGCTTCCCAACCCGCTCCACACCAGCATGGAAAAAACGATGACCGTTAAGGCATACGTGGGATGGCCGAGGAACAGAATGAACTTCTGGATCAAGGCTACTTGAATCATGATGTACCCGGCGCCCAGGCACAGGAAGTAAAGCAGGAATCCTCTGAGGCCCTTCTCCATGGGAAGCCGGGCGCCGAGCAGCAGTGGCGGCAGCGCCAGAATCACAACGGTGGCGACCACGCTTACTCCCAGCAATTCAAAAAGTAGCGGAAGCGCGTGATTGATCTTGGAATCCGCCGCATCGCCCGGCTTGACGATGTATTTCCATAGATCGCTGGTTTGAACCGTGTAGAAGAAGAATGGCCGGTCATCGTCGATGGGGGAAACATCGAATGGGTAATTCGCAAGGAATTTGTCCGGATCCGGACTCAGAAGAAACTGCGAAAACGCGTTGTCCAGTTTCTCGCCGGGCACATACACACGCTGCAAGTGGCCGTTTCCACTAGCCGCCAGCGCGCGTGAAATATCGGCGCTGGTGGCCGGTTTGCGGAAGATCACCACCGTATCCTGCGAGCCCCAGCCACTCAGCTTCTCGGCATCCGCCCGCATAACCATGATGTGCTTAGACGGGTCAGTTTCGCCCAACTCCGCCAACGCCGCCCGTGCCAGCGATAGCAGACGCAGGGATTCACGCGGGGGATCGAAACCCCAACGCGTGAAAGCCATCAAGCCATCGTCGGTGAGATGCTCGAGATAATCGCGGAAGGCGTCCGTGGTGTACAGGTTATTCTCGGAAAGCGCGAATGCGCCCGCTGCGGTGGAAGCCCAGGTGTCCACCAACGTGGCCTGCAGGACCTGATATTTTTCCTGGCTGTGGCGCACGAAACTCCGCCCGTCCTCCACAAATAAATGCACCTCGGGACGGAAATAGAGGCGATTGCTGAGATCCGGAAATCGCTCGCGCATGATGGTGTTCGCGATAATCGGATTGATCTCCACCGCGGTGACGTCCTTGCTTCCAGAACCGATCGCGCGCGAGACATCCCAGCCGCCTCCCGGTCCGATGATCAAGGTCTTGGCGCCGGGCCGTAGGACATAGGGAAAACCCGGGCCCTGGCTGAGTAACTTCTCCTTTTCCGGCGCAGAGAGATGATCCAGATCGAAGCGCGGAATATACGTGGATGCATCCGCATCAATGAGGATGTAGCCCCACTGTCCCGGTTTGTTCACCAGTCCGATCCGCGAAAAACTGTTCCACTGAACAAATTGTTCCTGGGGAATCGGCATTCCCTTGGCGTAGTGGATATCGATGGGATGCAGTTTCCAGTTGTAAACGATCAACGCGACGAACCCGAGGGCCAAGGCCACGGTCGCCACGCGTCCCCGCAGCGTGCCGGCCAGGTTGTACCAGATGGCTGCCGACACGGCGAACAGAACGGAAGTGGCCAACACCGTGTTCGGACCGCCGAACTGGTTCAGCAACGGCACCAGCGCCAGGCATCCGCCCGCCGCTCCGAGCAGATCGAAGAAATAAACCCGGTCCACGCGCTGAATGGCTTCAGCCACGGCTAACGAGACCACTGCTCCTGAAAAGAAAAACGGCAGCGCGCTCGCGAAAAACACCGCGGCTAGCGTGCCGTTGTCCATTGACGTTCGCGAGAGGATGAAGATCAGGCACAGCACCACTACAAAGCTGTTGAGCACAGCCATGGTTCCCAGTTTGAAATAAATATTCTGTTTCCAGCCCGCAATCACGTACGAAAATACGCCGCCGGCTCCCAAGCCGAACAACGCGATGGAGATCGCAAGGAATGCGAAATGATAGTAGAAAACCACCGAGAAGATGCGCGTGAGGGACAATTCCAGAATCAGAGTGGAAAGCGTGGTAAAAGCCACGCCCAGGTACACTTGCGACCACCTGGTTCGACTCGAATCCGCGGGTGAACTAATACGGGGCAATTCCCTATGTTAGAGGATTCGTGCTGAAGTTCGCATCCAGCCGGCCGCCGGAGCGTAAACGTGCCATCCGGCGGCCTGCTCTTCTTCCCTAAAACTTGAGACGAGGAGGAAGCCGCGCAGGTTGCGGCGAGGTGTGGCGGCGAGGTGTGGCGATTCGACCGCCTGCCACTACATCATTGCCGCGGGAGGCGCCGGCTCATCCGGGTGCCCTGCGTTGGCCAGCGGCAGACGAACTAACAGGACCCCCAACAACAGGATGACGATGATTCCGAACAAGTACGAAGGATCGGCGAAGATCTTGGGCAGCGGCCACTCAAAGAATCGAAAGGCCGCGATCACCAGCCCCATCAGCGATTCGCCGGCGATCAATCCAGACGCGGTTAGTATGCCCACGTTCTCCACGCGCGCCTTTTGAGCTTCGTTGAGACCCGATTTTTTCCGCTGCGAATCAGTAACCCAGCGAAACAGGCCGCCCAGGAAAATAGCGAATGTGGTGTTGATGGGCAGGTACATTCCGACGGCCACCAGCATGGGACTGCGAACTTTCACCATGATCATGACGATGCCAAACATCACCCCCACCACCACTAACGACCACGGCATATCACCGCCAACAATACCCTGCGCGAGGGTGGCCATAAGTCCGGCTTGCGGAGCGGAGAGCTTGGGATCGCCGAACCCGGTTCCGCCGTTTTTAATGTTCGCGGCCTGCAGGATGTAGAGCGGCCAATACATGGCAGCGCTGGCCACCACTACGGCGATCAACTCGGCGATCTGAATCCGCCGCGGCGTTCCGCCCAGTATGTATCCCACCTTGAAATCCTGCAGCAATTCGCCGGCGACGGCTGACGAAACACAAGCTACCGCCGCGACCCCCAGCACCACGGCGACGCCGCCAGGTCCTGAAACACCTAGCGACACCATCAGCAACGCCGCGATAATCAAGGTGGTCAGCGTGAGCCCCGAAACAGGATTGTTGGTGGAACCGATCATTCCCACCAGGTACCCCGACACGGTGGCGAAGAAAAAAGCAATGATCAACATGACCACGGCAGCTACTATGCCGGCCATCGCTTGGTGAGCCAGGTAGATGTAAAGCGCGATCATCACCAGGAACATAATTCCGATCAATCCGAACACCGTTTTCGAGCTCATGTATTGTTCGGTGCGCGCAGTCTCGCGAGCGTCGGCGGCGCTCACCTTCAAGTCGGATACTGCGCGCCGCAGCCCATCGAAGAGGCCCTTGCGCATTTTAAATAACGTGAACGCCGCTCCCACCATCATTCCGCCCACCGCAATGGGCCGCACGATGTAGCGCCACACGGCGTTCGCGATTCCAAGCCAGGATTCGTCCGTCGAAACGGCGGGCAGAAAGTCCCGCAGCCGTGGTCCCAGGAAGAAAATCAGCAGCGGGACTAGCAGTCCCCAAGCCAGCACGCCGCCGGCGAAATTCATAGCCGCCAGCTCCGGGCCGATGATATAACCCACTCCAATGTAGGCCGGGCTCACCGTTGGGCCGGATGCCATAGTGACGCCGCCGGCCGCCAAGGCTTTTTGGGGATCGCCCAATTTCACGACGCTCTTTCCGATCTGGCCCACTGGCAGGAAAAAGTTCTTGTCGGGCGCAAAGAGTTGGATCTCTCCCAGGAACTGAATCACAGCGCCCAGGCCGATGTTGTAGAACAGAAATTTCGCAGCTTCCGCGCCGCGTCGTCCAGCTTTGTGGATTTCTGAGGCCGCCACCGATTCCGGAAACGGCAACTCCGGGTCTTCCACCATCACTCGGCGCACCAGCGACACGAACAAGACTCCAATAATGCTGCCGACTACCATTAGAGCCGTGGATTTCCAATAAGCGTCCTTGGGAGCAAAAGATGGCCACGCTCCTGCAATCAGGAACGCTGGCAAAGTGAAGATCGCACCCGCCGCCACCGATTCGCCGATGGACCCCGCGGTACGGGTGATATTTTCTTCGAGCAGCGATCCTTTGAAAAGCCGCAGTACCGCCATGCCAATTACCGCGGCAGGATAAGTTGCCGCAATGGTGATTCCGGCGCGCAGGCCCAGGTACGCGTTCGCCGCCCCCAGGATCACTGTCAGAACCAGCCCGAGCAGCAGCGCTCGGAGCGTCAACTCGCGCATCTTCACGTGCTCAGGGACGAAGGGGCGAAACCGCGGTTGTTCGGTCATCGGTTCACAATCATATCAGGATCGATGTTTGGCAGCGCATGGCGCTGCCCCACCTGGTGCATTATCAGAGGATGATCGACACGATGTGGGGCAGCGCCATGCGCTGCCAGGTGTCACCATTACTGAACGATGATCGACGCGGTATTGGGACTCGAGTAGCTGCCCACCTGCAGCACCATTTGATCCTGTCCGCTCGAAGCCGCCGCCGGCACGCGCACATTGATTTGGATCAAACCCTGTACGAATCCGGGCGCCGCTCCTGCATACAGAACGTCGGTGGGTTGGTTGTCGATGAAGACTTTGACTGGGAGTATGGGCACGCCATAAGGCGCGCTTGACGTTATCTGACCGTTGTTCCCGGCGGGATTGGTTTCACCCACGCCAGTAGCGTACAGCGTGACGATAGAGCCACGGGCCGCTGGATCGCCGAATGAGTTTTGCTTACCGTCCGGATTGATGATGGCTCCGATATCGCCGCCCGTGCCGTCCCGGGAGTAGAGCGCCGGCGCCGCTGCGGCTACCGCAATCGGCGTATTCGCTGAGAACTGGCTCCCGTTTTGAACCTGAACCTGGATAGTGGATGCCGAAATACCAAAAGGCACTACCGCGCCCACCTGATTCGCCGAGGCGTAGAGCAGCGGCGCGGCAATACCGTCGAAGTAGACCTTCGTGTGCGAGATCTTGGTGGTCAAGTGACCGGTGGGGTCCAACTGCGATCCCTCAATTACGTCCGGCCCGAGATTAGCGCCGTAGACCGCCACTAACTCGCCGGGGGAAATGGCGCCGCTCAGGAAGCTTGCGCCGTTGGTTATGGCGGTTACCTGCGGAGTGCCGGATTCGACCGCCGGCGTGCCCGCATTCAGCAAGCCATAAATCACCAACTCGTTCGAAAACGTCGGCACATATAGGCGGCCATTCGCCACGGTGGGGGCCACAAACTTCGCATACCGGCCCAATGCGTCGGTCGGGATCATGTCGCTGTTCCACAACTCTTGAGTCAGGTCCGAAGCATTCAGGGCATGCAGTGTGCCGGGTTGCTGGCTTAAGTAATAGTTGGCGACCGCGTACCAGAGAATCGCACTTCCTGGGTTATTGGAATCTCCCGAAATCGTGAGACTGGCGAAGAGGGTCGGATTAGGCGGCTTGAGTTGAGACACCGCTGTCCCGCTGAGTTGGCCGTTGGTAATCTGAAAAGCGCTGAGCACGCCGCCGGTTTCCTGGGTGTATACAATTGAGCCGCTCGGATTGTTCCAGAGTGCGGTAGTGTGCGTGCCGCCTTGATTGGCCTGGACGTTTTGCACCGTGCTGGAATTCTTCGGCCCCAGATGCCCCATCGAATCGCTTTTGATCAGAAACAGATCTCCCGACTTGCCGCTGGTGACTACTTGATTCGTGCTCGGAATCAGGATCGCGCCGGATGAGCCAAGATCCGCATCTTGGTCGGTCAAATCGGCGTAGGTGTTGGGTGTGTACCAATCCAACAGAGTGAGATCAGCTCCTGAAAACTTCAGAACCGATTCGGCGAAGTTGACTGAGCCGTCATAATCGCCGTTGCCGGTGGCAACGTAGAGATTACCGCTAGCGTCGATCGCGGGCGCGCGTCCGGAATGCCAGATGGATGCCCCGTAACCATCGGGCGACGTGGTAACGAACGAAATCTGTTTCAGTGTTGCGGCATCGTAGCTCATCAGCCAGCCATGCCAGTTGTCCAGGTCGGCACGCGAACCGAAGCAGAGATACACTTTTCCGTTTGCCAGCGCCAACCCGGGCCGTTGCAGCTCGATGGCCGGATCGAAGGTCAAAGTACCGGCTTTGTTTCCCGCACCGTGTCCCGGCACAGAAGCGGAAATCACCACCGGCCCACCCAGCATTTCGCTTCCGTCGGCGAGCGACAACGCATGTAAGCGGAACGTAGGCGTGGCGCCGTCGAAGGTGTCCGACACGATATAGATCACTTGTCGCGTAAGATCGATCACCGGCGTGCTCAGGACGCCCACTTCAGGGAGAATATCGGTGAAGTTGAGAACCCAGGAAGGAATCGAAGGGCCGAAATTCACGTGCCAAAGAGGAGTTGTGGATCCCGGCATGTCGGCGTCGATCGCATAAATGCTGTTGTGCATAGTGGCCACGAACACAACATTGTGCAGGCCTTGACCGGTTATCTGTACGCCGGACGCATAGAGCGGCTGCGCGTAAATTTCGCCATCCACGGGAAAGTAGCCCAGTTTTCCGAAACTGCCCGAGGTCACACTCTGCTGGTTGAGGATGGTTTCCTGCAGGTTCGAATTCGTCCGTTGGTTGTCGTAGTTCGCCGTAAGCACGTTCACTTGCGCAGTAAGCGATACGGAAAGAAGGAGCCCGGCGATGGCGCACTTGGAGTAGGGAATTCTGAAAGGTGAACTGCTCAAGTTAATATTCTATAGCCCACGCGCTCAGGATTTGCAAGTTTTTGTAAAATGCTCCGCTAACTAACTAATTGGTGGATGGCCTGGAGCTTTTCCCACAGTGCGCGAAGTAAGTCCAGGCGCAGCGCATTCGGTCCATCGGACAGCGCTCGCTCGGGAGCCTCATGAACTTCCAGGAACACTCCATCCACACCGGCGGCCACAGCCGCGCGAGCGAGCGTCGGAATAAATTTCGATTCTCCACCGGATACGTGGCCCAGTCCGCCTGGAATCTGGACGCTGTGCGTAGCATCGAAAATCACGGGCCAGCCGAATTCGCGCATGATGGCGAGCCCGCGCATATCCACCACCAGGTTGTTATAGCCGAACGAGGATCCGCGCTCGGTCAGCAGGATTTTGTCGTTGCCACTGGAAGCTACTTTATCGGCAGCATTGCGGATGTCATGCGGCGAGACGAACTGGCCTTTCTTGATATTCACAGTACGCCCGGTGCGTCCGGCCGCCAGCAACAGATCGGTCTGGCGGCATAAGAAAGCAGGGATCTGGAGAATGTCCGCCGCTTCGGCCACCTTTTCAGCTTGCGATGGCTCGTGAATGTCGGTCAGGACCGCGTAACCTTCGCGCCGCAATCCCGCGAGGATTCGGACGCCTTCTTCTAAACCCGGTCCGCGATAAGACGCAAGGCTGCTCCGATTCGCTTTATCGAAAGAAGCTTTGAAGACGAACGGCCCCGCGATTTTGCGAATTTCGGCAGCCAGGAAATAGACGTGTTCCTCGCTCTCGATCACGCACGGACCCGCGATCAAAGCAAGCGGCTGTCCGCGGCCGATTTTGGGAACAGTGCTCAATCGGCGTGCGAAAACTGCTTAGGCCGCGCGCGCACCACCGGCTTGGCGCGGCTGACACGATGTTTGTGGGCCGCGCCGACAAAGGCGGCGAACAGGGGATGCGGTTCCATTGGCTTGGATTTGAATTCCGGGTGAAACTGGCATCCCAAAAACCAGGGATGGTCGGGGATTTCGCAGATTTCGACATATACGGCATCCGGCGTTTGTCCGGTGAGACGCAAGCCGCCTTCAGTCAGAACCTTCTCGTACTCGCGATTGAACTCGTAACGATGCCGGTGCCTCTCGCTGATTTCGGGCGCTCCGTAAGCCTCCCGCGCTAAGCTGCCTTCGGCCAGCAGGCACGGATACGCGCCCAGGCGCATGGTGCCGCCCAATTCGTCGACACCTTTCAACTCGCGCAGTTTGTAAATAACCCGGTCGGGCGTGGCTGGATCGACCTCGGTGGTGTTGGCGTGCTTCAGGCCGCAGACGTTGCGTGCGAATTCGATCACGGCGGTTTGCATGCCGAGACAAATTCCGAAATACGGGACCTTTTTTTCGCGAGCGTAGCGGATGGCGGTGATCATGCCTTCTACGCCGCGCTTCCCGAATCCGCCAGGAACCAGGATGCCGTCGAACTTATCCAGATCCGGCGCGCATTCCGGCCAATGCATGTTCTCGGATTCAATCCAGTGGATGTTCACTTTCAGCCGGTGCGCAAGTCCGCCGTGCAACAACGCTTCCTTCAAACTCTTGTAGGAATCCTCATACTCGACGTATTTGCCCACCAGGCCGATGTCGACTTCATCCTCCGGATTTTGCATGCGCTCCAGCATTCCGGTCCAACGGCTCAGATCGCGCGGCTGGACGTCGTCCATGCGCAACAGGCGCAGCAGAATCTCATCCACGCCCTGCTCGGCGAACACCAGCGGCACTTCGTAGACCGAGTGAACATCGGTGGCGGTAATGACGGCTTCCACATCCACGTCGCAGAACAGCGCGATCTTTTCCTTCATATCGTGCGGCAGCGGACGTTCGGAGCGGCACAACAGCACATCCGGCTGAATACCGATGGCGCGCAGTTCCTTGACACTGTGCTGGGTGGGCTTGGTCTTCAACTCTTGTGCCGCGGCGATCCAAGGCACCAGCGTTACATGCACGAAAGCGGTATTATCGCGGCCCAGCTCATGCCGCAGCTGGCGGATGGCTTCCAAGAAAGGCAGCGATTCAATATCGCCCACCGTGCCGCCTATCTCGACGATCACCACATCCACATCGGCGGCCACTTTGCGCGCAGCGGCTTTGATCTCATTCGTTACGTGCGGGATCACTTGCACGGTCTTGCCAAGGTAATCCCCGCGGCGCTCGCGATGGATGATCTGTTCGTAGATTCTTCCGGAAGTCAGATTATTACTTTGGCTGAGCTCGGCGTGCGTGAAGCGCTCGTAGTGGCCGAGATCCAGATCTGTTTCGGCGCCGTCGTCGGTGACATAAACTTCGCCATGCTGGAACGGGCTCATGGTGCCGGGATCGACGTTGAGATACGGATCGAACTTCTGCAATGTCACCCGCAGCCCGCGGCTTTCCAGCAGACACCCGATGGACGCTGCCGCAATGCCTTTGCCAAGAGACGAAACCACGCCCCCGGTTACGAATATGTACTTGGTCGCTGGCATCCTCACCTCTACTATTTCACCTCTTATGATTTCGACAAAGAAGGTTCAAAGAGAGCCGTTACACGTTCGAGATCCTCGGGCGTATCCACGCCGAGCGATTCGTATTCAGTTTCGATCACGCGGACGGGATAACCGTTCTCCAGCGCCCGCAACTGCTCCAGCCGCTCGGCCTGCTCGAGGGGACCCACCGGAAGCCCGGAATAAGCAAGCAGGAAGTCGCGCCGGAACACATAAAGACCAATATGTTTGTAATGAACCGCACCGCCGTGAGGTATCACGCATCGCGAAAAGTAGATGGCATTGCCTCGCAGATCGCTGACCACTTTCACGACATTCGGATTTTCAACCTCACTGGGATCTTCGATTCGCTTGCTGAGCGTCGCCATCGGGACATCCGAATCTGAGGTTAGCGCCAGCACCGCGGCGTCGATCGCCGTAGGATCGATCAACGGTTCGTCACCCTGAATGTTGACGATGATATCTGCGGGGTCCGCGGAAGCTACTTCAGCCACGCGATCGGTACCGGAGCGATGATCGGTCCGCGTCATTTGGACGGGTGCGCCAAAGGACCGCGCCGCGTCATAGATCCGCTGGTCGTCGGTAGCGATAACAACTTTGGTCAGATAGCGCGCCTGGCTAGCCCTCTCATACACATGCTGGAGCATGGGCTTGCCGGCGATAAGGGTGAGGGATTTTCCAGGAAATCGAGAGGAGGCAAACCGGGCAGGTATTACGCCCAGTAATCTCTTCGGCACAATCGATCTTATCACAGGTGGTGGAGCGGCGGGCAAGAATTCCTATTGGCCGCGGATGAACGCGAATGAACGCGGATATACAAGATCGACAGGACCGCTGGATTACCAAGGCGCCGGCGTGATCCGCGTTCATTCGCGGCCTAAGAATGCTTTACCGCTCGAACCCGACGATCTCTAGCCTACCCCACAGACATCGCCGCTGATTAGGAATTTCGCACTGCTTGGCGCTTGCGTATCACAAATGCCAATCCGAGCAGCGCGATCGACAGTGGAATCACCGAGGATGGCTCCGGAACGGCTGGGGCGAAACTGGTCAAGTACATTGGATCCTCGTGCCCGTCGTCGGTCGTGAGGGTGAAAAAATCTGTTCCATTGGGCGCGTTTGCGTCATTGCCGTTGGAGAATATGTTGAAGTCGCCAGTGGAGCTGACGCCGTGGTTCGAACCCCACGGCCCTCCCGGAGTTGGTTGGCCGATAAGTTGACGAGTGAAGTTCAACCCGTCGTCGCCGGTTATTATGTAAAACCCTCCAACAAGGTTTGCTGGGGCTCCGTTGAAGTCGGCGAAACCGAAGGTTCCGTTGCCCGAACTCGCGCCCGTCACCGTGATGCTAAAGGCAGTTACGAACGGCGAGACGTTTTGTTGTGTGAGGCCCGGGTTAGTGATGTCTGCCAGATTCAGGGTAATCGTGCCAGTCGCGCTCGCATTGTCTCCAGCGGCTGCGCCGGACCACGCCAAGTCGAAGACAGCATCCGCATTGGCCTGTCCTGGTGCCACCACCAGGAGTCCAGCGCTCATCAGCGTTGCCACCAAAAGGTGCTTCATCAAGTCTCCTCCGACGAATTTGATTTGAGTTGGGAAATCGGCTGGCAGACACTCAGCGTTACACAAGTATACCTTGGTTTCGTCTCTCTTCAACCATCGAGATTGCTATTTAGTATTAGTAGCTGCAGGTACCACCGGGCGAGCGTCACCGCTAGACTGAATTAGAAATGCCCGTCGAGAGCAGAATTTCCGTCAATGGAGTCGAGCTCGCCCTTTACGAATGGCCCGGCCAGGATCCGCCGGTCTTCCTGTGCCACGCTACTGGATTCCACGCCCGCTGTTGGGATCAAATCATCGCGCGTCTTCCCGGACGGCACTGCTACGCGATGGATACGCGTGGGCATGGAAGGAGCAGCAAACCAGCGCCGCCTTATGCCTGGCGGAACTTTGGCACCGATGCCGCTGCAGTGGCAGAGGCGCTCGGTTTATCCGGAGCCATCGGCGTGGGACACTCCATGGGCGGCCACGCTGTGACACTGGCCGCGGCCTTGTGCCCCAGTTCATTCTCGTCTTTGTTGTTGATCGATCCGGTTATTCGACCCAAAGGTTCCTATGTTGGGCCTTGGCGCGAAGCCCACTTCGTCGCTAAGCGCCGCAACCGCTGGGCATCGGCTCAGGAGATGTTCGATCGCTTTCAGGACCGTCCGCCATTCGCCAACTGGGACCGCGCGGTGCTGCGCGATTATTGCGATTACGGATTGCTGCCCGATGGTGACGGCTTCGTGCTCGCGTGTCCGCCGGCGATTGAAGCATCCATCTATGAAAACAGCCCCGCGCCCGAGTCCAACATCTATGCGGAGATTGCGACTATCCGGATTCCAGTGGGGGTGGTCCGTGCCGGGAAGGTTCCTGATCCGGGAGACGTAATGGGAAGATCGCCCACCGCGCCGGATTTGGCCACGAGCTTCCAGCATGGAACTGATGTTTGTTTAACGGAATATTCGCACTTCATTCCGATGGAAGCGCCTGCGCTTACGGCGAAGCTGATTGCCGAGTCCCCGCGCTGATGGATTCGTGAAAAAATCGGCGTGCGGGGGGTTGGCAGACGAAAGCGTCTGCCCCACGTTGACGCACGAGGGTTTTAGCGATTGGGTGGTGCAGGCGCTTTCGCCTGCGAACCGATTTTTTCACGAACCCTGACGCGCGGGGCTGCTTTACCATGGAGTGTAGTGACGATCGACGAACAGTTGAACTATCTGAAGAAGGGCCTG
Source organism: Bryobacteraceae bacterium (assembly GCA_036008345.1). Classification (GTDB taxonomy): domain Bacteria; phylum Acidobacteriota; class Terriglobia; order Bryobacterales; family Bryobacteraceae; genus Palsa-89. The sequence goes on from DASYNU010000077.1 coordinate 24,494, forward strand.
GCCGAGCTTATTCGCGAAGACGAGCTGCGCGAGCGGCTGATTCAATCCGAAAAAACCGGCCGGCCTCTGCGCGTTAAGGCCGGGTTTGATCCCACCGCGCCCGATTTGCACCTTGGGCACACAGTTCTGCTGCGCAAGATGAAACACTTTCAGGATCTCGGCCACACCGTGATTTTTCTGATTGGCGATATGACCGGGTTGATCGGCGATCCAACCGGCCGCAACACCACGCGGCCACCCATGACGCGTGAAGAAATCAACCAGAACGCCGAGACCTACAAAACGCAGGTATTCAAAATTTTGGATCCCGTCAAAACCGAAATCCGCTTCAACAGCGAGTGGATGGAGCCGCTCAAGTTTGAAGACGTCATCAAGCTGTGTTCCAAATATACCGTGGCGCGGCTGCTGGAGCGCGATTATTTCGCCAACCGGTTGAAGGAAGGAATACCAATCTCTGTTCACGAGCTGCTGTATCCGTTCGTCCAGGCTTACGATTCCGTCGCGCTGGCGAGCGATGTTGAGATGGGCGGCACGGATCAGAAATTCAACTTACTGGTAGCTCGCGAGATCCAGAGGGACTTCGGCCAAGCGCCGCAAATTATCGCCACCGTGCCGGTGCTGGAAGGCCTGGACGGCGTTGAGAAAATGTCGAAGTCGAAAGGGAATTACATCGGTATCACGGAACTACCCAAGGTGATGTTCCGTAAAGTAATGGGGATCTCGGACGAGCTGATGTGGCGCTATTTGGAGCTGCTCACCGACAAGAGCTTGGCGGAAATTTCTGCGATGAAGGCGGAAGAGCCTATGCAGGTGAAGATGCGGCTGGCGCGCCAGATTGTCGGGGACTTTCACTCCGTGGAGGATGCCGCGCAAGCGCAAGCGGATTTTGATCGTGAGGTTCGCGGAGGACAGGAGCCGGATGACATCGAAACGATCCCGCTTCCGCTTGATGCCGGATCGAACCTGGCCAAGATTCTGGTGGCGGCCGGCCTGGCCGACTCTCGTACCGATGCCGAACGCAAGGTTAAAGCCGGCGCGGTGGAGATCGACGGCGAGAAACATAGCGGCATGACAATTGATTTATCGCCCGGCACGCATGTTTTTCGCGTCGGCAAGAAATGGAAGCGCATCCAAATACCCTGATGCTGAATCTTTCCGACAACCTGAGCCAAAGCATCGACGCATTGCGCCAGCACAAGCTGCGCGCGGTGTTGACTACTATTGGTCTCACCATGGGAGTCGCCACGCTGATCACAGTGATGACTATCGTGCAGGGCGCGAACGTTTATGTGGAACAAAAAATCGCGCGGCTCGGCACGGACGTTTTCCAAATCGCCAAGACTCCGTTCATAGTCACCGATTTCAACGAAGTGATCAAGGCGCTGAAATATAAAGATCTGCACATGGAAGATACGCGCGCGATCGCGGAGGGCTGCCCCGACTGCTCGCTGGTAGGCGCGTCGGTGAGCGGCACCGCGCGGGCGCAGTATCGCGACAAGGAAATGACCGACATTAATTTTATCGGCCACACTCCCAGCATGGCGGATATCGACTCACGCACTGTTCTGCAAGGCCGCTATTTCACCGACAGCGAGGACCAGCGGTCGGCGTATGTGTGCCTGATCGGTGACGATCTTGCGCAGCAGCTCTTCGGAGGCGCGAGCGCATTGGGGCAGATTATCCGTCTGGACAATCAGGAGTTCACCGTGGTCGGCAGCATGGAGCGAATCGGTTCAGTGCTGGGCCAGGATCAGGACAATTTCGCGATAGTTCCCATGAACACATATCTCCGCATGCGTGGAACCCGCTCCAGCATCACGATTCAGGTAAAAGCCGCCGGCGGTCCGGCCTTCGGGAACGCTCAAGATGAAGCCCGCGTGGTTCTTCGCGCACGCAGGCACATCCTGCTGGGTGCATCGGAGGATTTCTTTATCGGCACCAAAGACAGCTACATTTCGCTTTGGCAAAGCATCAGCTCGGCATTTTTCGCGGTGTTCATTATGGTCAGCTCCATCTCGGCGGTAGTGGGCGGCATCGTCATCATGAACGTGATGCTGGTGAGTGTCACGGAGCGCACCAAGGAAATCGGCATTCGCCGAGCCATGGGAGCCACCCAGCAGGACATCATGCACCAATTTCTTTCCGAGAGCGTGCTGCAGTGCCTGGCGGGAGGGGCGATCGGTATTTTGTTCGGATTCCTGTGCGCGCTAGCGTTGCGCACTTTCACGTCATTTCCAGCTTCCGTACAAACCTGGGTCGCAATTCTCGGACTGGTGCTAAGCTCCATCATCGGCTTATTTTTCGGTATTTACCCTGCAACAAGAGCGGCCAAGCTGGACCCAGTGGTCGCGCTGAGGACGGAATGAAGAACAACCTTGGCAGGCGGAAGCCCCTGCCACACATGTTTCGAATAGAGTGGGGCGGGCGCTTCCGCCTGCCAACCAGGAGCCCTGCATGACCCGCCACGAAGCGGTAGAGAACCTCCTGGTGGCCATGGACACCCTGCGCTCGCACAAGGTGCGCTCCGGGCTCACCATCCTCGGTATCGTCATCGGCGTTACGTCAGTCATCACGGTGGCATCCATCATCGAAGGCCTGAACCGATTTGTGCAGAGCAAGGTGGAATCGCTCGGTTCGCGCACCTTTTTCGTCAGCCGCCTGCCCGCCGGTCAGGACCCGAATCGCCTGCCGCTGAAAATCCGCATCCGGAAATATCTCGACTTCTCGGACGCCGCGTACTTGCGCGCAACCTGCCCGGACATCGCTACTGCCACAACTTTCGGAACTCGCGCATTTTTCTTTGGTCAAACCAATGTGATCAGCTACGAGGGCCAGCGCGTGGAACGCGTGTTCCTGCGCGGCGCCGAACCCGAGCTTTCCGAGGCAATTCCCGCATACACGGTAGGACAAGGACGCTTCATCTCGCGCTACGATGAAGATCACTCGCGGGCTGTGGTGGTGTTGGGCGTGGACATCGCCGATTCTCTGTTTCCGCATTCGGATCCGATCGGCAAACAGGTTCGCCTGAACGGCCAGTTGTTCGAGGTGATCGGCGTTTTTGAAAAAGACTCAGGCTTCTTCGGCGCCGGGGGAATAAATCAATTTGCCATGATTCCGTTGAACAAGTTCCACAAGGATTATCCGGACACCAAAGAGTGGGCCATCGCGTTCACGGCGCCCCGGGATGGCGACACTCAAAAAGCCAAGGACGAAGTGACCGAGGCTCTGCGCCGGCGGCGTCACGTCCCGTTCAAAGCGGAAAACGATTTCGATATTATCTCGCCGGATTTCATCTCGGCGCTTTGGAACAATCTCACCGGCGCGCTGGTGGTCCTGACTGGAATCATCAGCTCGGTGGGCCTGCTGGTAGGCGGCATTGGAGTGATGAACATCATGCTGATCTCAGTCACTGAGCGAACCAGCGAAATCGGCGTACGCAAGGCCATTGGCGCCCGCAAAGCGGATATTCGTCTGCAATTTTTGATGGAAGCCACGGTGCTTTCCTGTACCGGCGGCGCCATCGGGATCACGCTAGGAGCCATCATCGCGTTCCTGGTGCGCAGTTTCATGCCCTCGATTCCGGCCACGCTCTCCCTGCTGTGGGTGGTGCTGGGCGTCGGCATATCCGTTGCGGTAGGCGTTTTCTTTGGATACTACCCGGCCAATCGCGCGGCGAATCTCGATCCAATCGTGGCTCTGCGTTATGAATAGACGCCACTTTGTTTGGAAGCTGAAGAATCGCGAGTTACTGGCCGGCGAGCGTACGTTGATCATGGGCGTGCTCAATGTGACGCCCGATTCATTCTCCGATGGCGGAAAATATCTCGACCCCGATCGCGCCTTCGCCCGCGCCATTGAGTTGGAAGAAGAGGGCGCGGACATCCTCGACATCGGCGCGGAATCCACGCGTCCGGGCTCGTCCCGTATTTCCGAAGCTGAAGAGTTGCGGCGCCTCATTCCCGTTTTGAAGCGCCTGCATGGAAAGTTATCGATCCCCATCTCGGCCGACACTTACAAGTCCGCGGTGGCGGAAAAGGCACTGGAGCACGGCGCGGAAATCATCAACGATCCTTCCGGCCTCACCTTCGATGCGCAACTGGCGCGCGTCACTGCCAGTCATGACGCCGCGTTGATCCTGAATCATATGCGTGGAACGCCCGAGACCTGGGCCAAACTGCCTCCGCTGAAGGATGCCATCGGTTCCATCCGTCACGATCTGGACGCGTCGGTTCATCGCGCCGTGCACGCCGGAGTGGATCGCGCGCGCATCGCCATCGACCCCGGGCTCGGGTTCGGAAAACGCAAAGAACAAAATGCGGAGATTCTGGCGCGGTTGGGCGATCTAGCCGGGCTCGATCTGCCTATCTTGGTCGGCGCTTCGCGCAAGTCGTTTCTGGCCGATTTAAACAAATCACTGGAGACATCCATCGAATACGCAACAGCGGCTGCGGTCACTGCCGCCATTCTGGCCGGAGCGCACATCGTTCGCGTCCACGATGTCGCCGCCATGAAACTGGTGGCTCAAGTATCCGACCAGATTCTCAGCTCCGCTGGCACTTCGGACAGTAATGAGTACCACGCTGGCCCACCACGATCCGGCGGATCGCCGTTCCGCAGGTAGCACACGGCTCACCCGCGCGCCCATAAACCTGGTGCTGCAACTGGAAGCTGCCTTTTTGCCCGTCCGCATCCACGTAGTCGGAAATCGACGAGCCCTTCAGCCGGATAGCCGTTGTCAGAATGTCCACCATGGCGCGATGTAAACGCGTGGCCCGCTCTTTGCTCAAACTGGATGCGATCGCTCGGGGATTAATACGAGCCTCATGCAGAGCCTCGTCCGTGTAGATGTTCCCCATGCCCCGCAGAAATTTCTGATTCAGCAGCAGTGATTTGATCCCGGTCTTCCGCTTCTTCAACCGCCGCAGAAAATCATCCAATGGGATATCGAGCGCATCCGGACCCAATGCCTCCGCGCGTTCCAGCAGCCCCTCGCTCCACTCGATACGCCCAAAATGCCGGACGTCGTCATAGACCAACAGGCCTAGGTCAAGTTTGAAAACGGCGCGCGCGTAGGGTCCGGGCTCGGTATCGAGTAGCAGCTTGCCGGTCATCCCCAGATGAATCGTAAGCACGCCCTGGTCCAGCTCCAGCACGATGAACTTGCCGTGCCTCCGGACAGACTTTACAAGCTGATTGCGCACGCGCCGCCGCAGTACAGGAAATTTCTGGCGCACTACGTGATGCGAAGAGAATTTAGCATCCAGGATGCGACGCCCGGTGAGCTTGGGCGCCAGTGTTCGAACTACGGTTTCAACTTCGGGTAACTCAGGCACGCGAAGCGGGGTCCAGCAAAATATCGGCCCCTTCCACTTTCACGGCGTACCGATCCAGCTTGACCGCCGGATCGAAGTCGTTTTCGCCGGTACGGCAATCGTAGGCCCACTCGTGCCATGGACACGTGACCAGATTCTCCTGCAGCGTTCCTTGACCGATGGGACCGCCGGCGTGCGGGCAGATGCCCCACAGCGCGTGCAGTTCACCGCTCAGATTGCAGATCGCAAAGGAATCGTCGCCGAGGGTAACTTCCATCACCGAGCCGGGCGGGAGCTTGGAGATTTCGCCCACTTTCACGAATGCCATACAAGGAATGTTTTACCACGTAACGCGGGCCCGTGAAGAGATGTGCACAAGCACCGGCTCCCTTACGGTCGCGGTTCGGAAAGAGCGCTACCGAACCGCGACCGTGAGAATCCGTGAAATATTGGTCCCCTTGCTGACGCGCGGGGCTACTTTGAGAAGTCCGCCGCTCTGCCCGAATTGTAGCCCCGCGCGTCAGCGAGGGGACAGGCGCCAGTTACCGAACCGCGACCGTGGAGGAGTCGGTTGCCTCGCTCTAGAACATGGCGCGCGAGTACACTCCGCCGCGCTCCTGCGACGTCAGGTAACACTCCGCTGCGTAGGTGGATTCTCCGGCTTTCAGATTCGCCGGAAAGTCTTCTGCCCGCGCCGTTACGTCGTTGGCCCAGTCCCGGACGCTGCCCGTTCCCGGGTCGATGTGTTCGGGCGTCCCGAAGCTGCTGGCACGCAGTGCGCGGTTCCCGATGACATACCGCTGCGTGATCACCGCGTATCCTTCGTTACCGCAATGCCCAGCACCCTCCGCGGCACAGTCCGAGCCATGCACCACGCGGATCTTGCTGAGGATCAGGACGCCTCTGCCACCCCGAATATCCATTCCCAGCCCTTCCGCCACTTTCAGCGCGATGTCCTGATTGGCTGTGTTCGAGAAATCCAGACCTTGCGCGTACATGCTGGCCACGTCGCGGCTCACTTGGTTCGCATGATCGTTCCGGCTGGCACTGTTATTCACCAGCAGAACCCCAATCGCCAGTGGGACAAAAAAGATGGCGCCCAGCGCGTATAGCGGAATCAACGTTCCACGCGGCTGTTTGGAGCGGGTAAGCATGACCTCAAGATCAAGGTTAGTTCAGTGCAACGCAAGTTACCAGAGGGCATTCAGGTTCATTTTTTGAAGAATCCAACTTAGTACTGGTGGATCGCCGGTATCAGTCGCATACCGGGATGCCTCTACAAACTAACGTGAAGTTAGTTCCATGCCGCGTTGCTAACGCAGCGCTTTGCCCCACTCCGCCTCTTTGCGCAAACGCGGCTTCAGTATCTTGCCGCCCGGATTTCGCGGCAACGCTTCGGTGCGGATCACCATAAATTGCGGGATCTTGAAATCGGCCAGGTGGCCTTTCAGAAACTCGCAGATCTCGCGCGGGTCCGCTTTTGAGCCCGGTTTGAGCACTACTACTGCTCCCACTTTTTCGCCCATCATCGAGTCGGGCACGCCCATCACCGCGCATTCGAACACCGCTGGATGCGCGCACAGCGCGTTCTCCACCTCCACGCAGTACACGTTCTCGCCGCCCCGGTTGACCATGTCCTTCTTGCGGTCCACGATCTGTACAAAACCGTCTTGATCCACGCGCGCCAGGTCGCCCGTGTGCAGCCAGCCGTTGACAAAGGTCTGAGCGCTGGCTTCCGGCTTGTTCCAGTAACCGGGCACTACGTTCGGAGCACGCACCAGCAATTCTCCGACGCCGCCCGAATCCGGTTCGAATAGATCCAGATCCACCACTGGCGCGGCGAAACCCACGGAATCGGGGCGGACGTGCGCGAACTCGTGCGGCAGGAACGTGGCCACTGAGGAAGTCTCGGTCAATCCGAAGCCATTGCCCACACGCGCGTTCGGAAACGCCGCCACGATGCGGCCCACCAGTTCCGGCGCAATCGGGGCGCCGCCGTACATCACCCAGCGGACGCCGCGCGTATCGATCTCGGAAAAATTCGGCTGGTTGATGGCCATCCAATGAATGGCGGGTACTGATGTCAGCGAATTGATGCGCTCCTCGCCGATGGCGCCGAGAAAAGCCTGCACATCGAAGGTACGCATAATCACCGTGGCTCCCCCGCCTTCGCAACTGGTGAGCAGTTGACTGTTGCAACCGGTGACATGAAACAGCGGCACGCTCACCAACGTTCGCACGCTGCCATCCATGGGAAGTGGCGCGATACGCCGGCACGTTTCGGTATTCGATAGAAAATTCTCGTGCGTGGTCATGGCGCCTTTGGGAAATCCGGTGGTCCCACTGGTGTAAAAAATCGCGGCCAAGTCAGACGGCAGCAGATCTTCCACCACAAACGGATCGCCCGAAGGCAAAGGCTGGCCGGGGAGAAAAACGAACCGCGATCCGGAGTCGTTAACCACATACTCCACTTCGGGCTCCGCGAAACGCGTATTCACTGGGACCACCACGGCGCCCGCCATCAGCGTTCCCCAAAACGCAACGCACCAGTCCAGACCGTTGCCCAGCTGGATGGCCACGCGATCCCCTCGCATGATTCCAAGATTCTTCAGCCCGCCTGCGAGATGCGCCGCGCGGTCCCACAGCTCACTGTAATTAACGCGTTCGCCGCCGATCTCGACAATCGCTTCGCTCGTGGGACACCGGTCCACCGTCGCGCGCAACATCTCGAGCAGCGAACTAGGACGCCCGTCATAATGCGCGATGCCGCCCGCGCCGCGCGTGATGCCGGATTGATCGAAGGGCCGAATCATCCTATTTAGTATGCATTCTGCCGGGCAAAAATTGCGCGCGGATTGTCTTCCAGCATCATCCGGATCTGCCGGTCGGTGACGCCGCGTTGCTTCAATGCCGGGATCACGTCGTTGTGGATGTGCAGATAGTGCCAGTTCGGCAGGATCGCGGGCAGATCGCGCTCCGGCAGCCAATCGTTAAAGCAAGCCGCATCGTGCGAGAGCACCATTTTGTTAGCATGGCCGCGTTCGCACATCCGCGCCACGGTGTTCACTCGATCTTCGAATGGAAGGAATGTGTCGATCCCAAAACGATCCATGCCCAGGTATGAGCCGCCCGCGATCAGTTCCTCCAGATACGCAACATCTGTGGTATCGCCCGAATGCCCGATGACGACCCGCGAAAGGTCCACGCCTTCTTCCCGAAAGACACGCTGCTGCTCCAGCCCGCGTTTGGTTCCAGCATGCGTGTGCGTGGAAATAGGCACGCCTGTTTCCCGATGCGCCTGCGCCACCGCGCGCAGAACTCGCTCCACGCCTTTCGTCATGCCCGGCGAATCCGTGGCGCACTTCAGAATTCCCGCTTTCACGCCCGTGTCGGCGATGCCCTGACGGATGTCCTTCACGAACATGTCCACCATCAGCTCCGGACCCTCCAATATCGTTCCAGGTCCGCGGAAATGAAAGTAGAAGGGAATCTCGTTATAAGTGTAAATTCCAGTGGCCACAATAATGTTCACCGGCGTCCCTGCCGCCACGCGCGCGATGCGCGGAACGTAGCGGCCAAGCCCGATCACCGTAAGATCCACAACCGATTTGATACCGCGCGATGCCAGTTCATTCATCCGCGCAATGGCTTCCTGAATGCGCCGTTCGTCGTCGCCCCAGGCTTCCGGATAATTCAGCATGATCTCGGTGGAGAGCACGAAGATGTGCTCGTGCATCAAAGTGACACCGAGCTGAGAGCTGTCGATGGGTCCGCGAACTGTGTTTACCATGGCCAGCTATCTAGCGTACCCGAAGTCGCCAGCCACCAGCGGCCAGCCACGTTACGGCTTGTTAGGAACAGCCGCTTTACCCACCAGCCCCCGCAATTGATCCTCGCCCCCGAATCCCACTTCGTTCGCGATGATCTTGCCGTCGCGTCCGATCAATATGAATGTCGGATACGCCGTGACGCTGTAGGATTCAAGAATCCCGGATTCGCCGCTCAGCACGGCGGGATATTCGAGCGGCGTTTTTTCAAGAAACCCCTCCACCACCTCTCGGGCCTCTCCCGTATTCACACCGAGAATCACCAGATCGCTGTCCTTGAACTCGCGTGCGATCTTTTCCAGAACCGGCATACTTTTCCGGCATGGTCCACACCAGGTAGCCCAAAAATCCAATAGGACGGGCTTGCCTTTCAGCTTGGCCAGGCTGAACGTTTCTCCGCCGAGTGTTTTCACCTCGAACGACGGCGCCGGCTTACCCGCAAGGTTGGCCTTAGCAGCAGCCATACCGAACAAGTTGAGCTCTTTTACTTCCTTCGCATCGGGCGGCGGCGTGAAGGTAAACATCGCATCGGCCATCGGCTGGTCGATCTTCAGGCCCCTCTTCACCACCTTCTGATGCATCTCCACATCCTTGCCGCCCATCTGCATCTTCATGCTGAAAGTGAATTGAATATCGATGCCCAGCTTCTTGTCGATCCAGGATGTCATCACCGCGCCGGTCACCTTGGGTGGCGGAGCCTTCTCGTCCGGTCCGGAAGCAAAAGAGAACTCGCTGATTTGCATTTCCACCACCCAACATTCGTGTTTCTGC
>DASYNU010000078.1:0-12382 GCA_036008345.1 Bryobacteraceae bacterium
GAAAAGGAAAACGGCCAAATGGAAAAAGCCGCCAGAATCCTGCAACTCCATAAATCGGAAGGCACTCCCTACAATCCCGCCGAAGATGGCTTCGTTTTTTCAAATGACGAAATCGAAACCTCAATCCGCCGCACCCATCACCTCCGAGAAGCCAACAACGCCTACTACGCCTCCACCGCGTAACTTCCACCTGCCTTCTGCCTTCTGCTTTCTGCTTTCTGCGGCCGCCTGCTCTACATTGAAAGAGTGCTCGTCCTAGCCTCCACCTCCGCGCGCCGCCAACAAATCCTCACCGCCGCCGGCATCCCCTTCACCATCCGCGCGCCTAACATTCCCGAACACCGCGACCCCAACGAATCCCCCGACGCCTACGTCCGTCGCCTGGCCGAACAAAAAGCCTTCGCCGTCCCCATGCACCCCGGCGAAACGATTCTGGCTGGCGACACAGTAGTAGTAATCGACCAACACATTCTCGAAAAGCCGCGCGATCACGCCGACGCTTTGCGCATGCTCCGCCTGCTATCCGGCCGCGATCACGAGGTGATCACCGGCATCTGCCTCCGTCGCGATTCTCAAAAAATCGTCGACAGCGCTACCACCCGCGTTCATTTCGTCCAACTCACCGAAGAGGAACTAGCGGCCTACGTAGCTAGTGGTGAGCCCATGGACAAAGCCGGCGCCTACGCCATCCAAGGACTCGCCTCCCGGTTCATCGATCGCGTCGATGGCGGATACTTCAATGTAGTCGGACTGCCGATGTCGCTCGTCTACCGACACCTGAAAACTTTGGGGTTTTTCAAATGATCAAACTTACCGCCGTAATCCTCCTCTCGCTCAGCCTCCAAGCCGCCGACAACTGGCGCGATCAAGGCGTCATCTATCTCGATCGCTCCCCGAACGCCGCCATGCACCCCGTCCCCATTCGCGCCGTCAAGCTCGGTGACGGATTCTGGCAAGCCCGCCGCCGCGTCAACGTCGAGCGCAGCATTCCCACCATGCTCGATCTGATGGAAGCGCACGGAATCATCGACAACTTCCGCCGCCTCTCCGGCCGCAAACAAACCGCCCGTCAGGGACCCCTCTACACAGACTCCGACCTCTATAAATGGATGGAAGCCGTAGCGTTCGTTTTCGAGTCCGAGGACAACCCCAAGCTCCGCGCCACGCTCGACGCCATCATCTCGGATGTAGCGGCCGCCCAGGAACCCAGCGGCTATCTCAACACCAACTACGTCGGCGACAAAGTCCCGCTCCGATTCACCGAGATGCATCGCTCGCACGAACTGTATTGCCTGGGCCATCTGCTGCAAGCGGGCATCGCGTACTATCGAGCTACCGGTGATCGCAAACTGCTCGACACCGGCATCCGTTTCGTCGATTACCTCGTAGCGAACTTCGGCCCGGAAAAACGCCCGCTGCTCACCGGCCATCCCGAACTCGAAATGGCGCTAGTTGAGCTCTACCGCACCACCGGCAACCGCGCATATCTGAATCTCGCCGGATATCTGCTGAGCGGCGTCGAAACTGAGCGCCTGCATCTGAAGCCGTCCCAAACCAGCTACATGTTCAGCGGAATTCCGTTCACCTCGCGCACTATCTTCGAAGGTCATGCCGTGCGCGCGATGTACGCATCCAGCGGCGCCACCGATTACTACCTCGAGACCGGCGATCCGCTCTATCGCAAAACGCTCGACACCCTCTGGGACGATTTGACCAACCGCAAGATGTACATCACCGGCGGCGTTGGCTCGCGCTCCGATGGCGAAGCCTTTGGCGATCCCTACGAGCTGCCCAACTCGCAAGCCTACACCGAAAGCTGCGCGGCCATCGGAAATATGATCTGGAACTTCCGAATGTTGGCCGCTGAGGCCGAATCTCGTTTTGCCGACATTATGGAGCGCGCGCTCTACAACGGCATCAACTCAGGAATGTCGCTGGATGGAACGCTGTATTGCTACCGCAATCCGCTAGCGTCCGATGGAGAGAAAATCCGCAACGAATGGTACGACACCACCTGCTGTCCTCCCAACTTGGAACGCATTCTCGCATCGCTGCCCGGCTATTTCTACGCTTCGAGCAAAGACGGTCTCTATGTAAATTTCTATCATTCCTCCGAACTCGATTGGCAAGGGCTGAAAGTTACGCAAAAAACCAACTACCCCTGGTCGGGCGACGTCGAATTCACGGTGACGCCCGAAAGTCCGCGCGAGTTCACCATGTTCCTGCGCATCCCCGGGTGGTCGCAGAATTCAAGCGTTCAGTTAAACGGATCCACCACCCCCGCGCGAACCGGCCAATATCTCGCGCTCCATCGAATCTGGAAACCCGGCGATCAATTCACTCTGCACCTGGACATGACTCCGCACCTGATCGCTGCCAACCCGCGCATCAGTGAAGACACCGGCAAAGTCGCGGTCCAGCGCGGGCCGCTGATCTATTGCCTGGAGCAGCCCGATCAACATGCCAAAATCCCGGACCTGTCGCTCACCAATCCCGCTATGGATTTCCAAAACGAATTTCGCCAAAATATGCTCGGCGGCGTATTGGTCCTGAAGCACCCAGGTGCCGCCTACGATCACCCCACGGATCGCGAACCGCTGTACCAAACTCTCGACCAAGCCAAACAACGCGAGTCGAGCCCCGCGTCGCTGACCTTCATTCCCTACTACGCGTGGGCAAATCGCGAGCCATCGGCCATGGAAGTGTGGGTCCCGTTGAAATAGCATGAGGCATTTCTGTCTTGGTTTGCGCAATGTAGGTGGAAATGCTCACAAGAATCGTCGCGTCATTCCTATCGCTGTCCGCAACCATCCTGACCGCGCAGACCGCTCCCAACTGGACGCGGCAGATTCCGCAGAATTTCCCGCCGGCGCGAGAGACTCACGCTATGGCCTATGATTCCGCGCATGGCCAGGTCGTAATGTTCGGAGGCACCAACGGCTACGGCGGGATTTACGTCTCCGCCCAGGCGTTGGACGACACCTGGGTGTGGGATGGTTCCAGCTGGACCGAGAAATCGCCGCAGGCGAGCCCCTCCGCGCGAGCCGGGCACTCCATGGCATACGATTCCGCGCATGGCCAGGTTGTGATGTTCGGAGGCTACAGCGGCGGCGTCGTTTCAAGCGACACTTGGGTATGGGACGATTCCAACTGGACCCAGAAAACGCCGCAGACCAGCCCATCCGCTCGGATCTACTACGCCATGGCCTACGATTCGGCCCACGGTCAAACCGTGTTGTTCGGAGGAGGAAGCGCCGACGGGGTCATTTTTTCCGAGACTTGGGTTTGGGACGGTTCCAACTGGACCCAGAGGTCACCCAAAACCAGTCCGCCCGCACGATCGGCGCACGCCATGGCGTACGATTCCGCACACGGTCAAGTCGTCTTGTTCGGGGGACTCGATGGCGTTAACGCGCTCACTGACACCTGGGTCTGGGATGGTATCAATTGGACTCAGAAATCGCCACAGAATAGTCCTCCTCCACCCCCCGCGTTCGCGACTTACGCCTTCGTCACGGCAATGGCCTACGATTCCGCCCACGGTCAAACGGTCCTGTTCAGAGGGGACCGGGACGAAACCTGGCTGTGGGACGGTTCCAACTGGACCCTGCAATCTCCGCAAACTAGTCCGCAGGAACGTGCCTACTACGCCATCGCTTACGATTCCACTCACAGCCAAGTCGTCTTATTCGGAGGAGAAGACGGCAACGAGGTAAGTCTGGAAGACACCTGGACCTGGGAGGGTGGAGCACTGTCAGCCAATGTGCCGTCCATCGGTAGCGTGGTGAGCGCGTCATCTTATGGTGGGTTCGCGGCGGTGGCTCCCGAGTCGTTTGTTGAAATCTACGGATCGAATCTCGCGCTCGACACCCGCGGCTGGACTAGCGCCGACTTTACGGGCAATGCAGCGCCGACATCGCTCGACGGCGTCGAAGTGAGCATCGCGGGTCAGAAAGCATTCGTCAATTACATCGTGGCCAATCCTGGGCAAGTGAATGTGCAGTTGCCGTCCAACATTCCAACAGGCGCGCAGCAGATCACGGTGACGAACAAGAATGGAACCAGTGCACCGTTCAACGTCACGGTGAATGCTACCGAACCGGGGCTGCTGGCGCCTGCATCGTTTAAGATCGGCGGGAAGCAGTACGTGGTGGCTTTTCATTCGGACAATGTGACGTATGTTCTTCCGGAAGGGGCCATCGCCGGACTTCCATCGCGGCCTGCCAAGCCGGGAGAAACCATTGTGATGTACGGCAACGGATTCGGGCCAGTGACGCCGAACATACCAGCGGGTGAGTTGGCCGTAGGGAACAGTCAACTGGTGGCGTCGCTAGAGGTTTTGTTTGGGGAGACGCAGGCGAAGTTGGCCTACTACGGATTGTCGCCAGGGTTGGTCGGCGTGTACCAATTCGATGTTGTGGTTCCGGCGATTCCCGACAACGATCTGGTTCCGGTGACGTTCAAACTGGGAGGTGTGGCTGGTACTCAGGTGCTGTATACGGCGGTGAAGCAGTAGTTGACGATTCGCGGATCCAGCTGACGCTCTCCCCGCCGAGTGTGATATCAATGAACAAGACGTATCCCTCGTGTACGTCTCCCTCTGAATTCCGCTGCGACTTCTTCAGTTCGAATTCCGATGCGACTTCTCCAATCCGTTATTGTCTGTGCCGCCGTTGTCGCGGCGCTGGACGCGCAGACACCCACGTCCACTGTATTCAATCCCGCCCCCTCGCGGATCGTCGGGCAAGCTATCTTGCAGCAGCAGGGCGTACTGACCGCGGCCGCACCCAACTTGGTGGAGGGCAGGGAATTCAACTCTCCGCAAGCCCTCGCGCTGGATACTTCCAACTCGCCTCCCATTCTGTATGTGGCGGACACCGGCAACAATCGCGTTCTAGCGTGGAAGAATGCCACCGCATTTACCAAGGGCAACTTCGCGGATCAGGTAATCGGGCAGCGGGATTTTTTCAGCACCGCGGCGAAAGGTCCTGGCTCCGACTTAAGTACCGGCCTCGCGGCGCCGGACGCGCTTGCCACCGATAAAGCCGGGAATCTATATGTCGTGGATGCGGGGAATAACCGGATACTGCGGTATCCCGCGCCGTTATCGCAGACCAACGCCCTGCTGAAGGTGGATCTGATCATCGGGCAGACGGATTTGAATGGCGCCTTTTCGAACCAGGGCCAGACGGCGCCCGGCGCTAAAACCGTTTCATTCGCCCGCGGCGGCAGTATTTTCCGCTCGGGTATCGCGATCGACGCGCAAGGAAACTTGTGGGTCTCTGACGCCGGCAACAATCGCGTACTGCGATTTCCGGCCAGGGTGCTGGCAGCAGGCGCCACCAACGGGCCCTCGGCCGACCTGGTTCTGGGGCAGCCCGATTTTGTATCCACTCAGATCCCCGCCGGCGCCGGTCAAAGCCAGTGCGGCGCTTCCACCGTGTCCAGTGAGAGGTGCGGAAAGAATTTTCTGATTCAGCCGGCCGGGCTTGGATTTGACGCCGCTGGCCGTCTCTTTATTGCCGACGATGCGAACCGCGTGGTGGTTTTTACTCCACCTTTCAGCATTGGGCAACTGGCGGCGCGAGTTATGGGCGTGGTGCTTCCAACCGCCGCACAGCCGATTCCACCGCTGGTGAACGAAAGCACACTGGGCGTTATAACCAGTGCTGGTGCGGCCGTTCCACCGGCCGGCGTTTTCTTTCTCGGCAGCACTCCCTATGTAATCGATACGGGAAATGCCAGGATATTGGGATATACGTCCTTCGACCAGTGGCCTGCCGAAAACACAGCGTTTTCGCCACCCGCCTCGGTGGTGATTGGACAAGCCGGCTTTCAGGGTTTCCAAGTCAATCAGAGTCTTGCGCAGCCAACGGCAGCCACGCTCAGCGGGCCTGTTGCGGGCGCTTTCGCGGGCGCCGAACTCTACGTGCTGGACGCGGGCAATCAGCGCCTGTTGGCATTCCCGCAACAATCCGCCGGCACTTTTATGGCAGCGCACCGGTTGCTGGGTCAACTGGATTTCCAATACAACTCTCTCAACCTGATTGAGGGCCGCGAAGTTGGATTTACCAATAACTTCGGCTCGTGTACGGTAAATGGCGCCTTCCCCTTCGCGGTGGGCGGCGATGTTGTTATCGATTCCGCGTCCAATCCGCAGCATCTTTATATCGCCGATCCGCTAAACAATCGCGTGCTGGGATTCAAGGATTACCGCAAAGTGAACGCGGGATCTAACGCAGACCTGGTGATCGGCCAACCCGATTTGCGCACTGCCTTGTTGAACTTCCCCACCAACAGCCCCACCCAGGCGAACAATCAGGGTTTGTGGTCGCCGGAGGGATTGGCGGTGGATTCGAAAGGTAATCTCTATGTAGCGGACACTTGCAACGCGCGCGTGCTCCGTTTCCCTGCGCCATTCGCCGCGCCAACTGGTATGCAGAGCGCCGATCTTGTTTTAGGGCAAACCAGCTTCTATGGCCAGCCCATCAAAGATGTCAGCAGCCAAACCATGAGCAGTGCCTATGGAATTGCTTTCACCTCAAACGGCGGCCTGTTGGTTTCCGATACCTTGGCCAACCGCATCCTTTATTTCAGTAAGCCGGAGGGCGCGGATTTCATATCCGGATCCGCGGCCGCTAATGTGTTCGGACAAGCCGATTTCAACTCCACCGCGGCAACCACGCTTTCTGGTCCGCACCACATCGCCCTCGATTCAAGCGATCAGCTTTATGTCGCCGACACCGGCAACAATCGCATCGCCATCTTTCCTTCCGTTCCGCTGGCCGGCGCCAATCCACCTGTGACTTTCGCGATCCCGAACTTCGGCAGCCCGTTCGGCGCGGCTATCGATAAGTCGACCGGCGAAATCTGGGTGACTAATACCGGTGGAAACCAGCTGCTGCGCTATCCGAAGTTTGAGCAGGTAATCAACAACCCGGCGCCCAACGCCAGCATTGGTGTAGCGAGCCCGGTTGCGGTTTCTCTCGATCCATTTGGAAATCCCGTCGTGGGCGAAGGCATCAACCGCGTTGGTTTCTACTTTCCCGCGATCGACTTCACCACTTCCGCCGGTGGCATTCCGGGCCGGCTATCGGGGAACGCGGCAAATTATTTCGGAAGCTTTGCCCCCGGCATGCTGGCCAGCATCTTCGCCTTTCCCAATTCCCAATTCGGCGCGAAGACAGCGAACTTCAATAGCCTGCCGATTCCTTATACACTAGGTGATTTACAGGTTCTAGTGGCCGGCCAGCCGTCTCCAGTAACGTATGCTTCCCCCAGCCAGATCAACTTCCAGGTACCGGCTGCTACATCGGTGGGTGGTCTTCAGGAAATCCAAGTTGTCCGCGAATCCACGGGCCAGGTGTTGGCAAGCTGGCTATTCCGTATCAACACAGTCTCGCCCGGGCTGTTTACCACCGATAGCACCGGCAGCGGGCAACTGTCTGCCACGAATCAGGACGGCACAATGAATAACGGAACTAATCCCGCCAAAGCGAGTAGCTACATTACGCTCTATGGCACCGGCCAAGGCGTGGTGAGCGGCATGCCGCCGGATGGGCAGCCGGCGCCGGAATCGGGCCTGCTCCCGGCCAATTCTGACCTCAAGGTTTTCATCAATTCCGATTTCGTGCCGCAAAGTGATATACAATTCACAGGACTCGCGCCGGGATTCGTGGGCGTGTGGCAGATTAATGTTAAGATTCCCTCCAATGTGCCTCCGGGCGATGTACCAGTGTTTGTCGATCTGGAAGGAATCAACAGTGTGCTGGACCCAAACGGAATCCGCCGGACGACAACGATTCGCGTAACGCCATGAGGCCGCATTGAAGGGCCGGGTTCTTCTCGGTTCATCCGCTTCCGCTTTGCTGTCAGTTTTGGTGTTGTCGATGACCCTGCGGCTCGACAAAGTGGACCTGCGTTTCCCGCTGAACTATCTGGCCGACGCGAACATCTTTCTGATGCGCGCCAAATCGATTGTGGAAGGAAACTGGATCTGGTGGAATCCGCGGATCGGCGCGCCTTTTGGCGCGGACTTGCGCGATTTTCCGATGAACATCACGCTCGACAGTGCCCTGATGTGGGTGCTCAGCCGCTTCACCGCGAATCCGGCGCTGATCGTGAACCTGGATTGGATCATTGCCATCGCGGTAACCGCGGCGCTAGCGGCCTACGCGTTGATGCGCCTCGATTTCAGCCTGAGCATCGCGGCTTCGAGCGGAGCGATTTTCGCGTTCTTGCCCTACCAATATTTTCGCTCTACGCTGCATCTGCACTCGCTCTACTATGCGATCCCGCTGGTGGCGCTGGCGGCGATCCAGGTTGTGCGCGGGAAGTGGACAAACTTCCGCGATGTTCCGGCCTACGCCTGGCTCGGTAGCGTGGTGGCCGGCCTCACCTATGCCTACACTGCTTTTTTTGCGGTATTCATACTCCTGGCCGCCGGCGTACTTGGATTCTTAAGGCGCCGAAGTGTTGGAGCCCCGCTATTTGCAGCTGCGCTCGCAGCAACGGTTTGCGCCACAGCACTTGTGGATCTCTCGCCATCGCTTCGGTTTTGGGCGAGTAACGGCGGCAATGCCCATATGGTCTTTAAGAGCCCTGCAGAAACGGAGCTGTATGGATTGAAATTCAGGTACTTGATAACTCCAGTGCCGGACCATCCCCTGCCGCTGTTTCGAGCGGCCGAGGCTAGACTCGCGGAGGCGAAGTACCCCCTAGACCCAAATGAGAATGAATGGGGCCGGTTGGGCACTTTTGGATCCATCGGGTTCCTCTACCTCTTGGTCTTCGCCGTCGGAGCGGTGGTCAGTCAGCGTTTTGGGAAAATGCAGATGGCGGACCTGTTAGGGCCATGCGCGGGGCTGACTCTGCTATGCGTCCTTTTGGCGACCGTCGGAGGCTTCAGCGACTTCTTCAGTGTCTTTTTGTCACCGGAGATTCGCTGTTATGCGCGCATCTTCCCGTTTATAGGATTTTTCTCCGTGACCGCGACGGCCACGCTGCTCCGGCCGCTTGAGCGGCTGACGCCCGCCTTCAGAATCGCGGCGCTCACCGCGATTGCTGTGTTGGCGGGGTACGATCAGGCGGTTCCGTCGCGAGCGCAGAACCATACAGAAGCCGTGTACCAGAGGGATGGGGATTTCGTGCGCCAGGTCGAGACCGTCCTACCGTCCAACTCAGCGGTATTCCAACTGCCTTACACGGACTTCCCCAACGAAATCCCGCTCGGGAAGGCTTTTGTGAACGACTCACTGCGGCCGTATCTGCACTCTTCGAAATACCGGTGGAGTTGGCCGGCTGTGGCCGGCACTACCTCAGCGGAGTGGAATCGCATGGCGGCGGCGCTGCCTGTTCCAGAGATGTTACGCAGTATTTCACAACGTGGCTTCTTGGGATTGTGGCTGGACAAGAATGGATATGATCCAGGAGCGTCACCGGAAAAGGCGATCGCGCAGGAACTCGGAACGGCGCCGCGGCTCAGCCAGGATGGCCGTTTTGCCTTCTTCGACCTACGTGCCTTTGCTGCCTCGTTACAGAAAGTCGAGGCCGTCATGCCGGCTTCAGAGCGCCTGGCGCGCAATCCTGTGCAAGTACTTTTCGAGCGAGGGTTCTACTATGAGGAGCGCGGCGGCGGCCACGTATGGCACTGGTCATTGCGGCGTGGCCGGATTACGCTCGTGAACCCCCTGGATGTGGCTCGCAATATAACGCTTTCGATGCACCTTCAAACCGCCGACGGAAAGCCGCATTTTATTCAGATGTCCTCCGAATCCGGAATCGATCGCGCCGATGTGCGGACAACCTATAGTCGAGCTGTCGATATTCCTCCCTCTCGTCCGATCTCGCTGGACTTGATTTGCGATTGTCCGGCCGTTCGGCCCGCTGGGGGTGGGCGGACGATCTACTTCTCTGTTTCGGATATGCGTGTAACACCTTAGCGAGAGCGCATTACTCTAAAGCTATGGCTCCAAGTGCCGATGGTGAGATTAAGGCATCGTGCTGAAAAACGACGAGCTTAGCGAGTTAAAGGGCCAGTTTCTCGCGAGCCTAAATCACGAAATCCGAACTCCCCTCAGCGGCATCCTCGGCATGTCCGATCTGCTGCTGGAAACTCCTCTGACTGAAGAACAAAAAGAATACGTGGATGCCACGCGGCTTTGTGCTGAGAACTTGCTCGAGATTCTAAACGCCACGCTCGAATATTCGGCTCTTTCCGCCAACCACATCCATTTGGAAGAAGAGGAATATCCGCTTCGCGAGACCCTGGAAGGAGTTGTGGCGCAGTTCGCCTTCAAGGCCAAAGCCAAGGGTTTGGAACTCCGGCAAAGCTTCGACCGGAACCTTCCCGAGGCCGTGGTTGGCGACGCCCTGCGCCTGCGGCAACTGGTGTGGCACCTGGTTGCCAACGCGGTGAAGTTTACGAACAAGGGCGAGGTGGAGATCCGGGCATCGGCGAGCCAGACGGACCGGGGCCGCGGCGAAGTGGCGATTCAAGTTAGTGACACGGGCATTGGAATTCCTGCCAGCCATTTGAGCACCATTTTCGAGTCGTTCCGGCAATTGGAGACGGGGCTCTCCCGAAACTATCCGGGCCTGGGGTTAGGTTTAGCGGTGGCCCAAAAACTGGCGATTCTGCTGGACGGAGAACTTGCAGTCCAAAGCGAACCGGGCAAGGGCAGCACTTTCAGTTTGAGGCTGCCGGTACGTCTGCCTGTCGAAACTCAATTGCGGCCCGTCTTGCAGCGAATCCGAGGTCATCTGCTGGTGGTGGATGACGATTCCGTGGCTCAAACCATTGCCAGTCACGTCTTGCGCCGGCACGATTATGACGTGGAGTGCGTGTGCAACGGTCCGGCTGCCATTGACAAGGTATCTCGCGCAACTTTCGATCTGATCCTGATGGATCTGCAGATGCCTGGAATGGACGGGTTCCAGACGGCTAAATACATCCGCGCCATTCCCGCATACGCGGAAACGCCGATCATCGCCGTCACGGCGAACTGCTCCAGCGATTATCGGGACCGGTGCATGCAGACAGGAATGCAAGGATTCCTGGCCAAGCCCGTCCAATCCAGGGAGTTGGTGAAGGCCGTGGAGAGACATCTGGCTGGGCGGACGCCGTCGCCACATGCGGCGTGAGCCTGCTTGGCAGGGCATGGCCCCGCCCCACACCGCACACGTTAAACTTGGAGTTTGTTTCGCATTGACCACCGCGGAGTGTACCTGGCGCAACCGCTGGAGGATCTTGCCTGGTTGGCACATGGCTTTGGAACCCGATCCAGCTCCGAGTGGCCACCGGCGGACACGGAAGTCGCTACTCTTCGACAGGTTCATTCCGATATCGTATTGCTGGCCGACTGGGGAGGCTCGATCGGCGAGGGCGATGCGCTTATAACCGACCGGCCGGGAATCACGCTAGCCATTCGCACGGCCGATTGCTTGCCGATCCTGATCGCCGATCCCTCGAAACGGGCTGTCGCGGCCGTGCATGCCGGTTGGCGCGGGACGGTGCTGGGGATCGTTCCCAAGACAATGAGAGCGATGCAGGAACAGTTTGGCAGCCGTCCGGAAGATCTGGTGGTGGTGGTGGGACCAGGAATCGGTGGTTGTTGCTTCGAGGTTGGTCCGGAAGTGGCGGTGCAGTTTTCGGAATTCTTTCCAGAGAGAGCTGGTTTATCGGGTAGAGCGAGAATCGATCTGGTGGAGACGGTCCGTCGGCAGTGGGGACGAAATGACGGCGCGACGAGACAATTTGCCGCGATTGATTTGTGTTCAATGTGCCGGGCGGATTTATTTCATTCCTATCGGAGGGATCGAGAAGCAGCCGGAAGGATGGTAAGTGTTATAGGGATTCTGTAGGGCAAGCTCCAGAGAGGCATGCCCTACATCTTGTTAAGCTGCGCGGTGTTAAGCTGTGGGGTGTCAAGCTGCATGCACCAGGAGGTCATCGAGCGAATCGGTGCCTTCTTCCTGGCTCTTGTCAGCAATTTCCTGGCATTGGATGCAGTAGGCCGCCCACGGGACGGCGTTCAGCCGCTTGAGGCTGATGTCCTCCTCACAATGGGCGCAAACGCCAAACGTGCCTTCATCCATGCGGTGCAAGGCCGCCCGTACGTTTCGTAGCAGGATCGATTCCCTGTCAAGGTTGCGGATCGCCAGTTCACGTTCGGCTGCATTCTGGACTTCGTCCAGGGCGTCCGGGCTCTTCTCGATCACGATACCTTCACGGTTTCTCAGTACCTGCGCCAACTCCGCCTGTTTGTTCTCCAGGACTTCTTTGAATTTGTTTAACTCGGTCTTCGTCATAGGTTTAACTCACTTTCTTGTTTTGTTGTCTTGATGGTTCACCACGATTAGACGTACGATCCTCCAGAAAGGT
>DASYNU010000079.1:0-8798 GCA_036008345.1 Bryobacteraceae bacterium
TATCGTTCAAGATTTTCGGTCCGCACGATTGGGCCGCGAGGATTCCCGTAGTGTTGGCCGCGCTATGGCTGGCCTGGCTCACCGCCGCCTTTGGAACCTGGGCGTTCGGAAAGCGCGCGGGATTCTACGCCGGATTGTGCATCTCAACCTGCATCGGATTGTTTCTTTTCACGCGGATTCTGATTCCCGACGTGATGGTGACCGCGTTGATGACGCTCTCCATGTGGGCGTTCCTGCGCGCGATCGATGAACAGGAGCTGCGCTCCCGCTGGTGGGCTTGGCTGCTGGCCGCGAGCCTGGGAGTGAGCCTTTTGCTGAAGAGCCTGATCGGCGTAGTGTTCCCGGTAGCCGCCTGCGTGGTTTATCTCGCCATCACCCGTCAGTTGTTTCACCGGAAAATCTGGATGCGGCTGCACCCGGTGAGTGGCACGCTGATCATCCTGGCAATTGCCGCGCCGTGGCACGTTATAGCAACACTAAGAAACCCGCCGTACTTCGATCTCACGTTCCACAGCGCACCCGGTGAGTATCACGGATTTCTCTGGTTC
Source organism: Bryobacteraceae bacterium (assembly GCA_036008345.1). Classification (GTDB taxonomy): domain Bacteria; phylum Acidobacteriota; class Terriglobia; order Bryobacterales; family Bryobacteraceae; genus Palsa-89. The sequence continues at coordinate 549 of DASYNU010000079.1, forward strand.
TTCTTCATGAACGAGCAAGTGCTGCGATTCCTGAATCTGCGCTACCCGCGCGATTACAACACTGTGCCTCGCGTGTACTTCTGGCTATTCCATTTGATCTGGCTGTTTCCGTGGAGCGTCTACTTCCCGGCCATCGCCAAGCTCTCTTTCAAACCTATCGATCGCGCAGGCCGCGCGCGATTACTGGCGCTGTGCTGGACGGGCTTCATTCTGGTCTTTTTTACTTTTTCCACCACGCAGGAATATTATTCGATGCCGTGTTATCCCGCGCTGGCGTTCTTAACGGGATCGGCCATGGCGGCCGGAGGCGCGTGGATCCGCCGCGGCACTCGCGTGCTGTGCGGGATTCTCCTGTGCGCATCGCTGGCCGCAGCCACTTTATGGTTTCTCACCAGGGATCTTCCAGCGCCGGGAGACATCTCCCAGGCGCTGAGCCTGCATCCCGGCGCCTACACGTTGTCGCTCGGACATATCGAGGATCTAACGCTAAAGTCTTTCGCGTATCTACGCGCCCCACTGCTGCTCGCGGCGATCGCATTTCTAATAGGCGCCATCGGAACTCTACGGGCAACCGGCGAGAAAGCATTTCTAGTCGCGGCCATCATGGCGGTGCTCTTTTTTCAAGCGGCGCGCATGGCGCTGGTTGTCTTCGATCCATACATGTCGTCACGCCCCCTGGCTGAAGCGCTGCTCAAATCGCGGCCGGGGAAGCTGATCGTGGACCATCACTATTACACGTTTTCCTCCATCTTCTTCTATACCAATCGCGATGCCTTGCTATTGAACGGCCGCATCAACAATCTTGTCTACGGCTCATACGCGCCGGGCGCGCCGGACATTTTTATTAGTGACGCGCAATGGAAAAAAATGTGGGAAGCAGACACTCGTTCCTATCTGGTGGCGAGCCGTTCCGCGCTGCCGCGTCTCCAAAGACTGGTGGGAAACGACAAGTTGAACGTCGTGGCCGAAGGCGGCGGGAAGCTGGTGCTCACCAATTTACCGTAGTGGGGCAGGGCCATGCCCTGCCAGGCGTCTCTTGATCCCGCTTGTGCAACCTGCGGAGGGGCCGGGGCTTATTGCGAACCGGAAATGGGCTCCCCCAGGACCCCGGCAGGGCATGGCCCTGCCCCACGAGCGAGGTGCCGTTTATGCGGCCGGCAGCAAAACGCGAGCCTGCAATCCTCCCAGAAAAGAGTCGTCAAGAGAGACAGATCCGCCGTACAGCTCGGCCAAGTCGCGGACGATTGCTAAACCGAGCCCCGAGCCCGGGGCGTTCTCGTCGATGCGTACTCCTCGTTCCAAAACCGAGGATTGGAGTGTACGCTCTAGGCCTGGTCCATCGTCGTCCACGCTGAATACGATCATTCCGCCGCTTCGATAGGCTTTCAGAACAATTTTGGATTTCGCCCATTTGCATGCGTTGTCCAGCAGGTTACCGAGCATTTCATCGAGATCCTGCCGATGAACTTTAGCGCACAGGTCCGCGGCGACTTCCGGTGAGATTTCGAGCGTGCGGGAAGCATAGAGCTTCAAGACCGTGCGAATCAGCGCATCAGCCGAAGGCGCCACGTGGCAACGCACTGCACTCGTAACTCCCGAGGCCGCGCGAGCCCGCGCGAGATGGTAGTTCACCTGGCGGGACATGCGTTCCACCTGTTGACCGATATTTTCCGCGAGCTCGTGATTTCCCTCTGTGGCGGCGCGGTCCGCCTCCTGCGCCAGAAGCGCCAGGGGAGTCTTGAGGCAATGCGCAAGATCGCCGGCGGTTGCGATGGCGCGCTTCACTGCTTTCTGCCGTTCTTCGAGCAGCGCGTTGAGATCGTCGATGAGCGGCTGCACTTCGCTTGGATAAATACCTTCCACGCGCTGATCGTCGCCCTTACGAACAGCCATTAGTCTCTCGCGCAGCCGGCGAAATGGCATTAGCCCTTGACGCAACCCCAAGAGTCCCGCAGTCATGAGACCGAGTCCGCTGAGGATGGGCCACATGGCTTGCGATGAGCGGATGGCCGGAATAACATGTATGACCATCAACGTAAGCATGTGCATCAGAGCCAGCAATCCCGCCGTCCACAGCAGCGAGGCGAGTATCAATCTGGACCGCAGGGATCGCAGCATGGGTTATGAATTGTCCCCCGGCGAAGGTTCCCGCATGCGATAGCCCAATCCCCTCACTGTCTCGATGAACGACGCCCCGAGCTTCCGCCGGAGACGGGCCACGAAAACTTCCACTGTGTTGGAATCGCGGTCGAGATCTTGCGCGTAGATGTGCTCAGTGAGTTCGCTGCGCGATACCACTTGACCGCTGTGGTGCATCAGATAAGAGAGCACACGGAATTCGTGGCTAGTCAACTTCACAGCAGCTCCACCGACGGACACGCGAGCCGTGCGTGGGTCAAGCTCCAGGGCGCCACACCGAAGCTGAGGCTGTGCCAGCCCGCTGGTCCGGCGGATCAGCGCTCGAATGCGGGCGAGAATTTCCTCCATCCGAAAAGGCTTCGAAACGTAGTCGTCCGCTCCGCCGTCGATGCCCTGTACTTTTTCGTGCCAGCTCCCGCGCGCGGTCAGGATCAGCACGGGCGCCAGCATCCCGGCGCTCCGCCATTGCCGCAGTAGTGTCAGCCCGTCGATTTTCGGGAGGCCCAGATCCAGGATCACCGCGTCATACTGCTCTGTGTTCGCGAGGAAATCGGCTTGTTGCCCGTCCATGGCGCGGTCGACGGCATAGCCGGCTTCGGTGAGCGCGTTTGCCAACTGCCGGGACAACCGTATTTCGTCCTCGACCACTAGAACCCGCAATTACACCTTTATATCTCACTCGGGATGAACGGCGGATGAACGCGCCGTTCAGGAACGGTTCAGCAGCGATGGTGCACAATCCGATTGATGCCGGCAAACACTCACCTCAACTTTGGCTATCCGTGGTGGATTACCTACGGCCATCTGCCAATAGTAGCCTGCGCTCTCGCGTTACTGCTGCTCGGATACAAACGCAAGTGGTCCAAGTGGCCGATGTTCTTATTGGCCGTCCTGGCTCTTTGGTCAAGCGCTGCATTTGTAGTATCGCGTTTCGCCCTCGACATTAACGGCCGGGCTTCCTTGCCGACGCAGAATTTCTTCCGTTCCGGGACGGGACGAGTTCTCGATATTGGCGCGGGGACCGGCAGGTCGTCAATTATGGTTCTGGAAGCTCGCCCGCAAGCGACTCTTGTCGCGTCGGATCTTTTCGGTGATTCGTTTGAACAACACTTTGGCCCCGGCGAAAGCCCCCAGGAGAGACTTCTTCAAAACTTGAAAGCTGCGGGTGTAGCCGAGCGCGCCTCAATCACAACCGCCGACATGCGCAAGCTCCCCTTCGAACCAGCCACATTCGATGCCATCGTCAGCGCATATGCGGTGGATCATCTGGACCGTCAAGGCATCAAGCAAGCACTGGCTGAAGCTGCCCGCGTGGTGAAACCGGGCAGCGATTTTCTATTGATTCTGGTGGGCAAAGAGCCGTGGGTTCAATTTGCTTTCGGGCCGCTGATCATGCACAGTGGAGCTCGGGGTCCGGCATGGTGGGCCGCACAGCTCCAAGAAGCCCGGTTTCAACTTCTTGAACAAGGAACCCGCCCAGGGACGCTTTATCTGCTGGCGCGGCGATTGTGAATTACCCCGCCGTCGGTTAGCCTGTAACAATGACGGCTGCGCATCTGTTCCTGGGAATCGCGGTCATCCCGTTTATCTATTACCTCATCGCAATCTATAGCTCCTGGCGATATTTCCGTCAGCCCGTGAACGTCCCCGATCCGGACTTTCATCCGCCGGTGAGCAATCTGAAACCGATCCGTGGCCTGGATCCGGAAGCCTACGAAAACCTCTCGAGCTTCTGCCGGCAGGATTATCCCGAGTATGAAATCGTCTTCTGCGTGGATTCCGATGACGAAGCCGTGATCGCCGTAATCGACCGGTTGAAGGCGGATTTCCCGGATCGCGTCATTCGCGTGCTGTATGGTTCGGGCCGCGTGGCGACAAATGACAAAGTGGCGAAACTCGCGCGGCTGGTGCAGGAAGCCGCGCATGAAGTTGTAGTGATCAGCGACAGCGATGTGCGCGTGCAGCCGGATTATCTGCGGCAGGTGACTGCGCCTCTTCACGATCCGAAGATCGGCGCGGTGACCTGCTTCTACACGCCTACGGAAATCCACACCTTCACGGACCATCTACAAACTGCGGGAATGACATCGGACTTTTACGCCGGCGTGTTAGTGGCCTGGCAGTTGGACGGCATCAAGTTCGCTTTGGGCACCACCATTGCGACAACGAAAGCGCATCTGGCCGGATTCGGCGGCTACGCATCCATCGAGAACCAACCTGCTGACGATCTTCTAGTGGGACGCTTGATTGCTGAGCAAGGCTATGAGGTAGTCCTGCTGCGCTACGTGATTGAGACCGTCCCCGATTATCACTCCATGCGCGCTCTGCTTTACAAGAGATTGCGCTGGCTGGTGGTGATGCGGCACGTACGGCCGTCCGGCCACTTTGGGTTACTGTTCACGCAGGGCCTGCCGTGGTCCATCGCGGCCGTTCTGGTGCATCCCACTCCAGCCGTCGCACTGGCCTACCTGGGGACATATTTTTGCTTGCGTGTAGCGATGACGTGGATGATTGGCATTCATGGATTGAGGCAGCCTCGCTTTTGGAAACAGATGCCCCTCATCCCGCTGTGGGATGCGCTGGCGTTTTGCATCTGGCTGGCCAGTTTCCTGCGCAAGAGCATTCGATGGCGCGGCGCCGATTACTATATCCGCGAAGGCAAACTGGTTCCAGTGAAGGACTGATCATCCGCCCACCAGCACCACACCGCAGAGTACAATCAACGCGCCCACGGCCCGGCGGGCACTGATCCGTTCCCCGAGAACAACTCTGGCCAACACTGTTTCCAGGACAAAGCTCGCGGCCGAAGCGGGCACGGCGAAACTGAGTGGCTCGGTCTGCACCAGCGCCATGAACGAGAAGAACGAAACCGCCATGCATCCGATGGCCAGAATCAAAAAGTGGCGCCGCGCGATTTCGCGAAGCAATCGCATCAAGCCTCGAGCGCCCACGGATTGCTCGCCCGCGCGCTTCATCTCGAAGCTCTGCAGCAGATCGCTCAGAACCGTGGCTACCACCATCAAGCTGACCAGAGTCCATTTCATTTGGTTTGTGCACCGGTGGTGGAGTGTGAAGTAGAACCGACCAGGGCCGCGCCCACGAAAATCAGAACGGTCCCCAGCCAGCGCTGTCCCGATACAGTTTCACTCAAGAACGTTTTACCCAGGAAGGCCGCGATGACGTACCCGATGGCGGTGACGGGCAGAACGTAACTCAAGTCCGCCAGGCTTAACAGCGCCATCCGCATGAGCAGCGCCAGAATCAGAGCCAGAACGCCGAGCGCGACGAAGGGATCGAACATGGCCAGGATGTAGGGAATCGGATCCGCCGACATGGTTTGTGGAAAATGTTTCATCCCCCAGGCCAGCGACAGATTACCCGCGGCCTTCAGGGCAATGAACAAAATCACAATCGTCCAGACCCGGAAAATTGCCCCGGGCATCCTTACGGAAGCAGTCATCCGCCCGCGGCCTGATGCAGCAGCTTTTCGGCGGCCGATTTGGGCGGATCGTCCGGTGTCAGGCGGGATTCGAGATATTGGTGAAGAAGCTTCTGCGCCTGTTCGATGTTGCGCCGCTGGTCGATGTAGGTTTTCGCTCGCGCGAAAGCCACTCGCGGATCGTTGGGCGAAAGCTGGCTGGCTTGCGCAAAAACGGCGTCGCTCTCGGCGACCCTACCGAGCTTAGCAAGATAGCGTGCCAGATCCAACATGCGTCCCACTTGGCCGGGCGCGAGGGCCATCGCCCGCCGCAGATGGTCTTCGGCTGCTGCGTACTGCTTGCGATGTTCCGCGATCTGGGCCAGTTCGAAATGATACTCGGCAGGCCTTGACGCCGCGATTTGCTGCGCCACTGCTTCCGCCCTGTCCAATCCACCGCCCAGGAATCCGGGCGCGTTCAGATAATAGTCGAACAGGTCGTTCAGCGCTTCAGCGTTGTGAGCATCCAGCGCGGCCGCCTTTTCGAAATGCTGTCGCGCCTTGGAGGCGTTCGCAGGCGCCAGCAGCCAGGCGCCGGTCTCCGCGCGTTTGCCGTACGCGCGCCCCAGCCACAGCTCAAATTCCGAGCTCCGTGGATTCAGAGCCAGCGCTCTTTCGAAAAACTCCGTGGCCCGGCGATAATCGCCGAGCATGAAATGATTCTTGCCCATGAGCGCGAAAGTGGCTGCGTCCGGAGAGGTTTCCACGTTCAAGATCCGGAGCGAAGCCTGGTACTCCGTAACTTGATAAAGCGCCTCGGCTTGGCTAGACAGGGCGGACCAGGAATAAACCGGCAAAGCCAGCAGACACAGAACGGGCAGAATCCGCACAGGTATTGGATACCGTTGGTTCACAAAAGTCGCTAAATTTCCATTATATCGTCGCGGGTTTGGTGTAGAAAACATTGCCATGCCCCACAAGCGATTGGTTTGAAAATCGTTTCGGCAGGCGCCTGTCTAATAGGCGGACTCCCATCGGAGCTGAACTAACGCGGGGTGGCGCCGAGCGGATGGGGACGGCCACGAAGAATGGTCGGCATGTTAGATAGCTAGACCGTCTTCATGGACATTGATCGGTAACACATCTGTCTGGTTCCGGAGGGTAGACGTAGCGCTCAGCCAGACGTATTGACCCCATCCAAGCAGAAGATTCAGTCTTGTTTCGCATTATCTTGTAGAGTTTACACGGAGCGGCCGTTCGTGCAGCGCTTGCCGGCGTTCCGGCTCAGAGCGTTCAAAAATGGTCCTGGCCGTGCAGGGAGAATCACGATTCGAAGTAAGTCAACTTCTGGAATTGGGGAGGAAGTTACTAAATGCATAGCCGTCATTCGACCCGTTCTCTGCTGTTCGTATTATTGATGCTGGCCGTACCGGCCGTATCACAGGCGGGCATTATTCTTTCAATTGGGATCGCTCCGCCGCCTCTGCCTGTGTACGACCAGCCGCTTTGTCCGGCCGAAGGCTATATCTGGACGCCCGGATACTGGGCTTACGACAGCGACGATGGATACTTTTGGGTTCCAGGCACTTGGGTACTGGTCCCCGAGCCTGGATTCCTATGGACCCCGGGTTATTGGGGCTGGTCCAACGGTGTTTTTGTTTTCAACCAAGGTTATTGGGGACCCCATGTCGGATTCTATGGCGGCATTAATTACGGTTTCGGATATGTCGGCTCCGGCTATGCCGGCGGATATTGGAACAACGGCGCCTTCTTTTACAACCGGTCCGTGAACAATGTAGGCAGCGTGACCAACGTCTACAACAAGACAGTTATCGTTAATAACATCACAGTGAATCACGTGAGCTACAACGGAGGAGAAGGTGGAATAAGTGCGCGGCCAACCGAGCAAGAAGAAGCAGCCGGCCATGACCGGCATATCCCGCCCACCTCTGTGCAAGCCAGCCATATTCAAGCGGCCAGCAGCAATCGTCAGTTGTTCGAATCGCAGAATCACGGTAAACCGGCCATCGCCGCAACAGCGAAGCCTGGAGAATTCAGCGGGCACAACATAGTGGCAGCCAAAGCGGCGGCGCCGTCCTATAAGCCAGCTACCGCTCGTACAGGTGGTGGAACAGCGGGAAACAGCGCCGGTGCACGTCCCAATACGCTGACGCATGCCAAGGAAATTTCTCCCGCTCGCGCGCCCGCTCCAAATACCGGCAAGCCCGCTCTGGACCAGAAATACCAGCAACAGCAGAACGCGCTCAACGCGAAGCAGGATAAGGAGCGTCAAAATCTGCAAAAGGCGCAGGAGCAGGATCACCAGCGGCTGGCGCAGCGAAAGGCTCCTCAGGCCGAGCAGCAGGTAGAACAGAAGCACCAGCAACAGACCCAACAATTGCAACAGAAACACACCGTGCAGCAACAAAAGTTGCAGGAGAAACAGCGGCCGGCGCCGGCTAGCCGGCCGGAAGCGAACCCGAAGGAAAAGAAGTAACCCTGCACCAAGTTTCCTTGCGGGCGCTTTGCTGATCCTCCTTGGATGGGGTGGGAGCGGGCGCCCCCGCTCCCGATCGGCCAGGAAACTATCCTCAGTGGGCGTCAGCAATCCTCAGCGCACTGGTAGCCGCACTCGCGAGTTCCCGATTGTCAGGGCCGAAACTATCAGTGCGTCTGCTAAATGCCGACGGCGA
>DASYNU010000080.1:0-23102 GCA_036008345.1 Bryobacteraceae bacterium
TCGCTTCCGGCCATCCCTGGATTTTCGCGAGCGATGTCGTGGATCGCGGCCAGGCAGCGGCCGGCGATGCCGTCCTGGTAATCGATCCGAACGGCAAGACGCTCGGGACGGCCCACTACAGCAACTCGTCGCAAATCCCGCTGCGTCTGCTGTCTCCTCGCGCCGAGACCATTGACCGTGCGTTCTACTTGCGCCGTCTCCAAGCAGCCGAGGCCTACCGCAAAAGAGTAGTAACCAACACTGGCGCCTATCGCCTGGTGCACGGCGAAGCGGATCAGTTGCCGGGCCTGGTGATTGACCGCTACGGCGATTACATCAGCATGCAGACGCTCGACCAGGGCATGGACCGCGCCAAGCCCGAAATAGTGAGCGCGATTCAGGAACTGTTCGCACCGCTTGGAATCGTCGAGCGCAACGATGTGGCTGTTCGCAAGAAGGAAGCCCTGCCGCTTCAGACGGGCATTCTAGCCGGCGAAGTTCCCGGCAACATCGAAGTGGAAATGAACGGACTGAAGCTCGAGGCCGATCTTCTCCACGGTCAAAAAACCGGCATTTTCCTGGATCAACGCGAGAACTATCAGGCTGCGGCGCGCTATGCGCACGGACGGGCGCTGGATTGCTTCACTTCCAGCGGCGGCTTTGCGCTGCACCTGGCCTCGCATTGCGATTCGGTGGAAGCGGTGGACAGTTCCGAGGTCAGCCTCAAAGCCGCGGAGATAAACCGCGCCGCCAATCAGATTTCGAATATTGAATTCCGGGAAGCCGACGTGTTCGATGTTCTCGCCGGTTATGCCTCAGGCCACCGCCGCTTCGAAACCGTGGTGCTGGACCCTCCGGCGTTCGCGAAATCGCGCGACAATCTCGATCGCGCCGTCACCGGCTACAAAGAGATCAATCGCCGGGCGCTCCAACTGCTTTCACCGGGTGGGGTGTTGGTGACCTGCTCTTGCTCGCATCACTTGAGTGAAGCAACCCTGCTTGAGATCGTCGCAACAGCTTCCCTCGATCGCGGTCTCACCCTGCGCGTTCTGGAGCGCCGGACGCAGAGTCAGGACCATCCCATTCTTCTGACCGTACCCGAAACTTTGTACCTCAAGTGTTTGATTCTAGAAGTGATGTAGGCCTGCGGTTGCGGATCGGTTACACAATGCGGTATCGTGGCCAATGGTATTGAGGCTACTGCAATACCAGTCTTGTAAGAGCCCCTCACCAGGGGTATTCTTCCAAATCTACAGGAGGATTCAACCGAATGCTGACCCTACGCGTGCCCTCGTTCCGGCGCGCCGCGCTTTTAGTTTTGCCGCTGCTCGTAGCGGTGGTGATTCTGATGAGCTTACCTTCGCCCGCGTTGGCTCAAGCCACCCACGCCGCAGGCGAAGCTGAACTCACGCTACCCGACTTGGCGCAAGCCACGTTTCTCGGCGGCATAAACGGTCGGACGCTCTTGATGTGGGGTCTTGCGGTCTGCGCCCTGGGACTATTGTTTGGCCTGCTCACTTACAGCCAACTCAAGAACCTTCCCGTACACCGCTCCATGCTCGAGATCTCGGAGTTGATTTACGAAACTTGCAAAACCTACCTCATCACGCAAGGCAAGTTTCTTCTGATCCTGGAACTATTTATCGGCGCCGTCATGGTGTTGTATTTCGGAGTGCTGCGCCACATGGAAGCCACCAAGGTGGTCATCATCCTGTTGTTCAGCCTGGTGGGTATCGCGGGCAGTTACGGGGTAGCCTGGTTCGGCATTCGAGTGAACACGTTCGCGAACTCGCGCACCGCGTTCGCCAGCCTTACCGGCAAGGCTTTCCCTTGCAACTCCATTCCATTGAAGGCAGGCATGAGCATCGGGATGATGCTGATCTCCATTGAGCTGGTGATCATGTTATTTATCCTGCTGTTCATTCCCGGCGATTACGCCGGGCCATGCTTCATAGGGTTTGCGATCGGCGAGTCCCTGGGCGCCGCAGCGTTGCGCGTAGCCGGCGGCATCTTCACCAAGATCGCCGACATCGGCGCGGATCTGATGAAGATTGTTTTTAAAATCAAAGAGGATGACGCGCGCAATCCTGGAGTGATCGCGGATTGTACCGGCGATAATGCGGGCGATTCGGTGGGCCCGAGCGCCGATGGATTCGAGACCTACGGCGTCACGGGCGTCGCCTTGATTACCTTCATTCTGCTGGCAGTATCGGACCCCCTGGTGCAGGTTCAGTTGCTGGTTTGGATCTTCGTCATGCGCGTCATGATGATCGTCTCCTCCGGCGTATCCTATTTCATCAACCACGCCGTCGCCCAGAGCCGTTATAAAAACGTCGCGAAGATGGATTTCGAGGGGCCGCTGACCTCCCTCGTCTGGTTGACCTCCATCATTTCCATCGCGTTGACCTATATCGTTTCTAGCCAAATGATCCCCAACCTCGCCGGCGATACCACGCTGTGGTGGAAGCTTTCGTCCGTCATCACTTGCGGCACCTTGGCGGGCGCGGTGATTCCGGAACTGGTGAAGGTATTCACTTCCATGAATTCGGCGCACGTGCGGGAAGTGGTTACAGCGTCCCAGGAAGGCGGCGCGTCATTAAACATTCTGGCCGGCTTCGTAGGCGGCAATTTTAGTGCGTATTGGCTGGGACTGGCCATGATGTCGTTGATGGCCATCGCCTATTGGATCAGCACTTTCGGTCTGGTGGCCGCGATTCCCATGGCGCCGGCGGTATTCGCGTTCGGCTTGGTGGCATTCGGGTTCCTCGGAATGGGTCCCGTAACTATCGCGGTGGATTCTTACGGCCCCGTGACGGACAACGCGCAGTCGGTCTTCGAGCTATCCACCATCGAACAAATTCCTGGAATCGAAGGCGAGATCCAAAAGGACTTCGGCTTCAAGCCCGATTTCGAGAAAGGCAAAGAGAACCTCGAAGAGAACGACGGCGCCGGCAACACCTTCAAAGCCACCGCGAAACCAGTTCTTATCGGCACTGCGGTGGTGGGCGCCACTACCATGATCTTCTCGATCATCGTGGCCCTCACAGATGGATTAAAGCCCGAGGGAGTGGCGAAGCTTTCCATCCTGCATCCCCCGTTCCTGCTCGGCTTGATCACCGGCGGCGCGATAATCTACTGGTTCACGGGTGCATCCACGCAGGCCGTTACCACTGGCGCATACCGCGCGGTCCAGTTCATCAAGGCTAATATTCACTTGGAGAGCGCCACCAAGGCGTCCGTATCCGACAGCAAGAAAGTGGTGGAGATCTGCACGCAATATGCGCAAAAGGGGATGCTCAACATCTTCCTCACAGTGTTCTTCGCCACGCTGGCATTCGCGTTTGTGGAACCGTACTTCTTCATCGGCTACCTGATCTCGATCGCTCTCTTCGGACTCTACCAGGCCATCTTCATGGCGAATGCAGGCGGCGCGTGGGACAACGCGAAGAAGATTGTGGAAACTGAGATGAAGCAGAAGGGCACTCCGCTGCATGACGCCACGGTGGTTGGCGATACCGTGGGTGATCCTTTCAAAGACACGTCGTCAGTAGCCCTGAACCCCATTATCAAATTCACCACGCTGTTCGGACTGCTGGCCGTGCAACTGGCGGTGTCGCTTTCAAACGAGCAGCAAAGCTCCACGCTGACCAATGTTCTGGCCGCGGTGTTTTTTCTGATTTCGGTGGTTTTCGTATGGCGCTCGTTCTATGCCATGCGCATCGAAAAACAATAAAACAGTGTTGCCGGGCCGCGACCGTTACCGAGCCGCGACCGTTACCGAGCCGCGACCGTGAGGGAGTCCGAGCCGCGACCGTGAGGGAGTCGGTGCTTTCGAGCGGTTAACGCTGTAACATCCGGTAACCCTTTCAATGAACGATCCTCCCGCTCGAAAGCGTCGAACTAGGCGAGGAGGCATACATGAAACATCTAGTATTGAGGGGTTTGGTCAGTTCTAGTTTGCTATTGTTCGCCGCAACCACCTTTGCGCAGGACCGTGACCGGGACGATCGCTATCATCAAGGCGACCGCGATGAAGGCTTTTGGCGCGGCCACTTGTTTGAACGGGTACGGGCAGATGTCGATCACATTCAATCAGAAACGCGCATCTTCAGCCGTGACGAATATCGATTGGTCCGGGTGAAAGAAGAACTGGGCGAACTGCAACGCAGGTATGAGGATCATGGATACGATCCCGCCAAGATGGACGATGTCGTTAGCGCTCTGCAACACGTAGTGAGCGACAATCACCTTTCCGGGCGCGACCGCGATATGCTGACCGACGATTTAGACCATCTGCGAGAGTTCCAGGAACATCACGACGGCTATCGCTAAAACGGTTGGCCAGTGTATGGCAGGGCCATGCCCTGCCATAGATCCACTGAGCCGGGCTGATGCAACGCTTGGATTCGGCAGGGCACGGCCCTGCCCCACTTAAGCACCCTCCTGAGCCTTCAGCAACACTGCGATAAACTCAGGATCCGAGGCGGCCAGGACGTTCTTCGGAACATAGCAATAGCCCTGGTCGCCCCAATCCGTGCCCCACGAGTTCTTCAGAATATAGAAATTTCCGGTGTAGCCCACCATCAACATGGCGTGCCGGCCATGCCTGCCCCAGGGCGCTTCAGCGGCGTTGAACACCCCGTCACGGCCAACATCGGAAAATACCTCGCCGGTATTCATCGATACTTGCACTACGCTTCCAGCGCTCAAAACTTTCTTCACGTCATCGATCGCAATTGGCAGCGGCGTGCCTTCCAGATGAAAACGCTCCGCGTCGGCGGCCAGTTGTTCTTCAGCGGTTCCAGGACGCTCTTCGTCGTCCGGCCAAAGCTCCTGACGGCAACTACCGTGTTCCACCATTACCTTGCCCGGATCGGGGCCGCTCACCGTCCCGTCGCCTCCCGAGTGTGCATACTCGAAGTCCTTGGCGTCACCCTGCATGCGTTGGAACTCCAGCATGGTGTAGTTGGGGCACAGCCGCTGCGATTCATTGCTTACAATGTTGCGTGCCATTTCGGTCGCGTGCGTCCAGGCAAAAGCGGAGCAGCGGCCGGTCTGGCCCTGATCACCGATCGGGGAACAGTATTTCCTGAGGTCCACTGCGTCCTTCTCAACTGCATTAGCAAACGCGGGAGGTAGCGGTTGCACCGGCGTTTTCTCGCCTTTTTCCGGAACCCCCACTTCGAGGCCACTGAGATTGATTCCAGAGTAGCGCGCCATCAGCATACCGAGCACGGCTTGCGACACCAGGCCGAATGCAAATAGCTGCCCCTCGCGCTCGAACAGATGCACGGTATCGGAAGTGCCCGGCGCGATCTCGTCGAAGGCGGCATTGAAGCGCTGGTCCTGGTACGGTGAAAATCCCTCGTCCGTTTTCTGCTGGATCAACGTGTCGCCGAAAAATTCGTGATCGCCGAACAGGTTCTGCGCGGACTCCTGATAGTCGTTCGCGGTCCAATCGCCGTGATCGTCCTCGAAGTCGCTTTCGTCGGCGTTAGGAAAATCGGCCGCGCTTTGAAATACGTCGTCGTCTACGGGCGCAAGGTCTTCCTCAGACGCGAACTTGTCGTCTACGTCTTCATCGTCGTCGCCGTTCTGATCGTCGCCATCGTTTTGGTCATCGTCACCGTTCTGATCATCGTCATCGCCATTTTGATCATCGTCACCGTCTTGATCATCGTCACCGTCTTGATCATCGTCATCCGGATTATCGTCGTCATCCGGATTATCGTCGTCCTGGCCGTCATCGTCGAATCCGTTGCCTCCGTCATCGCCCCCATCGCCGCCACCTCCGAAATCGCCACCTCCAAAATCGTCGCCATCCATCCAATAGTGCATGCTGTCATCCGCCATAATTCTAGAATAGATTCTAAGCCCCCCATGTCGCTGAAGGAATACGCTCGCAAGCGGTCGTTCGACAAGACGCCGGAGCCAAAGCCGGATGCAGGTCCAACGCCTGCAGGCAAGAATTTCTTCTGCGTGCAGAGGCACGACGCCACGCGCCTGCATTACGATTTCCGCCTGGAAGTGGACGGGACATTGAAATCATGGGCCGTGCCCAAGGGCCCCAGCCTGGAGCCTCTCTCGAAGAATCTGGCGGTGCATGTGGAAGATCACCCGCTTGACTACGGTAACTTCGAAGGCAATATTCCCCAAGGCGAGTATGGCGGCGGCAGCGTGATGCTGTGGGATCGCGGCGTCTATGAGCTGCTGGGCGATGCACCGGCCCTGGCCCAGATTGAACGCGGCGACCTGAAATTCCGGCTGCACGGCGAAAAGCTCCGCGGCGAGTTCGCGCTGGTAAAGATGAAAAACCGCGGCAAGGGCAACGAATGGCTGATCATCAAAAAGAAGGACGCGGAAGCCAAACCCAGCTGGAACATCGAAGACCACTCCCACAGCGTCCTGACCGGCCGCACCCAACAGGAAATCGCCGAAAATCTTCCAGCCGTAGCACCCGCCACCAGCCACCAGCAACCAGCCACCATCCCAGGCGCGATCCAATCCCCGATGCCCAGCACCATCGCCCCGATGCTAGCCACTCTCACCACCCATCCACCTTCCGGCGACCAATGGCTCTACGAAGTGAAATGGGACGGCGTCCGCGCCATCCTATTCGTCGAGGACAACCAGCTCCGCATCCTCTCGCGCACCGGCAAGCGCTGTGACCAGCAATATCCGGAGCTGACCGTGTTGCCGCACTTTCTGAAAGCGTCCAGCGCAATTTTGGATGGCGAGATCGCGGTGCTGGATGAAAATGGCCGATCGAGCTTTAACTTGATCCAGCCACGCATCTCGGTGGCCGACCCCAACAGCGTCGCGCATCTAGCGCGCTCCCATCCGGTGACGCTATTCCTCTTCGACCTGTTATATCTGGACGGCTACGATCTGCGTGGCGTCCCGCTCGAAGAACGCAAACGGCTGCTCCAAGGTATCTTGACGCCCACGGACCACATCCGCTTCTCGGATCATTTCATCGCCAACGGCGCGGCCATGCTGGAAGCCGCGCGAGCGCATGGCCTGGAAGGCATCCTGGCAAAACGGCGATCCAGCAAATACGAAGGCCGGCGCAATCAGGATTGGCTCAAGATCAAAGTGGAATCGCGCCAGGAATTCGTCATCGGGGGCTTCACTCACGGCGAGCGCGATTATTTCAGTTCTCTGGTGCTGGGCCTCTATGACCACGGCAAGCTGATCCATGCCGGCCAGGTAGGAACCGGCTTCAACGATAAATCGCTGAAGGAAATTTACTCGCGCATCCAACCGCTCATTATCAAGAAAAAACCGTTCAGCGGGACCGTGAAGGCTTTGCGCGATGTCACCTGGCTGAAGCCGGAGCTGGTGGCGGAGATCAAGTTTCTGGAATTCACTCCCGATGGCCTGCTGCGTGCTCCCGTGTTCATCGCCCTGCGCGCGGACAAAGATCCAAAGGAGTGTGTTCGCGAGACGGCTGAGCCGGAAGAACCCGCAGCTCCGGACAATCCCGTGTCGCTGATCAAACGCGAGCCGTTGATTCCCGCCAAGCCGCCGGCCGAGATGATTGTCACTATCGACGGACATCGTCAAAAAGTCACGAATCTTAACAAGGTCCTTTTCCCCGGCGAAGGCATCGCCAAGCGCGACCTGATCAATTATTACGATGCCGTCGCGGATTTGATCCTGCCCCATCTGCGCGACCGCCCGCTATCGCTTAAGCGCTATCCCAACGGCATCGATCACGATTTCTTCTTTCAGAAAGACGCCGAGGACAAAGTCCCCGAATGGGTGCGGCTGGAACCGATTTTTTCCGAACACAACCAGGACAACATCCACTACATCATCGCCAACGATCGCGCGACGCTCGTGTACCTCGCGAACCTGGCGTGCATCGATCAGAATCCGTGGATGAGCCGGCTCGGATCGCTGGACAATCCCGACTTCGCGCTCATCGATCTCGATCCTACTCAAGGTTGTCCCTACGACCAGATCGTGGAAGCGGCTCAAATCGTCAAAAAGAAACTGGATGCAATGGGTCTGGAGGGTTATCCCAAAACCACCGGCGGCGACGGCATGCATATCTATATCCCGCTGGAACCGGTTTATACCTACGAGCAAGTGCGTTCCTTCGCGGAGATTTTGTCGATTCTGGTGATCCGCGAAAAGCCGGAGCTGTTCACCACTCCACGCACGGTTTCGCAACGCAAAAAAGGCAAGGTCTACTTCGACTATCTGCAGATCTCGAGCGCTAAGACCATTGCCGCCCCTTATGTTCCCCGCGCCTACACTGGCGCTCCGGTTTCGACGCCCTTAGCCTGGCCCGAAGTCCGGCGCGGCCTCGACCCGGAACAGTTCAACATCCGCAATGTATTGGATCGATTCGAAAGAGTGGGCGATCTGTTCCAACCTGTCTTAACCAACAAACAGAAAATCGAAGCCGCCCTGGAGCGCACCAGCCAGCTACTGTAGCCAACGGCCGCTTTAGACGGAGTTGTTTTACCGAACCGCGACCGGAAAGAAGCGCTACCAGCAATGTGCGGTCTTCGAATTTACCGACGCTCCCTCCCGGTCGCGGTTCGGTTTCGCAGCGTGTCACGCAACGGCAGTCCCAAACATACAGCCGTCACCCACCCCCGCACGGTACAATGAGACGTTTTGAGTAAAAGCATGGCAAACATCGTGGTGTTGGGCGCGCAGTGGGGCGACGAAGGTAAAGGCAAGGTGGTTGACCTTTTCTCCGAGAAGTTCTCCATCGTGGCGCGCTATCAGGGCGGCCACAACGCCGGCCATACGGTGTTCATCGGCGATCGGAAATTCGTTCTCAAGCTGATTCCGAGCGGCGTGCTGCGCCCCGGCATCCAAGCTGTGATCGGAAATGGCGTGGTAATCGATCCAGCCGCGCTTCTGGACGAAATTGAAACCCTTCGACAAGCCGGCATCGACGTCCCCAAACAGCTTGCCATCAGCAATCGCGCCCACGTGATCTTTCCCTTCCACCGGATCGTGGAAAAGATGTCCGAGGCGCGCGAGGATCGTGTGCCGATCGGAACCACTTCGCGCGGCATCGGTCCCTGCTATGAGGACAAAATTGGGCGGCGTGGCATCCGCATCGCGGATTTGTACGAGAAGGAAAGTTTTTGCGCCATGTATACTTCGCTCGCCGAAGACAAACAACTGCTGGCGCAGACCTTCCACATTCAAGAGACCATCGATTACGAGCAGATCCGCGATCAGTATTTGAAGTTCGCCGATCGCATTCGTCCCATGGTCTGCGATACGGCACAGCTTTTGCACGATGCGATCGAGGCTGGTAAGCGCGTTCTCTTCGAAGGAGCCCAGGGCTCCATGCTGGACGTGGACCACGGCACATACCCGTTCGTTACGTCTTCCAGCGCGACGGCCGGGGGTGCCTGCACGGGCGCGGGCGTGCCGCCTACCAGCATCCATGGCGTGATCGGGGTCTCTAAAGCCTACACCACGCGCGTGGGCAGCGGACCTTTTCCAACAGAGCTGTTGGGAGAAGAGGGCGAGAGGATTCGCAAAGCCGGCAAGGAATTCGGTGCTGTTACCGGAAGACCGCGCCGCTGCGGATGGTTCGACGTTCCGCTGTTGCGCTACACGTCAATGATCAACGGATTTTCGAGTCTCGTGGTAACCAAGCTGGACGTCCTCGACCAGTTCGACGAAATCCAGGTCTGCACTGCCTACCGCAACACCAAGGAGATGCCGGCTACTTTCCGCGAAATGGAAGCAGTGGAGCCGGTGTATGAGACACTGCCCGGCTGGAAATCCGAAACCCGCGGACTGACGCGCGCGGAAGCTCTTCCACCACGCGCGAAAGACTACTTGAAATTCCTGAGCGAGTGTACCGGTGTCGAGATTGGCTGCATTTCCACGGGACCCGAGCGCGACGAAACCATCCTGATCGAAGGATCGCGGCTCATGCAGTTGCTTTAACCGAGCAACCGAGTAACTGAACAACCGAACAACGGGATTGACCGGCTTCAGGCGGGTCAATCCCTCGTCACCGTCAGCGAGCGCCAGCTCGTGTTTCCTGCGGGATCGGCTGCCGTAATAATAATTGTGGTGGCGCCGATGTACACCGGGATGGCCGGTGTGCTCCAATTCGTGGTTCCGCTAGCAGTTCCCGAATCTCCGTTGGACGTGGCCCACGTCACCGATGTCACTCCCACGTTGTCCGTAGCTGTTCCGCTTACCACCAAAGAGCTCGCGGATGTCTAGTAATTGTTGGTGGCCGGCGAAAGAATAGTCAGCGACGGCGGAGTTGTATCGGGACCCGGCGGCGGGTTCGGATTGGGATTCGGCGGAGGATTTGGCGCGGGAGACGGCGTCGGGCTAGGCGCCGGATTAGTCGGCTGATAGCTGACCGTCACGCTAGAAGTCACCAGGTTCATCAGCGAGTCCTCCGCGGTGATCGCAATGACGTTGCTCCCGGCGCTGAGCGGAATAGTTGGAATCATCCAATTTGACGACCCTTGCGCTGTTCCAGACGGCCCATTGTTCGATGTCCAGCTCACTTGTACACTGCCGATACCGCCCGAAACGATGCCGCTGATTGAAATAAAGGACGCCGCGGTGGAACTGGGAGGGGCGATGACAGCCAGCAGCAGCCGGCTGCCGGGCGCAGGATCAGGCGCTGGAACCGGCGCCGGGCTCGGACTCAGTGCGGCGCCCACCGGTGCGTACAACTCCTGAACGGCAGCGATATCGTTCGGCATCAGGACGGTGTGCATCCGGTAATACGGATACATAACGTCACCCGGTTTGTCGGAATGTCCCAGGCCCAGCGCATGCCCGGTCTCATGCAGCGCAACACTAAACAGGTCTACGCCGCTTCCAATCTGCCATGTTTGGGCGTCATTGAAGTGCATATCGCCCGCGATTGGTTCCGGATTCACCGGAAACGGGTAAAAGGTGTGCGCCAAAGCGGCGGTTCCCAGAAATGGATATCCATCTCCGTGCGCACCGGTTGCAAACAGGACAGCGATGGTCTGATTTCCGTTCGGGTTGTTGGAAGGCGTGAAGCTGACTTGGACAACGCTGGCCCATTCGGAGAACGCGCGCTCAATCTCAGCATGCGCGGCGGCCGCCGGCAGCTGCGCCGTGACATCATCGAATGCATAGTTCAAGCTGGCTGCGCCCAGGCCCGGACCATCCCAGCCATCCCCCACCAGAGGAATCGCCTGCTGCACGGATCCCTGGCTAGACGCCGCGCCGGCGCACGCACGTACCGGCATCCCGTCAGTCAGTTCTTTTGAAGCCGGAAAGATGTACGAGACCTCATCCCAACCCGCCAAAGCCAGCAATTCCTCCCTGCTTCCGCGCACCAGCAGATGATTTGAAAGTAGATCCGGGTTTTCAAGAACCCGCAGCCCGGCATTATTCGCGATCACATGTCCATCGTTTGGATCCACATCCGGGTACAACTCAACTACCGCGGTAACCGTGCTACGCGACGCTCTTTCCCCGAACTCAGCGCTGATCTTTTCATCTGGCCGCAGCCGGCCCGTCCATTGAATGTCCAAACCCTCCCACGCGGTCGAATCGGGAGCCGAGACAGAAAAAGCGAAGTCCGGAACATACGAGAGCACCGTGGCGCCCCGATTCGCCAAGTCCTTGAATTGAGCGCTGCTCGGATTGTGGGCAAACTGCAGCAACCAATGGGAGCGGCCAGGCGTAAGCGTACGCTGAGGCGCAACCGCCGTCCGGGAAACCGTATAAGAACTCAACCCTTTCAAACGCAGAGGCGGTTGCGCGTGCCCCGTTCCACTTATCAGGATCCCGTAGAACAGCAAGGGCCATTTCCTCATACACTCGTCCATCGGAACCAAGATGAGAATTTTCCATTGGTAAGACACTCTAGTCCACAGAGGCCTATGGCGTGGTGAATCTCACTCGATTTCTATTTCTCATCTGCCTGATGTACGTGTCTTCCAGCGCAGCGGATCAACCTGCCGCCCCGATATACACAATTCAATCCGTCGCCGGCAGTAATTCAGTGGGCGACGGCGGTCCGGCGCTGCAAGCTCTTTTCAGTCAAACCGAAGGCATCGCCGTGGATGGTCACGGAAATATCTATGTCGCCGATGCGGATGCCAACCGCGTCCGAAAGATCGCGCCAAACGGCACTATCAGCACCGTGGTTGGCACGGGAGTGCCCGGTTTCGCGGGCGACGGTGGACTGGCGAATGCCGCGATGCTGAACCAACCTTATGGACTGGCTTTAGATGGAGCCGGTAATCTCTACATCGCCGATCTTGGCAACGCCCGCATCCGGAAGATAACCACGGATGGAAAAATTCAAACCGTAGCCGGCGGCGGATCCGTTCCACAGGGCGGAACGGCGCTGGGCGGCCCAGCAGTGGACGCTCAGTTCATCGCGCCGCGCAATGTTGCGCTGGATCCGGATGGCACGCTGTACATTTCCGATTTTGGCGCGAACATCGTCTATCGCGTTTCACCCACCGGCAATCTCACGCTCCTGGCGGGCTCGGGCACCGCCGGCTACAGTGGCGACGCAAGCTCAGCCAATCTCGCGCAGCTAAATTCACCCGCCGGAATCGCATCCGATTCCGATGGTGCTGTCTATATTGCCGATAGCGGCAACAATTGCATCCGCAAGGTTTTTGCAAACGTCATCAGCACCGTTTTCAGCGCGACCGGTCCCACGGGTGTCGCGGTAGGCGGCGGTTCAGTGTATGTCGCCTCAAGCAATTATCTCGGAACTCTCTATATGCCCTTCGCGGGCGTGGCGTCGGCACTCGATGTGGCCGCCGATGGCGCGGGCAATATCTACGCTACGAACGGACAGTACGTCCTCGAGGTGTCGAGCGTTGGAATCGTCAGCACCATCGCCGGCAGCGGGTTGGGAGTCTATTTCGGTGGAGATGGCGGGCCGGCCCTCGCCGCAAGATTGCATACCCCCTCAGGCATTGCACTCGATGGTCTGGGGAACAGATATATCGCCGATACCGCGAATCATCGCGTCCGGCAAATCACGCCCGCCGGCGTCATCAATACCATCGCCGGGACGGGAACGGCCGGCTCGGATGGAGATAAAGGTCCGGCCACGCTCGCTACGCTGAATTCCCCGGAAAGCGTCGCAATCGATTCCACGAACAATCTCTACATCGCCGATACCGGCAACAACAAGATCCGCAAGATAACGCCGGATGGGAACATCTGGACGGTATTGGATGGGTTGAGCAATCCGGAATATGTTGCTGTGGATAAATTGGGCGCAATCTACGTCGCGGATACGGGCAACGATCGCGTACTGAAGGTCTCGCTCTCGGGAACCCCGAGCGTTCTGGCGCAGGTTCTGAAGCCTGCCGCCGTGATGGTGGATGGCGCCGGCAACATTTGGCTGAGTGAACTCACGCGCGTTTCCCAGATCTCCGCCTCGGGCGCATTCTCAATTGTTGCGGACCCGCTCGAGACTCCGCGAGGCCTGGCGCTTACCACGGACGGGCAGCTTCTGATCGCCGAGACCGGTACGAATCTGATTCGTGGCTGGACGTCGACAGGTGGTCTCATCACCGTGGCCGGAACGGGCGCGCAGGGGTTCGCGGGCGACGGGGGGCCCGCGTCCGCCGCTGAGTTGAATGCTGCATCCGATGTCGCCGTGGATTCGAAGGGAGCAATATGGTTGGCCGATACCGGAAACAATTGCATCCGCACGTTGACGCTATCCGCTACGGTCACTCCTCCGGCGCAGCAGGTCTCGGGCGACACTATAGTGAACGCGGCCTCTCTCGCTCCCGGCAACATCGCACCCGGCGAGATCGTCACCATTTTCGGCTCCGGCTTCGATCCCAAGCAGACGCAGCTTCTGTTTGACGGAAAGCCCGCCACCACATTTTTTATTGACGCCAACCAGATTAACGCCCTGGCGCCTGTGAACCTCACACCCGGCTCCACTACCGAGATCAACATCGTCGTCGACGGCGCCGCGGTGGCCGTGTTTTCACCCAACGTGGTGGGGGCCATGCCAGGCATCTTCACCGTCGCCGGAGGAATTGGACAAGCAGCAGCAATCAATCAGGATGGAACCGTGAATTCCGGGGCGAATCCGGCTGCCCGCGAATCAGTGATCGTGCTTTTTGCCACGGGCCAAGGCCAGGATCTCAGCGCGGTGAGTTTGACGATCGGCGGCTATCCGGCCGCCCTGGTCTACGCCGGTCCGGCGCCGGGATTCCCTGGGCTTATGCAGATCAACGCCCAGATCCCCGGCGGATTTTTGCCGCCCGGCATTTTGCCGGTAGTCCTGTCCCTTGGAAGCGCCGCGAGCCAGGATGGTGTGACCATCGCCGTGAATTAAGCAGTAACGATCGTTTGTAACCGAACCGCGACCGTGAGAATCCGTGAAGAAATCAAAAGCACCGGTCGCTTACGCTCGCGGTTCAGAAAGAAAGTCTCATGTTCAGAGAGTGTTACCGAACCGCGACCGTGAGGGAGTCGGTGCCGTTGCCGATTTTTTCACAGCTTCTGAGGGAGCCCGGTGCAGCTCTTACAAAAGCTCAGTGAGCCTTTTCAAGATACTTCCCCGTGGAAGCATCCACGAAAACCGAATAATCGCTTGTGCTCACCGATTCGCCCCAGATCACGCGCCAAGTCAGGTCGGGAAACCGGCGGGTCTGCTCCAGTAAGTACGTGATGGGTTTGTCGGGATTCTTCTTGATATAGTCCGCGCTCTTCTCGGCGGCGGCATCGTAGGCTTGATCGGAGTCGAACTTGATGGCCGCGATCGGAAACGGGGAGGCTGCTCCCTGGGGCGTGTAACCCTCTTCGAGCAGGGCGAAAACTCCCTGATGCAGGTTCCCCTCGGCTTCCACAACCGAGTAAGTGAATGTCTTGGATTTTCCTGGAGATTGCGATACAAATATTGCTTCCCACGCATCCGCCTTGCCCTTTTCCGGTTTGGCCGAAAGACGCACGCTGCGCAATCGAAGAGGCGCCGCGTTGAGATCCCAGTTGCGGGCCATCGGATACATTTTCTGAAACGCCTGGCGGCCCGTCACAGGCTCGGGCGGCTTCGCGGATTCCTTGGCTTGATCGGTTTTGGGCGCATCCGAACACGCGGAGAGCAGCATCAGAATCGGAAGCACAAACTGGAGACGAGCGGTTTTCAGCATCCCTTACATTCTGCCATGAACGTGGATTTTTCTTGTGGCCCGGTTCCCGCCGCCATTTCCCTCGCCCGATTCCCACCGTCTGTTCCGACCGTCTGTTCCCACCGCCTCATTCCGAACCGCGACCGCGAGGAAGCGCTACCCGCATGGCCGGTGGCCGCGGCTATTTCGCATCGCTTCCTTCCGGCCGGCTCAGCCCTTCGTCGCGTGCCTCGTGAGCGTGCGTGATAAACTCAAGCATCGCGTCCACGACCACTTAAGCGGAGTTCTGCGCCGTGCGACCAACTTTATTCCCACTCTCAATTCACGCACTCATACTCTCGGCCGCGTGCTTGTCCGCCCAAACTCTCAGCACGCATACCTACGGCGGGTCCGGTTCAGATGCCGTAAATCGAGTGACCACGGACTCCGCGGGAAACATCTACATCGCCGGTACCACAACTTCTTTCGACTTACCGCTGCTCAATCCAGCGCAATCCGTCAATCCCGGCACTCAACTCCTGTTAAGCACCGACGACGGATTCACCTGGAAACCTCTCGGAAATCTGCCGAACTCCTATACGAATTATCAGGAATCGCTGACGCTGCCCATAGCCGTGGATCCTACCCATCCGACGGTGTTTTACGTGAGCTTCAACGGCATAATTTTCAAGACCGTGGATAGCGGCCAGCACTTCTCCTCTACCGTGCTGGTCCCACAGGGCGACTTTGAGCCGATCTCAATAGTAATCGACCCCTCGAATCCGTCAACTTTGTATGCCAACACAACTCTCCCCGGCGGGTTATTCAAAAGCACCGATGCAGGCGCCACCTGGTCTCCCTCAACCGCTGGACTGCTAGCGGCCCCGATCGGTCCAATGGCAATCGACCCATTCCATCCAAGATCTCTCTGGGTAACGGTGGGAGGCGATGCATTCATATCCACCGACGGAGCCGGCTCCTGGTCGCAAATCGCTTTGCCCTCGCCCGCCATAAACGGCGAGATCTTTGGGTTCATTTTTGATTCGGTAACGCCGGGGACGCTCTATGTGACCGGACAAGCCAACGATAGCTTCTATTTGCTGAAGAGCACGGACGGAGGCCAAAAGTGGACGCAGCTCAGCACGCCATTCGACTTGGAATTATTGGTAGCCGACCCGGTGCGTGCGGGATATCTGTATGGTCTGTCACCGGGGAGTTCGCCGGGCGCGAATGCTCTTTTTTATCGCAGCGGCGATGGTGGCGCCACTTGGCAATCGTTCCCGTTTCCGGCTTACTTCGCGACGTCCCTGGCAGCGGATCCCGGAAATCCGAACATCCTGATTGCAGGCTCGTATCGCACCACTAATGGCGGCCAGACCTGGTCTCCCAGCATGGTGTCGCGTGATATTCAAATTACTTTCGCGCCCACCGGTAAAGGCCTAGTGTATGCAAGTGGGCCGATCACGTCCGACATTTTCATAGCTAAATTCAAGCCCGACGGAAAGACGCCGGAATTTGCAACTTACTTCGGAGGCATGGGAAATGAAACGGCTACCAGTATTCAAGTGGATGCGTCGGGCAACATGTGGGTGGCGGGAACTACCAACTCCTTCGATCTGCCGGTTTCTAAAAACGCGCTGTTGAAACAACTCCAGGGAGTCACAAATATTTTTCTAGCTAAGTTCAGTCCGCAGGGACAGTTGCTGGCTTCCACATATTTGGGAGGGTCTGAGACCGACAGCGTCGCCGCATTAAGGCTGGATGCCAACGGCGACCCCTGGATCTTCGGTGAAACCGGTTCCCCGGACTTCCCATTCAAGAACGGGTCACCACCAGCAAATCCGTATGGTTTTTATAGTGTGTTCCTGGCCAAGGTGGATTCGTCCGCGTCCCAGCTTCTCTATTCCGCGCCTATCGCCGGAGTCGACGGAGCCGGCGGCATGAGCATCGACCCGGCAGGCAACATCCTGCTGGCTGGCAGCACCTCTTCATCGGATTTCCCCGTAACCGCGAACGTCGTTCACGGAATTGTACCGCCCGGACAGTTTTCGCCGCAAGCTTTCGTCATCAAACTGGATAGCAGTGGAAATACAGTTTTCTCCACTTATCTGGGAGGCAGCATGGGGGTGGACGGATCGGGGTTGGAGGTGACCTCATTAGGTACCGAGTTGGAGAACATTGGTGTCGCTGTTGCGGCGGACGACACCGGAATCTACGTCACTGGCAACACTTCCGCAACTGATTTCCCCACCACGCCCGGCGCGTATCAAACCAAATTGAAGGATGGCTGCACCTATCCCGCCTCTGGCGAGGATACCGGACTTATTGGCACCATATACACGTACTTGGCGGACGACGTTTTCGTGACCAAACTCAGCCCGGATGCGAAGACGATGCTTTACTCGACGCTCCTGGGAGGATCCTGCTACGATCGTCCCACCGATATCGCCGTAACTCCTGCGGGCGCCGTCTTTGTAACAGGTGAAACCAACTCCATCGATTTTCCGCTGGTGCATTCCATAGACGCTGCACCGGCCATCCAAAACTATGAGTCGTTTGTCTCCATGCTCGATCCCGCGGGCGCAACGCTGCTCTACTCCTCCTATCTTTGGGCGGGTTCCGCGCCCACTCTCGCAGTGAGTCCGAACGGAATTCTATATGTCGCCGGTGACCAGGGCTTCGATGCCCAGAGCATGACATATAGCGGCTTTCCGTTTCCGCCGCCAAACCCCATGACGAAAGCCTTGGTCGACGCGTTAAATGTCTCCTCCGCTCCGGCTGGACTAAACTTGACCGGCGCCACAAACGCTTTCAGCCGGCTGACGGGTCCCATCGCGGCCGGCGAAATCGTCGCGCTTTCGGTGCCCGATTTCAAACCTGAGCAGGACATAAACGTGGGGATCAACGAACGGATCCCGCTCGGCACTCTGCTCGGAGGCACTGAGGTTCTGTTCGACGGCAAACCTGTTCCGGTAGTGAGCATTGCCCAGGGAAAGATTGTTTGTATCACGCCGCTGGAGTTCGGCACCAACCAGAGCGCCACCATTCAGGTGAACGCCAATGGCGTCCTCTCTAATTCTCTGGATGCTGATGTCGCGCCGGCTGCGCTCGGGCTGCTCTCGGCCGATGGCTCCGGCTCGGGACTGGCCAATGCTCGAAACCAGGACGGTGCCTTGAATTCTCAAACCAATCCGGCGAAACGGGGAAGCAAGGTAACCGTCTACTTCACGGGAGCGGGCGTTCCCCCCGCCAAAGTCGCCATCAACTTGCCGGGACTATTCAGAACCTATCCGTTGAAAGGCTTCCTTCCAGGTATGTATGCCGCCGAATTCCGGGCGCCTAACGAAACCAGCTTTACGTCGCCGCTGAACGTAATACTATCCGCGGCGGGATCGAGCAGCCAAACACTGCTGGTCTATATCAAATAGCGCGGTTGTGGGGCAGGGCCATGCCCTGCCGGGACCTCGAGGGAGTTCCCATGGGCCTGCTGGCCCACCGAAGATGAACGCGACCTGTGGCGCACGCACTCTTGCGTGCTGCGCCGAGACTCTTCTCGGCGTCGGGCGGACATCGACACGATTGTCGATGCTGCACCGAAGAGTGCGTGCGCCACGAGGCGTCTTCAACGGAGTGGCTTACCAGCGCACAGCAACCATCGGTTCGTCCGCCGTTTGCGACCACCGGCTCATAACGCACCTGGCAGGGCATGGCCCTGCCCCACCAGGGGGGTGACATTGTGCGGCGGGTTCTAAACCCGCTCGTGTCAAATGAAGCAGGCGCATGACGGGGCTATAATTACGTTAGCCGGGGTGATCAACGGGGGTGATCAACGGGGGTGATCAGAATGAGACCTCAACTCGTTCCGCGCAGCCTGATCGGGTTGGCGCTGAGTACCGGTCTGTTTAGCCTCGGGTTGTTCGGACAAGGCGGTCACCCGCCACCGGGAGGACCCAGTAACGGCGGAGCAGGCGCTAGAGGGCCTTCGGTGCCCAGCGGTCAACCTAGCACCGGCACGACGAGTCCGGATTTTTCGCAGCATCCCTTATTCCTGTCAGGAAAAGTAAGCATGGAAGATGGTACAGCTCCGCCGGATTCCGCGGTGATACAACTGATCTGTCATTCTTCGCCCCGCTCCGTCGGCCGCACCGATTCGAGAGGCGACTTCAGCATCGATGTCAATAATCGCTTGGCCGGTATGGCCGTGGCGGACGCGAGCGAGAACGCATCGCCATCTTTCGGTTCCGTGGGTGGTGGGGGCTCTTCTCCATCCACGTACTCAAACACAGCGCCCGGCACCACAGGCGCCTCATCCTCCAGAAGTAATCGCGACGTGATGGGTTGTGATCTGCAAGCCTCGCTTCCCGGCTTCCGATCCGACGTGTTGCATCTCGGCGAAAGCCGCGACGACTTTAATGTCGGAACCTTGATCCTGCACCGGTTGGCCAATGTGGACGGGACCACCATCAGCGTCACCAGCGCCCTGGCTCCTAAGGAAGCCAAGAAAGCCATGGAACGCGCGCAGAACTTTGTCAAGAAGGAGAAGTGGGACCAAGCCCAGAAGGAACTCCGTAAGGCTGTCGAGATTTACCCCAAGTATGCGGTTGCGTGGGCGGAACTCGGGCGGGTCGAGGAGCGTTTGAACGATTTCGACGGAGCGCGCAAGTCGTCGGCGATGGCATTGGAGGCTGACGGGAAGTTGGTTACTCCCTATCTAACGCTCGCGTCGGTCGCCTCGCGCGAAGAAAAATGGCAGGATGTCTCCGATTATACGGATCGCGCATTGAAGCTCAATCCCGTCGACTTCCCGCAAGCGTATCTGCTCAATTCGATGAGCAATTTTTATTTGAAGAGGATGGAGGCTGCCGAGAGGAGCGCCCGCGAAGGCATCGATCATGACGCGGAGCACCGCTTCCCCAGAATGAACGAAGTGCTCGGCGCAGTGCTAATGCAGAAGAAGGATTATGCGGGCGCAGCGGAACAATACCGCAAGTTTTTGCGTTATGCTCCCGAGGGTTCGGATACGGCGACTGCAAGGAAGCAGCTCGCCGATCTAGAGAGATCGCTTTCTCCGGAGGCAAAGAAACAGTAGGCAGTAAGCAGGAGGCAGAAGGCAGGCGGCGGATTGCGGAGGGGTTCTGCATCGCTGGTGCCTGCGGCCCTGCCGCATAACCCAGTACCAAGTACGGTTCAACCTGAAAGTACCTTGTTCCGGTTGTCCCTCAAGTGAAAACTGGTTACTGGCAGATTCATGGACCGAGCCGACCTCGAGCAATGGAAGGCCCGAGAAGTCGCTCGTCTTCTTGGGCTGGTTGAGACCGAACGGCGTTACTACCAGGAGATTACCGCCTGCATTCCGGTGGGCCTGCTGGTGCTTTCGCCGGACTTGTCCATTATCTCCGCGAACCGGGCCATCCGGAAGATGTTCCGGCTCACTGGGGCGCCCCTACGGTCGCGGCTGGACGCCCTGTTGCCGGCGTGGGTGCTGGAGCGCGTCGCGGAAGTGCTGAAAACCGGCACGCCTCAAACCAACATTCTGGTCTCGGAACCGAAAACCGGCCGGCGTCTTCGGATCGGGATTTTGGCCATCCATGGTTTGGATGATAGAAGCTGGGATGGCGAACCCTCACCCGAAGCCTTGCTCAGCATTGAAAATCTCACCGGCCTAGAAGATACAGCCGTACCGGTACTACCAAACCCTGAATTCGGGATCTTGCATGCAGTAGTCTGGACGCTCGATTTGGCTAGCACCAGGTTCCTTTCCGTAACCGCGAACGCAACGCGGCTATTGGGTTACCCGGTTCAACATTGGACCGGCAATGCATCTTTCTGGACGAATCGAGTGCATGCGGACGATCGCGAATGGGTAACCAAATCGTACCGGCAAGCGATCCAGCGCGGGGAAGCGCACTCCCTGGAATTTCGCGCTACGGCCGCGGATGGCCGCGTCCTGTGGCTTCGAGAAAGCGCCCAGTTGCTGACCGATGCCCATGGCCGTCCACGCTACTTAACCGGCATCACCATGGACATCACGGAACGGCGTCTGTTGCAGGATCAGTTGGCGCAGGCGGAACGAGTACAGGCTGTTTCCAAGCTGGCTGGCCGGATGGCGCACGATCTGAACAACACACTGATGATTTTGACAGGGCACACTGACGAGTTGCTGAACGGTCTTCCCGAGAACAGCCCAATCCGCGCAGACCTGAAACCGATCATTGACGCCACCGGGCGCATTACTGAACTGGCCGCCAATCTGCTAGCCTTCACCCGGCGGCCCGGCAGCGCGGCAAGTTCGATTGATCTTCATTCAGTCCTGCGCTCTGTCGAGAAACGTTTGGGTGTTCAGTTCAAGCTTTCCACAGAATCGAATATGGTGAACGCGGACGCGGAACGGCTGGAGCAAATTGTGACGTCGCTGATCGAGCATCAGCGCCAAGCCAAACTCGAGACTTCATTTCTCGATATCAAAGAGGACCTGCGGCAGGCCAGGGGACCCTTGGGGCCGGGAGTGTACTGCGTGATCGCCATCACGCTGGGTGAGCGCGTATTTGAACCAGACGCGAAAGCTGCTTGGTTTGAGGCTGTCCTGCCAGCCAAAGACGGATCCGATGACTGGCCGTCCAATGTGACGCGGGCCTACGGAGCCGTCCGGCAATGGGGCGGCGATATTGTGGCGTCCGCCGCTGCTGGCGGCAGTGGTACTCTGCTACGACTGTTTCTCGAAAGCACGCAGGAACCAGCGCCGACGCTTGAGCCGGCCAGCTCCGAGTCCGCTCGCGAAACCATTCTGGTTGTGGATGACGAAGCGGGTATTCGCGAACTGGTTCTCAAGATGCTGCGCCGGCATGGCTATCAAGTGTTGGAGGCCGCGGACGGCGAGGAAGCTCTCACCATTTGCCGGCAACATTCCATAGATTTGCTGATCACCGATGTGCTGATGCCGCGCATGGGTGGGCCGGAGTTAGTGGACCGGTTGCAGAAGCAAGGATTCAGCCCGAAGGTCCTCTATGTCTCCGGGTTCACTGGCGAAACGAATATCCACGCTGTCCAAAATCTCCCGCCGGGGACCACATTTTTGGAAAAGCCGTTTACGCTGGCGGCGTTGCTCGAAAAGGTGCGGGAAGCGTTGAAAACACCTTTCTAGTTTCTGGTTTCTGGTTTCTGGTTCCCGTACATCTGGCTGTAGCCTAGCTGCTGTTTCACGTAATCGCGCGGGTACGAGATTTCCACTTTGGACACTTTTCCCTGGGCGTCAAAGCTCGCCTGGATTTCGGGATTGATGCCGGCCCAATAGGTTGGCAGGTTGAGTTTCTGATAGCGCGCTACTACTTGATCGCGCACGGCTGGATCGAAATGAACACCATACTTGTCGATCAAAGCTTTGATAGCGTCGTAATCGCCTTCGGCCTTGATGCGCATGAGCTCGGCCAGAAGCTGGCCCACGCCCTGCCGCATTTTGTCGAAGTCGAGCAGAGCCAGATACGTTTTGCCATTGCGCTGTTCTTCCACGATCGCGCCGGTTTTATCGCGGATGTAGTTGACGATGAGCTGGCGGTCACGCTCGTGATCTTCTTCGATAGTGTCGCCTTGAGGAATGCGTTGAAGCTGGGTAAGAGCCACGCGCACGGCGCTGGTGTACATGGTTTTGGCGACGTCGGGACTTGAAATCAATCCGAGCTCCTGCAGTTTCGGATCCCAAATGTTCCAGAGCGCCATCAAATCCGCGCGTGCCTCTTCGAGCGTCGAGAAATATTCTTTTAGATAGTACGCGGGATCGTGAGTGAGCTTGGGGTTCAGCTTGCCGGAGCCGTGCCCAATAATTTCATGCAGCGCCGTCATCAAGGTCTCGGCTTCCTCGCCATATTTTTTCCCTAGCAAGATTTCTTCCTGGGAAGCCGCGAACTCCTCTAACACCCCAAAGCCGGCGGCGCTTGAAATGGCGCGCGAGCTGCCCGTGAACAGGAAGCTCTTGCTGCCGTATTTTTCATGCACCTCGTTCTCGTTGGGCAAGTTGTCGCCGACGGTGTTCACATGAAA
>DASYNU010000081.1:0-35344 GCA_036008345.1 Bryobacteraceae bacterium
AAAATCGGGATCGCCCACCAGCGCGCAAGCCATCGCCAGCCGCTGTTTCTGCCCTCCCGAAAGAGTACCTACGCGCGATTTTTGTTTTTCCTCCAATTGCACCAGCGCAATGGCTTCCGCGGGCGACGGACCTGCATGGTAGAAGCTGCGGAATAACCGGACGGTTTCGAACACCGTGAGCTTTTCGCTAAGTTGCGTGTCCTGAAGCTGAATCCCCAGCCGTTGCCGAAGCCGGCCCGAGTCCGAATCCCAGCGCATCCCGAGCATCTTCACATCGCCCGAATCGGCCGCGATTAGGCCTTCACAGATTTCAATGGTGGTGGTCTTACCCGCCCCATTCGGGCCCAGCAGCCCAAAGCACTCACCCAGCCGCACCTGTAGCTCCAGCCCATCCACGGCCACGACGTCCTTATAGGTCTTCCGCAGATTGTGAACTTCCAAAGCTGCGCCCATATGTCCAGTATCGCGTTATCCGTGTCCATCCGTGTGCATCCGTGGCCAATTTATATTTGCATTCGCCGGGCGCCACGGTGCGTGTCTATTAGTGAGGTGAGATGATGCGAATCGCAAGCATACTGTTGGCGGCCGGCCTGGCGCCGCTCTGGGCGCAAGAGATCAAGCTGCCCGCGAATTTGGACAAGCTGTCGGCCAAAGCCGAGGAATCGATAGAGGTCACCCTGGATGGCTCGCTGCTGAAGATGGCCGCCCGCTTCCTGTCCGATAAGGACGACCCGGATGTGGCCAAGGTGAAAAGGCTGCTTGCCAAGCTAGAGGGCGTCTACGTCCGGAGCTACCAATTTTCCGAAGACGGCGACTACAGCCGGGCGGATGTGGAGTCGGTTCGCTCGCAGCTCCAGGCGCCCGCCTGGGGACGCATTGTAGGAGTGAGATCCAGACGCGACGGCGGTGATGTCGACGTGTTCCTCAAGGTTCCCGGCAACGGCACACTCGGAGGCGCGGTGATCATCGTAGCCGAGCCACGGCAATTGACCTTCGTAAACGTAGTGGGGACCATTGACCCCGATGAGGTCGCGAATCTCGGCGGTCAGTTCCATATTCCCAAACTACGTACGTCGCCCTCGTCACGCAGCAAGGAGGACCAATGAGCTCGCGATTCCTGGCTGTTTTTCTGGTGGCTTCGGGCGTCGTCCTGATCGCCGATTCAGAATTCGATCATGTGGTGAAAGCCATCGAAGTTCACTACCACACCAAGCGTACACACATTCCGTTTCTGGGCGTGGCCAATGTTTTTGTGAAAGTGGCACACCCGGCCGGGACGAGCGAGTTCAAGCTGGCGGTATTTGAAGACCTGAAATCCATCGGCGAGGACGATGAACACGAGCTGGATCAATTCATGCACGGAATCTCTACCAGCCGGCTGCGCCCCGTAGTACGGGTCCACTCGCGGCATGATGGCGAATCCATCTATATCTACGCGGACGATGATGAGGCGCGCTCCACCCGGATGCTGATCGCAACCTTCCAGCGGGATCAGGCCACCGTGGTGGAAGTTAAGGTGGACATGAACGCCCTTATCAAATGGATCGGCTCTCCGGACGAGGCCAGCAGCTTTTTCGGCCGCCACGACGATCGGTAAGGCGGGGAGTGCCATGCGCGGCCAAAAAACAGGTGAAGCGTTTAGCCGGTTGGAAGCATCAATCTTCGAGGGGGGAGTTTCTGATGAGCACCAGCCAAACGGCGGCCCAGTCCGCCACTGTCACCTACAATATTGACCCTAGTCATTCGAGCGCCCACTTCAAGGTTCGGCATCTTATGATTTCCTGGGTTCGCGGTGAGTTCACGAAAGTTAGTGGAACAATAACTATTCACAGCACGAATCCGGCCGCCTCGAGCCTCGCCGCGGAGATTGATGTCAACTCGATCAATACGCGGGAGCCTGACCGCGACAAACATCTCTTGAGTTCCGATTTCTTCGACGCTGCTAATCATCCGTCGATAAAGTTCCAGTCCACGAAAATCACAAAGGAAGGCGAAGGCGAGTATCACGTAACGGGCGATCTTACCATACGCGGCGTCAGCCGGCCAGTAGTTTTGGAAGTGGACAGCGTAACACCGGAGATCAAGGATCCTTGGGGTTTTCTGCGGCGCGGCGCTGCAGCCACTACCAAGATCAGCCGCAAGGAATTTGGAGTCGCCTTCAACCAAATACTCGAAACAGGTGGCGTCATGATTGGCGATGAAGTCGACATTTCGATCGACCTGGAGCTGGTCAGAAAAGCGTAGGCGGAATGGACGGGCCCTCGCCCCCTGCGGCGTAGTTGGGGAAATTCGGAGGCGGGATCTTGGCCCAGGCCTCCTCAATGGGCGTGATGATTCGCCACTCGGCTTCCACTTCGTCGCGGCTGGTGAAAAGAGTCGGATCGCCCAGCATTGAATCCAGTAACAATGTCTCGTAGGCCACGGGCGTTTTGGAGCCAAATATCCCCCGATAGGAAAAGTCTGCCTGCACGGTTACGGTGCGCATCTGGTTGCCGGGCCTCTTTGCGCCGAATGCAATCGAAATTCCCTCATTAGGTTGAATCCGCAGCGTGATGACATTGCGCTCGCGTTGATCCTCGGGCGTAGTCGCAAACAGGGCTTGCGGCGTTCCTTTCAGATGAACACGGATTTCAGTCATCGGACGCGACAGCCGCTTTCCAGTGCGGATGTGGAACGGCACGCCTGCCCATCGCCAATTATCGACGAACAGCTTGAGGGCGACGAACGTCTCGGTGGTTGAGTCGGGTTTCACGCCCGGTTCCTGGCGGTATCCCGGGACTGGTTTGCCGTCAATCTGACCGGGGCCGTATTGCCCGCGCAGAGTCCGCTGCGCCACTTCCTCCACCGTCATGGGTCGAATGGACTTCAGAACCTGCACCTTCTGCTGGCGGACGGAATCGGCATCGAAGGCGATGGGCGGTTCCATGGCCGTTAGGGCCAGTAGCTGAAGCAAGTGGTTCGCCACCATGTCACGCAGCGCGCCAGTCTCTTCGTAAAAACCCGCGCGGCCTTCCAATCCCACCGTTTCAGCTCCCGTGATCTCCACGCGGTCCACGTAGTTACGATTCCACACCGGCTCATAGAGCGAATTGCCGAAACGAAAAACCAGAATGTTCTGTACCGTCTCCTTGCCCAGATAATGGTCGATGCGATAGACGTTCTGCTCATCGAAAACTTTCAGAACGGTCTGGTTGAGTTGGCGCGCGGAAGTGAGATCGCGCCCGAATGGCTTCTCAATGATGATCCGGACCCATCCGCCATCGCTGTGATTCAATCCCGCCGCGCCCAATCCTTCGATGATGGTAGGCGCTTCCGAGGCCGGCGTGGATAGGTAGAACAAGTGATTCGAGCTTGAGCCGGACTTTCGCATTTCATTCAATCGGTCGCGCAGTTTGTTGTAGAACTCCGGATCGTTGAAGTTGCCTGCAAAATAGTGCAACCGATTGGCAAATCCCTCCCACACGGAATCTGAAAAATCGCGCGTGTCACTCGCCTTCGAAGCTGCTTCCCGCATCTTGGCGCGGAATTGTTCGTCAGACATCGGTGTCCGGCCCGTGCCGAGCACCACGAAATCGGGATTCATGCAGCCCACGCAGGCCAAGTTGTAAAGGCTAGGAATTAGCTTCCGCCGCGCGAGATCTCCGGAGGCGCCGAAAATAATTAACAGACAAGAGTCCCCTTGGGGTAGCCGGGCTGGGGCCAGTCCCTCAATCTGGTTAGCTTCTACAGTAGCGGGCATATAACTTAGATGCTAGCGGAACGGGAATCGTTCGAGTAACATGCCGTTCTTCTCCAACATGAATTATCATTGATGAAACCCTGCCATGAACTTGCAAACTGGCTCGGAACTGTCGCCGTTCCAGCACATTCGCCGGAGAGCAGTGGACGCCCCGCAGGCAACTGCAATCCTTGCGCCGGAACGGGAACGGCTTACGTACGCGCAGCTCTGGCGTCAGATCGAAAACATTGCGGAAACCTTTCGCCACATGAGCGGGCGAGTGGTTGCCGTGGCATTACCCGACGGACCGGATCTGACTCTAGCTATCCTCGGAACATCGCTTCGATGCGTCTGCGCGCCAATCAATCCGCGGATGCCAATCCCGGAGTTCCAAGCTCACTTGACAGCGCTTGCACCCGAGGCGCTGATTGTCGAAGCTGCAAATATACCGGCCATCCACTGCGCTGAGGCTCTCGGAATCCAGGTTTGGGAGGCCCAACTGGCGCCTCAAGCAATAGCCGGAGTCTTTGAACTTTCACTCGGCAACCCCGGCTCACCCCAGGGCCAGGGCTCGCTGGTGGATCCGGGACTTCTGCTGTCCACTTCCGCCACTACAGGCCGGTCCAAGCTGGTGCCCCTGAAAGATGCCAATCTTCAGGCCCAGTGCCTGCAAACTGCGCGCGCGCTTGAATTGTCGAATGTTGACCGGCTGTTGAGTTTAATGCCGCTTTTTCACCTGCAGGGAATCTTGACATTTCTGGCGCAGCTTTATTCGGGTGGGTGCGTGATATGCGCGCCTGGCTTTGATGCCGTGCAATTCTTAAGCTGGCTGGAAGAATTTGGGCCCACCTGGTATACAGCCAGTCCCACCATGCATCGTGCCATCCTGACGCTGCTGGACGGAAGGGACTTTCCTGCACCGTGCCGGTTGAGATTCGTGCGGTCCATCGGCGCTCCGTTGCCGCCTACTTTGATCGCATCGCTGGAGAGCGCGCTGAATGCGCCAGTCATCGAAGGCTACGGGCTCACCGAGGTTGGG
Source organism: Bryobacteraceae bacterium (assembly GCA_036008345.1). GTDB lineage: Bacteria > Acidobacteriota > Terriglobia > Bryobacterales > Bryobacteraceae > Palsa-89. The sequence goes on from DASYNU010000081.1 coordinate 4,758, forward strand.
GCAGTCACCAGCAATCCATTGCCACCAGGGCGCCGCAAGCCAGGTTCGGTAGGCGTGGTCACAGGTGCCGAGGTCGCCATTTTTGATAAGTCTGGACAACCTGTGTTGCCTGGATCCGAGGGTGAAATCAGGATTCGGGGCGCAGCCGTAACGGCCGGCTATTGGAACGATCCGGATGCCAACCGTGACTCGTTCAGCAATGGTTGGCTTCGGACCGGGGATCTCGGCCGATTCGATGAAGATTCGTATTTGTACATCACCGGCCGAGTGAAGGAAGTTGTGAATCGCGGCGGCGAAAAGATCATGCCGCAAGAGATTGATGTCGCGCTTGCCGCTCACCCTGCCGTGATGGAGGCAGCAGGATTTGGGATTCCTCATCCCACTCTCGGTGAGGATATCGTTGCCGCAGTTGTGCTGCGAGGTGGGGCACCGGTCACCGAGCATGAACTTCGCGAATTTGTGGCCGGCCGCGTAGCCGCCTTCAAAGTTCCGCGGCGGATTGTGTTTGTCGATCGTATTCCTAAAGGCGCCACGGGAAAGACGCGCCGCATCGCTTTGCGTGACGAATGGGCCGGAATTGTCCAGAGAGCCACTATCAGCGGTGCTTCCCCGCTGGAACTGAAATTGGTTGAAATATGGAATCGAATCCTCCAGAATGAGGTCGGCCCGGACGATGACTTCTTCGCCGCCGGAGGTGACTCGCTCGCAGCAATCGTCATGCTGGCCGAGGCCCGATCGGCATTGGCCGTGGATCCGAGCCTGCTGGATCGAATCGATTTTTTCGAGAAACCCACCATTCGTTCGCTCGCCCGTATCGTTTCCGACTGCGGTAATACCAGCGAGAAACCGGAATCAGCCTTACTCGCTCTGCAGCCCAACGGCTCCGGCAGGCCGTTATTCCTGATGCCGGACGCTACCAGCGAACCTTATTACTTTCGAGGTTTGGCTAAGCACCTGGGAAAAAGCCAGCCCTTGTTGGCCCTTCGTTACCCCACCGGCCGGCCGCTTGGATCGCACACAGTGGAAGGCGTGGCGGCGAGTTGCAGAGCCGTGATCTGTTCCGTGCAATCCCGGGGGCCTTACCGCATTTCAGGTCACTGCTTCGGTGGGATAGTTGCATTTGAGACCGCGCGACAGCTTGTCGCGGCGGGCGAGGAAGTGGACCTGCTGGCGTTGTTGGATACCACTACACCCGGATATCCAAAGCTGCAACCACACTGGCGGCGTTACGCGCAAGCACTACGCGCGGGGCTCACCCGCCGTGCAGGTCACCAAGTGACGGTCCGCGACGTGGCAGCCCATATCGGCTATCTCGCCGCTCGCACGCGTTTTTCGGCGTCTGCCCGCTGGCGGTTTCGCTTGGCCGCCAGCCCGTTGGCTAGCGTTTTTCCGCAGAGTGGCGGCGCGGAAATAGCCAACGAAACCGCTGGCCGGAATTACGCTCCACAGCCGACCGCCGTGCGCGCAGTGCAATTCCTCGCCGCTGCCCAGCCGGTCGGCACACGTCTATTGGATGATCCCCGGATGGAGTGGCGCCGGTTTGCCTTGCTTGGGTTTGAGTCGCACCAAACGCCAGGCGATCATCTCTCTATGCTTGCGGAGCCTAACGTGCAGAATTTAGCTGCGCAACTTCAGCAGGTACTATCGAGGAGCTCAGCCCCGTGTGCTGTGCGGATAGCAGCAGCGGCGGGATGAACATGGAAATCTATGCGCAACTTTGACAGTCTTTCCGAGCGTGAGATTCTAGCGCTGGCCATTTCTCTCGAAGAGGAAGACGAGCGCGTTTATGCGGAATACGCGGAGGGTTTGAAAGAGACCTTCCCAGCCTCGGCCGCGGTTTTCGAAGGGATGCGCCAGGAAGAGTCGGGCCATCGGCGCCGGTTGATCGAGCTTTTCCAGTCGAAGTACGGCGCCCATATTCCGCTGATTCGCCGGCAGGACGTAAAGGGCTTCGTACATCGCAAACCAGTTTGGATGGTGCGTCCACTGGGCCTGGATACCGTCCGCAATCAGGCCGCAACTATGGAAGTGGAAAGCCGCAGGTTCTATGAGAGGGCCGCCGCGCGGGCGCAAGATCCAGGCGTGCGCCAATTGTTGGACGATCTGGCTCAGGAAGAGCGATCGCACGAGAATCGCGCGGAGCAACTCGAAAAAGATAAGCTGCCGCCCGATGTCAAACGTGAAGAAGACGAGGCGAACCGGCGCCTGTTCGTGCTGCAGATCGTGCAACCTGGTCTGGCTGGATTGATGGATGGCTCGGTATCCACACTGGCACCGGTCTTCGCCGCTGCCTTCGCCACGCACAAGAGTTGGGACGCCTTTCTAGTGGGCCTGGCTGCTTCGCTCGGCGCCGGCATCAGTATGGGATTCGCCGAAGCCCTCTCGGACGACGGAAGCCTGACCGGCAGAGGCCATCCGTGGGCCCGAGGCCTGATTTGCGGCCTGATGACAGCGTTGGGCGGCATCGGCCACACGCTACCGTTTCTGATTCCGGAGTTCCATGCCGCGATGGTGGCGGCAATCGCTGTAGTGCTGGTGGAACTGGGCGTAATCTCGTGGATCAGGCACCGCTACATGGAAACGCCAGCCTTATCCGCCGCGCTTCAGGTTGGCTTAGGCGGAGTGCTGGTATTCGTCACAGGCGTCTTAATCGGCAGCTCGTAAGGACCGCGCCCTATGCCTTCTGCGGCCTGCAGCCTGCCTCCGGCAGCCTCACGTCTTCGGCAGCGAAATCGTGATGTTCCGATACTTCATCCCCCCGGTATGATCGCCTTGAATATACAACGGTCCCGGCTCGCCTTCGTGGCTGTCGATGGCGCCGCCCGTGATTCCGGGGATCTCCTGGTTGTCAATCGTTTTCACTCCGTCGCGAATCACCGTTACGTGGCGGCCCACCAACGTGATGTCATAGGATTCCCATTGGCCGGGGCGCGGCCAAACGTCAACGGCCGGCGCAATGAATCCATAAATGGATCCCATGCCGTGGAATTTATCGTCGGTGCCCGGCTTCTCGTACTCCACCTGCACTTCATCGCGTCCGCGTAGATACACCCCGCTGTTGCCGAGATCCGGACAGTTGTATTCGATGTGCAACTTGAAGTCGTCGAATTTCCGCGTGGTCCGGATGTTGGCGCCGGCGGCTGCGTTCACCAGCTCGCCATTCTCCGCCTTCCAATGATTCTCGGGACCATCCGGTTCCCAACCGCTCAGATTTCCATTGAACAAACTTTCCGGTTCGCCCCAAGCGGCGGGCGGCTGGCGATCCAGGGCCGGCGCGCGCTCACCCGTCAGGTCGCCCGTCACGCCGTCGGACCTGGACTGCGTGCCTTTAAGTTCAGATCCTTCCAGCGTCACCTTCCAACTGACCGGGATCTCACGTCCGAACCATTCCGAGCTTTGAAATGTGAGGCGCGAACCCTGCATTCGTACATCGTGCGCCGGATGCACGCTGGCAACCTGGCCGACAATCCGAACTTGAGCTTCTTTACCATTCACGGAAATCTCGAGCCAGGAAGGGTAAGTGCCTTTGGACGAAACAATAGTAAGATCCCATCGGCCGGCAAGCGCCGATTCCTTTTTAGAAAATGCCGAAGTAAGAAGAACGAGCGCCACGGTCGATGCCAGACTGAGTTGTTTCATCACAAACAACAGTCTAGCTGGAATAGATCACTCGTAGCGTAGAGCAGTCACCGGATCCACCCGCATCGCCCGGCGAGCGGGGACGTAGCTCGCCACCAGCGACACCAACACCACCAGTGTGGCCACGCCCGCCAATATCCACGCCGCATTGTAAACTGGCAAGCCATTGAAAGCGTCGCCCAAGGCGCGCGGAAGCGGAAACGCGCCCAGTAACCCGAGCCCCACGCCTAGTCCCGTGAGCCACGCGGATTGCCCCACCACCAGCCGCAACACGGCGCTCTTGCCTGCCCCAAGGGCCATGCGGATGCCCACCTCGCGCGTTCTTTGCGAGACGTTGTACGCGATCACACCGAAAATCCCCACTCCGGCCAGCAGCAGCGCTAACCCGGCAAAGCAGCCCATCAGCCAGCCCATCAATCGATCGCCCATGCCTGCGTCGTCCACTACCTGGTTCATGGTGCGGATCGCGCCCACCGGCTGATCTCGATCCACCGCCCAGATGGACCGCCGTAGTAAAGGCGCGAGCGTAGCGGGATCGGCTTTCGATTGCACCACCATCGTCATGACGGTTTGCGGCCTCTGCAAAAACGATTGATAGATTTGGGGCTCTGGCTTCGACTGTCCCCTGAAATCCGGCACGTATCCAACAACGCCCACGATCTCGCTCCAGTTGGCGTTTTTTCCAGTCTGGCCGTCATCGACTAGGATCCGATGACCGATGGGATCCTGCTTGGCAAAGAATCGCTGCGCGAAGGTTTCATTCACGACCACTGCCAAGGGAGCGTTGTTCGAATCGGATGCCAGAAGCCCACGGCCTTTGATCAAAGGAATCCCCATCACTTGAAAGTAGTTGGACCCAGCCACATAATGCCGAGTCTTCAGCTCTAGATCCTTCGGAACAACTGTCTCTCCCTCCAATCGAAAACCGATGCTACCCGCGGCAGCGGTAACCGGAAGCGCGTTGGCCACTGCACTCCGATCAACGCCGGGAAGATTATGCACGCCCTCGACAATCTTTTGAAAAAACGCGGCCTGCTCACTAGGTTGCGCATACCTGGCACCCGCAACACGAATCTCCGTGGTAAGAACATGTTGCGGCTCGAATCCCAGCGGGTTTTGCATCTCTCCTACCACCGCTTGGATCATCACGCCAGCACCGGTGAGCAGAATAATGGACAGCGCGATCTCTCCTACCACTAACGCCCTTCGCAGACGCCGTCGCTCCACTCCCCCGGAGCCGCCGCGCGAGCCTTCGGCCAATCCCGCGCTCAAACCCACCTTGGAAGCCTGGATCGCGGGAAGCAATCCGAAGAAAATCGCCGCCAGAATCGAGATGAGCGCGCAAAATACGAACACCCGCCAATCCAGCACCATTTCGGAAGCCATCAACTGAACGTAATCATTCCAAGTGAGATTGCTGCGTAACAGCGCCGTCCCCCAGAAGGCGAGTAGAAATCCAAGACCGCCGCCAGCCAACCCTATCAGCAGACTTTCCACCAACAACTGCCGAACCAACCGCAATCGTCCGGCGCCCACGGCCGCCCGAATCACCAATTCCCGCTGGCGAGCCGAATTGCGGGCGATCATCAGGTTGGCGATGTTCGTACACGCGATTAACAGCACAAAAACCACGGCGCCCATCAACACTACCATCGCCGCCCGGACATTCGCAGACTGAATCATGAACTCTTGCAGCGACAAAACACGGGCCGACCAGTTCTTGTCTGACTCCGCATAACTCTCCTCCAGCCGGCTAGCGATGGTGGCCATTTCCGCCTGCGCCTGCTCTGGCGAAACACCATGCTTCAATCGTGCTAGAACGCTGAGCGGCCGTTCCGCCCGGCCGCTTGGACCCAATTGTTGCGGCGTGAAGATCAGTGGCATCCACACCGCCGCGTCAAAGATGTTCAGCCGGAACGTCGCCGGCATAACTCCGATTACCGTGTAACGTTCGCCGTCCACCGGTATCGCCTGGCCGACGATGGCGCGGTCCGCATTGAAACGGCTTTGCCAAAGTTTGTGGCTGAGCAGCACTACGTGCTCGTGTCCCGGCGCGTCGTCACCTGGCAAAAAGGTCCGCCCCATCGCCGCGGGAACTTCTAACACTCGAAAGTAGCCGGCGGTGACATTCAGAGCCGCAACGCGCTGCGGCTCAGATCCGCCAGAGAGAGTGACATCCTGATACGCTGTGGCCACCAAACCCTCAAAGAAGTGCGCCTGCTCGCGCCACACGATATAGTCCGGAACTGATACGCCAGAAAACGATTGCGGGTCGGATTTATTGATGCTGGAAATCACCATCACCCGGTCAGCATCCGCAACGGGAGGCTTCCTCAGCAGAATCGGGCTTACCACGCTGAATATCGTGGTGTTGGCGGCCACGCCTAACGCCAGCGTAATAACCGCAGCGATCGTGAAGCCCGGACTCTTTCCGAGCGTTCGCAAACTGTATCCAAGATCTTGCAGGGTTGTTTCCAACAACGGAACGCTGCGCCGTTCGCGATAAAGTTCTTTTGCTTGCTCCATTCCACCTGCTTTCAGAAGCGCTCTTCGCCGCGCCTCCGCCGGCGCCATGCCGGATCGAATGTAATCCTGGATCTCCAACGCCAGATGGCTTTCCATCTCCTCCGACAAGTCCTGTTCCCTGCCGTTTCGGTGGAACAATCCCGCCAGCCGCAGCAATCCGCCGCGTAGCCATCGTAGGAAACTACTCATATTGGATTCCAATATCAGCATGCCACAAGCCCCTATTGGAAAGCAATGGTGGGGCCAGGCGCTTTCGCCTGCCAACGGCACTCCACTTGCAGCTTTAATCTCGAGGAGCGTACTATGCGCCGAAATATGAGTAAAATTTTCCTGGAATCCGCGGCCGGTATGGTTTTGTTTGCAGTCTCGGCCATCGCGGCCAATCACCACAGCCTCAACGGAACCTGGACACTGGAACCAACTCGCAGCAATTTTAATGGGGAGCCAGCCATCCAAACCGGTTCGGTCAGCATTAATGACCGCGAGCACAATATCACCGTCACGCGCAGTTTTAGCTACGACGGCGCGAACGAATCGTTCGAATATAGCTTCAGCACGGATGGCCGCGAAAACTCCAGCATCCATCAGGGCAAGGCGTTCAAGAGCAAAGCCAAATGGGACGGCGATGTGCTGCGCGTTACCACCACCGACAACGGAACCACCACCGTGGAACGTTTCAGCTTGTCGCCCGATGGCTCATTGATGCTGGTTGTTGAGCGCCCGGAGCACCGGCCCGTCACGCTGTTTTTTCAGCGACAATAAAGGGCGGAGGTGCTAGCCATGACGCAAGCAACCAAGGCGACAGTTGATTGGGATCCGAACAAGAAGCAATGGCACGTTCGCGTGCAGATCGGCGAGGAAGTGATCAAACGTCCGCTTCCAAAAACGGCGCAAGACGCAAATGAAGATTCATTGCGCTCCCAAGCCGTCGCAACCGCCAAGGATGAGGGTTACCTCGTAGACCCGTCCACCATCGCCATCGTGCGCTAAGTGGGGCAGGCGCTTTCCGCCTGCCAACCCTACAGCACCAGCTCGGCTTCCAACGACTCGCTGTCCCCGGTCTGCTTCATGCGGAAGCCCAACTTCTCGAATACTTTCTGCATCGGTCGGTTCTCGAACAACACCGTCGCCGTGATGCGTTCCAGTTTCTCAGCGCGCGCGAAATCCACTAACTGCCGCACCACTTCCGTCCCGATGCCGCGCTTCTGGAAGCCATCACTGACGATCACCGCAAGTTCAGCTTCTTCCGCCGTATGCGATTTCACCAGCCGTCCTACCGCGACGATCTGGCGCTCTCCGCGAGCGGGGTCATCGCGCTCGGCCACGAATGCCATTTGCCTGTCGTAGTCGATGAAACACATCCGTGTTAGACGTTCGTGCGCAGTACGCTGCTCCAGCTTCATCCAGTGGAAGTAACGCATGTATACGGTGCGTTCTGAAAGCGTGTGATGAAAGTTCACTAGCAAGGGTTCGTCTTCCGGACGAATAGGACGCACTGTGATGCGGCTTCCGTCTTCCAACGCGAGCTGTTTTTCGTAACGCGTGGGATAAGGCCGAATAGCCAGCTTGGGCAACTCCGAGCGGTCCGTGTCCTTGCCGTACACCACCACCCGCGCATCCAGCGCGATGAGCCGCTCGGGCGACGCCAGCAGCGGATTGATATCGATTTCCTTAATCCAGCGCTGTTCGGTGACCAGGCGGCTGAATTTCACCAGCAGTTCTTGCAACGCCGCGATATTCACCGGCTTTCTTCCCCGGACGCCTTTCAACGCCGTGAAGATCTTGGTCTGTTCAATGAAGCGCCGCGCCAGTGTCGTATTCAACGGGGGCAGGGCCAGTGCGCGATCCTGAAATACCTCCACCAGTTGACCCCCCGAGCCGAACAACAGCACCGGTCCGAATTGCGGGTCGATGCTCGATCCCAAAATCAATTCGTATCCTTCGCTCGAAATCATCGGTTGCACGCTGACGCCGCCAAAATGCTCGCGGCCGGCCTTTTCGCTCACGGATTTCTGGATTGCCGTATACGCTTCCCGCACCGCAGCCTCGTCCGCCAGGTTCAATCTCACGCCGCCGACATCGGTCTTGTGCGTGATGGTCTCCGAGTTCAGCTTCAACACCACCGGGAATCCGAGATCGCGCGCGGCCGCAACCGCTTCGTCCGGGGTCGAGGCCAGCCGCGTTTCCACTACCGGAATGCCATACGCCTTCAGCACCTGTTTCGATTCGAACTCGGTAAGGATCTCGCGATTCGCCTCACGCGCGGTTTCGATCGCCGCGGCCGCGGCTCCCGGATTGATCGCATCCGAATCCGTGAGCACGGGAGTCTCGTAAAGACCCCGCAGATTGTAGCTGTACTTCCACATGTAATGGAAAGCGCGCACAGCCGTGTCTGGAAAAGGAAAGGAGGGAATCCCCGCGCGATTGAGAATGGCCACACCTTGCGCGGCTTCGTCGCCTCCCATCCAACTGGTCAGAATCGGCTTCCCATCCAATTTGGAGAAACGGCCGAGTTTCTCGGCGATGGCCGCCGGATTGGTCATGCCTTGCGGCGTCATGATCACCAGCAACCCGTCCACGTTCGGATCCTTCGCCACCACTTCCACGGTGGCTTCAAAACGCTCCGGACCCGCGTCCCCAATGATATCGATGGGATTGTTGTGGCTCCAGTGCGGCGGCAATACTTTGTTGAGCTCTTCGGTAGTGGCTGTCGAAATTTCAGCCAGCTCGCCGCCTAGCGTAAGCAGGGCGTCAGTGGCGATCACACCCGGTCCACCTGCATTGGTAACAATCGCGAGCTTGGGCCCCTTGGGGCGCGGCTGGTTGGCCAGCACTTGCGTCATATAAAAAATATCCGCGATGCTGTTCACTCTCAGTACGCCAACCCGCCGGAAGGCTGCTTCCAGTACATCGTCGGAGCCAGCCATCGATCCGGTATGCGATGCCGCAGCCTTCGCTGCCTGCGCCGTTCGTCCCGCCTTGATGACGATGATCGGCTTGTTCAAGGCAACTTCACGCGCTGCCGACAGAAACGATCGCGCGTCGCCGATGGATTCCATGTAGATCACAATACTGCGCGTATTGGGGTCGTCCCCCAGATAATCGATCAGCGCGCCCCAACCTACATCCAGCATGGAGCCGGTGGAGATGAAGGCGCTGAAGCCGAACTGCTCGCGCAAACTCCAGTCCAGGATGGCGGTGCATAATGCCCCGCTCTGGCTCACCAGCGCCACTGTTCCTGGCTTGGCAACAGTGTGCGCGAAGGTTGCGTTCAGCCCGCTCACCGGACACATCACCCCCAGACAATTGGGGCCGATGATGCGCATCCGCGTGGGGTGGGCCGCCGAGAGAACCTGCCGTTCCAGCTCCAAGCCGCGCTGGCCCGACTCCCGGAATCCCGCCGAAATAATGACTGCGCCCTTCACTCCCACCTGTGCGCATTCCTCAATGACCCGCGGCACAGTCTCCGCCGGCGTCATAATCACCGCCAGCTCCGGAGCTTCCGGCAAGCTTCCAACATTTGGATAAGCCTTGATTCCCAGCACGCTGCTCTTCTTCGAATTTACCGGGTACACCGTGCCTCCGAACGGGCTGCTGATAAGATTCCACAGCACCGAGCGCCCGACGTGCCCTTCCCGATCGGTGGCCCCAATAGCCGCCACTGAGCGCGGCTTGAAGAAAACGTCCAGATCCTTGCGCGTGAGATCTCTTTTGGGTGCAACGGAAGTTGTTAGATCACTGATAATAGCCATATGCTCCTGTTCTTCGGTTCTTCAGTTCTTCGGTTCTTCAGTCGTCGAACGTTCGGTTTACAGAACCGAATAACCGAATAACCGATGAACGGTTTTCATACGCTAATCACCGGACACGGTGATTGGCGAATGATCGAATAAGCGTTAGCGCGCAGTCTACCCAACATGCCTTCCGCCACGCTTCTGCCGATCACCATCAAGTCCGCTTTTTCACGCCCCGCGGCGCCGCACACGGCGTACGCGATGTCGTCAGGCACAACGGAAATTTCGGCGCCCGATCCAACGCAGTCCTTTACTGCTTGAACCCGTTCCGTCGCAAGGCCGATCAATTTCTCCTTCGCTTGCGGATCGGCGTACAAACTAATTACATCCTTTGCCTGGGGCACGGCATGCACCAACGTCAGACCGGCCCCAAACTCCGCGGCGAATTCCGTGGCCCAGCGCAGAGTGGGACAGCTTTGCTCTCCCAGATCGATCGCGCACACGATTTTGCGGAACGCGATGTCTTCCAGCCGGGGCACCTGTTCCATATGAACGCCAGTCCAGACCGGGCAGCTCGCGTCGTGCAGGACCTTGGCCGCCACCGACCCCAGCATCAGGCGGCGGAAGCGCCCGTAACCGTGTGTGGGCAGCATGATCAGATCAAAACTGTTAGCGTGCGCGTACTCGGCAATCCTGGACGCAGGTTCCCCATGCAGCAGCACCCGGTTGACATCGAAGTGCTTCAACTCCTCGGTCAGGTAGCCGTTCAGTTGTTCCTGAGTCAAAGCGCTCGCATCGAAGGGAAGGTCGTTGTAGGTGAGCGGCTCCAAGACATACAGGAGTGTGATCTCAGCCTGAAAGTGACCAGCGAAGGTCTCCACCATCCTGGCAGCATCACTGCATCGTTCCGAGAAATCAACTGGAAACAGAATTCTTTTAGGGGGAAACATGGGCACACCTCCACAAAGAGAACAGCAATCCCCGTGCCATCAATCTCTTGATTTAAGACTCGCGTTATCAGCGACTTGTCCGTCCAGCACCGGGTGAACCGAGCCAATTCACCCAGGGAGAAATCAAAGGCACCGGTCGCTTACGCTCGCGGCTCGGAAAGAATGCCCCATGTTTAGCAGACGCTACCGAGCCCCGACCGTGAGGAAGTCGGTGTCTTCGCCGATTTTTCCACGGATTCCAAGACCACGGGAGCGTCACCACAAACGCCACAAATAGCACCGCTCGCTGCAGCCCTCCCTGCCGCTTGAGGCCCGGCTACAATTACTCCGTTGCGAAAGCAACTATCGTGAGCGCAATCAAAACGAACCCAACCAGGATCACAGAAGTCCCGAACACCCATCCGAAGTTCTGGAGCCAGCGCGGCGGAGCCTGCACCCGGATCTTCTCCAGTTCGCCGCTCTCTACCAGACGTTTGTACTCCTCGGGATGTCTATGCTGGAGCTCTTCTTCAGAAACCCTTCCGTTGAAGATCACCAGATCCATGGGGAAATTCTCAGGGCGCAGATGAGTGTTGAAGAAATGGATGGTGAAAATGAACGTCACCGCCAACAGCGCCTCTTCCCCGTGGATCAGCAGCGCGATATTCAGCCATGAGCCCGGGATGAACCTGGCGAAGAATGGCGCAAACCACATCGCGTAGCCGGAAAATCCAATGATCGCCATGCCCCAAAATACGGCCCAATAGTCAAACTTGTCCCAGTAGGCGTAGCGGTCCATCTTGGGCTTGGGCCCCAGGTGCAAGAACCACTTCAGGTTCCCGAAGAAGTCCTGAATATCTTTGAAGCGGGGAACCATCGAGTTCGGGCCCCACACCAAGCCGTACTCTTTGTGCGCTATCACGCGATACGCTATGTCTCCCAGGTGCGTGAGAAAGGCAAGAGTCATCAACACGGCGTTTAACAGGTGAAAAAATAGGATAGTGCCAAAGCCTCCCACGGCGTGCGCCAAGGCCTGCGCCACAGAAGTATTGCTGAAGCGGAGTGGCAGGCCGGTCAGCGCCAGTCCCAAAAAAGTGATGGCTAGGACGCCATGCAAATAGCGCTGTGGGACGGAGAATCGGCTATAGTAACGGCTTCCGGACTCCGGGCTCGGCGGAATATCACTTGGAACGCCATCTGGGCTCGCAGTGGCATCCGGCTCGTCGATTTTCATTAGTTCTTCGTTGGGCATTTGAGTCTGTCTCCTATTCCTCAAGCGGCGTTTTGGGTTGTGCCGCGCGCTCCCGCAGACCACGGATCAGCCAGAGCAGAGTATGTAGCGCAAAAAAGCCGAGCACACCCGCCAGCAGCAGATTCATGAAAATACCGGTCGCCCACAGCGCCGGATAAGCATCCCTCTTGTGTTTGTCAGCATGCGGCTGGTAGGAGACGAAACTGGCGGTAACACCAGAGTGGCATTTGCCGCAAGTGGTTATCAGATTCGCGGGCGCTATCGTCGACTTCGCATGCGTCGCCGGAAGGATGTCGTGGAAACTATGGCAATCCCAACAATGCGCGGTTTCCATATAACCTAGCGCCGAAACCTGCGCGTGAAATGTGTCGCGGTAAGTCCTATATTTGTCCTGGTGGCACCCTCCACAGGTGGCGCTGGTCTTCATCTGCCAGGCCACTGTGCGCGGATCGGCAATCTGATGCGCGCTGTGACAACTGGTGCAAACCGGCGCTCGTGAATTACCCGTCTGCATGCTCTGGCCGTGAATGCCCGCCAGGTAATCCCTTTCAGGTCCCGCGTGGCAAGTGCCGCACGTGGCCGGGATGTTGGCGCGATTGTTGCGGCTGGCCGGATCCCGCTTGCTCAAAATCTTGTGCGATCCGTGACAACTCGCGCAGCTGGCCGCTACCAGCAAACCGTCCTGGGTGAGCGCGAATCCATGAATCGAATCCATGTATTGGGAATACACTTCTTTCAGACCGTGGCTCTTGGCGAATTTCGCGTCGCCGTGGCAGCCTCCGCAGGTGCGTGGCAGATTTGATGGATACGTGCTCGATTTTGGATCGCCGGCCCGAAGAATTCCGTGCGGATCTCCGTGGCAGCCTTTGCAAGGTTGCGGGCTCGCTTTCGCATGTACGCTCACATTTACTCCCGCCACGGGATCCGTGTGACAGCTTTCGCATTTCACAGCCGGCGGATTCTCGGCGTGGGGATACGCTTTCTTATCCGTATGACAGCCGGTGCATCCCAAGCTTCCGTGCACACTCGCCTGGAAGGCGGCGCCTTTTTCGTCGTGGCAGGCTAGACACTCTGCGCTCTTATCCGGGCTGGCAGCCAGAACATTAAACGCACAGGCTAAGGCCAGCGCAACCGCGGCACTCGCTCTCATGGAACCTCCTACTTGCTCGATCCACCTCCCGCGCTGCCGGAGAGTGGGGCCAACCCGAGATCGCTCAGGATCTTCGGATTCTTCTCGCTCACAGCCAGCAATTCATGGCAGGTGGCGCAATCATTCGAAATGGTGCGCCCGTCCGCGCTGGTATGGTTGCCGTCGTGGCACCGGAAGCAACCTGGCGAATCAGTGTGGCCTAAGTTGTTCGGATAGGTGCCCCAAGTGATCTTCATCTCTGGAAACACGTTCCGTTCATAGATGCCCTGGACGCTCGTGATCGCGTTTTTGATCAAGGTCAAATCCTGAGCGTAGGTCTGCGGATAATTGGTCCTGAAGAAGCTATCCAGCGAAGCCGCGATCTCGCGGTGCGCCGTATCCCGATCCACGTAGTCCCGCTTCAGGGCTTCCAGCGCCTGTTTCTTAATGAAAGGCAGCTTCGTGCTGATGCTGCCTTGCGTCATGGCCATATCCAACGCGCGTTCCGGCAACTGGAAAATGTGCGTGGGCCGGTTGTGGCAATCCATGCAATCCATGACGCGGTGCTCGCCCTTGGCCAGTTCCTCGGGTTTCGCGGGAGCATCCGTGGCTTTATATATTGTTACCTTGCCATCTGGAGCCGTATAGGTCACTTCCGGCATCACCTGCCGGTGGTCGGTGGCGACATACTCCATATGCCCTGTCGCATTGACGTGCGCGCCGTGGATACCAACTGTTCGGTTCCAGCTTCGGCCACCGATCTTCACTGACGCTACCGTAGTGGCCGCCGTATTCTGCTCATCCGCCGAGTACTCGGTGTGCACGAAGAATTTCTGCCCGCCGAACTGTTGCGGCCAATGGCAGTGCTCACACGTATCGCGCGCCGGCCGCAACGCTTCCACCGGCGATGCGATCGGCCGGTGATAAGTATGGAACAGCACCGCGAAAAGTTGCCGCGTCCCGGAAATCTTCGCCTTCACAAACCACGGCGCTCCCGGCCCGATATGACATTCCACGCAGGCCACGCGGGCATGCGGCGAGTTCAAATACGCCGTGTATTCCGGTTGCATCACCGTGTGGCAGGTCTTTCCGCAGAACGCGTCGCTGTCCATGTAGCTGACGGCGCTATAGAGAAACTGGCTCCCGATCACCAGGTTCACAAAAGTAGTCAGGCCGACGAATATCAGCAACCTCCGCAGATCGCCGCCATTCGGCAGAATCGGGCCCGTATCGCCGGCCAGGCGCCGCTTCCGGTTATGAAACCAGAGACCGATGGGGACCAACCCGAGGCCACCGAAAAACAGAATCGGCAGCGCCAAGTTTGCCAAGATTCCTGCATACGGATGATTCATTTCGTCATGCCACCAGGAGGGCAGCAGCATGAGCCACAAGATGAATCCTGTATTAACCAGAACCACGCCTACGAGACTCGTCCAGTTGCTGGCTAGATATCCAATGGGTAAACGGCGAATCATTCCTCACCTCCAGGGGCAATCTCATCGCCAAGATAAATCAGTCGATTTGCGCTGCGCAAGGGCTCTTCTATGCGTGAAAACCCCCAGCGTCACCCAGAAGTGGGTATTATGCCCCAGGTGCGTAGGTCAACGAGTTGGGTGTTATGACCCTTTAGGAGGTGGAAAGGCTTACTTGATTAGCTGAAGGCCGTGTTGCCAACCAATGTAAAGAAACCCTGCTAGCAGCACCAGACTGTAAACGATGGCGACCGCGGTGAGAGCTTTTCCGGACTGCCTTAATTGCACCTCGCCGAAGTCCTGGTTCGCGCTGGATTTTCGCATGTGGGCGAAAATGATCACCGCAGTTGCCAGCACTACCCAAAGAATGCAGATCATGATTGGATTCCTCTGGAAAACGGTGTTAGCATTCTGGGGACCAAATTTTTCGCGCACTGGTTTCGTGCGCTGTTAGGGTTCCAATGGCCGCGCTGCCTTTGAATTACCATCCCTCGGCAAACGCAACTCAGCGGCAATGATGGCTAGTTGGGTGGTGTTGGGAGAGTCCCCCTCAAATACAACGTGACGGATGCCGGCTTCCCACACTCTGGAAAGATTATCCGCCCCTTTACATGTGACCACCACAAACCGCTCCGGTTCCGAATCAAGCTGAGCCAGGTTTTGAAACCTGTTCCCATCGATCACCACCACTCCGTCCAGCCTTAGATTTGGCTCGTCCACCAAATACACGCGATGGGCGCCATCGCGCAAAAGCAGGTTCCGAAGCGATTGTGCGTAGTCTGAATCTCGGATGGCTAACTGGACTGTTTTCATATCATGCCGCCCAACACACCCTGCTGATGCAATCTGGAAACCAGTCCGGAGAGAGTATATAAATCATCTATAATCAGTCGATTAACGGGTCGACCCAGAGCGATATCACGCAACCCACGCGGACGCTTGGGTCTACAACACCCATGCCGATCCAAGATTCGGCGATCACGGAACTCCACGTGCTCCGTCAAAAGGCGGACCAAGTTATGATGCAGCCCGGAGTTCCGATCGAAAAGCATCCGGCTTCGCATCTGGCCGCCAACTGGCAGCGGCCGGAAGTTTTGGAAGCCATCTTCGATCAGCTTTCTGACGCGCTGTTTCTCTACGACAAAACCCTACATGTTGTAGGCGTAAACCAAGCCGCCCAACGTCTGTTCGGCATGTTAGCGCAGGAAATGATTGGCAAGCACTGTCAGGAGTTGTTCCACTGCACCTGTTGCGAGCCTACCTGCGGCATTCTGCAGGGTCTGGGTCAATCCGCTTGCCTTCCAAACGGAACCATACGTATCCATAAGGATAATGGGCGGGAGCGCATGGTGGTGATGCGGACCGTACAACTGCTGGATCCATCAGGCGAGCTCGAGGGCGTGGTGGCGACGGTTAAAGACGTCACCGACGAAGCCGAACCCGCAGGCCGTCAGATCATCGCTGAATCCCAGGCCATGCGCGAAGTTTTGAATTTTGTTCGTCGAATCGCGATCAGCGAGGCCGGGTCCATATTAATCGAAGGCGAAAACGGCACCGGCAAGGATCTCATCGCCAAAACTCTGCACTACCAGAGCCTGCGCCAATCCGAGCCATTTCTCGCGATCAACTGCGCGGCTATTCCGGAAACGCTTCTCGAAAGCGAACTGTTCGGCTACGAGAAGGGCGCATTCACGGACGCGCGCGCGCAGAAACGCGGATTGTTCGAGCTGGCCGACAAGGGCACGCTTTTCCTGGACGAGATCGGCGAGATTCCACTTTCTCTGCAAGCCAAGCTGCTGCGCGTTTTGGAAGACCAGTGCTTCCGGCGGCTGGGAGGTTTGCGCGACATTAGTATTAATGTACGGGTTATCGCAGCCACCAACAAGAATCTGCGCGAGGCGGTCCGGGAAGGAGCTTTCCGGCAAGACTTGTACTATCGTTTGAACGTCATTCAGCTGATCGTCCCGCCGCTGCGCGACCGGCCGCAGGATATTGTACCCATGGCGCGATTCTTCATCGAGCACTACAACGGCAAATTCAAACGCCAGGTCGACGGTCTTTCGCCCGAAGCCGAGAGCCTGCTGCTGGCGCACGACTGGCCAGGAAATGTTCGCGAGTTGAGGAACGCGATCGAGCGCTCCATGATTCTCGAAGACACGGCCTACATCCGCCCAGCCAGCCTACCCATTGCTGTGCGTGGCACGGATTCAACCTTGGCCGAACCCAGTGAACTGGAAACGAACTCCATGACCGGCGACGTGATGTCGCTGGTGGAGCAGGAGCGCCGTTTGTTAGTCCAAGCGCTCGAAAAAACCGCCGGTAATCAGACGCAAGCCGCGAGATTGCTACGCATCACGCGGGATACGCTGCGGTACAAGATGAAGAAATTCAATCTGAGGTAGGTGCTTAGGCACGTCATACTCGGTGGTCACCGTCGCGTGCTTGTGCTAACTTGAACCGTGCCGCGCAGATTTCTTATCCACCCGTTGAATCATACGGTCCTGCTAGTCGACATCACTGAAATTGGCTTGCCTTCCGAAATTTATCCGGCCGAGGGCAAGTCGCAATCCGTACCCTCTCTTCGGTTTCTGTCTTGGCGTGACGCTGACCGGCATCTCCTTGGGATGGGAGCAAAACAGGAGTCGCTGGATGCCCTCCGAAGCAATCTTGGAACCACCGGTGCCGCGGTACTGACCATTACTCGATCCGCGGGCTAAGCCGGTTGAAAGCTTACATCGCGCCGTCATAAAGTAAGATTCCACTATGCAAGGCCTCATGATGGACTACCCCCTCACGCTCACCCACATTCTGGAGCGTTCCGCCAAGCTTTTTCCCCGGCAGGAAATCGTGAGCAAAACCCCGCACGGCATGCAGCGCTATTCCTACGCCGATTTTCACCGCCGCGTGCATTCGCTCGCCCACGTACTCGCCCGCTTGGGCGTCCAGCCAGGTGACCGCGTCGGCACGCTCTGCTGGAATAGTTTCCGCCATCTCGAGTTGTACTTTGCTATCCCCTGCTTTGGCGCCGTGATGCACACACTGAATCTGAGGCTGCCCTGCGATCAGTTGGCCTACATCATTAATCACGCCGAAGATCAGGTCATCTTTGTGGATACGTCGCTCTTCTACCTGCTCGAACCCATACGCGATCAGCTCCGGTCCGTAAGACACTTCGTCATCCTGCCGGACCAAGAGGCTCCGGCCGCGGATTACGAACAGCTGCTGCAATCCGTGCCGGCAGAGCCGTACTCCTGGCCGCGTTTCGACGAAAACGCCGCCGCCGCAACTTGCTACACGTCCGGAACCACCGGCCATCCCAAAGGCGTTCTCTACACGCATCGCGCCCTTTTTCTGCACAGCTTCGCCCTCGCCATGACCGACAATTTCGCTATCTCCGAGCGCGACACCGTCCTGCAGATTGTGCCCATGTTTCACGCCAACGGCTGGGGCATCCCGTTCACCGCGGTGATGACCGGAGCGCGCATAGTTTTCACCGGCCGTGACGTTCAACCTGCCGAGATCGCGCGGCTCATTCAGGACCAGCGGGTGACCTTCACGGCCGGTGTTCCCACCATCTGGATGAACCTGTTTGGTTATCTCGAAACTCATCCGCACGATCTTTCTTCGCTCCGGATGGTAGTCTCGGCCGGCTCGGCCATGCCGCGCCAATTAGTGGAATGGTACGAAAAGAAGCACGGAGTTCATTTCCGGCTGGCCTGGGGCATGACCGAAACCACTCCCATCGCGACTTTCATGGCGATCAAAAACCATTTGGAAAGGTTGCAGGAAAAAGAGCACTTCGATCTTTTGGCCCGGCATGGTCTTCCCATTGCGGGCGTGGATATCCGCATCGTGGATGCTGAAGGCAGTGAGATCCCTTGGGACGGCGTAACCATGGGCGAACTACAAACCCGCGGGCCTTGGGTCACCAGCGGTTACTACAACGACCCGCGCGGCGACGAATCCTTTTCCGATGGATGGTTCCGCACCGGCGATGTCGCCACCATCGATCCCGAAGGCTACATGCAGATCATGGATCGCACCAAGGATCTGGTGAAAAGCGGCGGCGAATGGATCTCGAGCGTGGACCTCGAAAATGCCATCATGGCGCATCCCAAAGTGATGGAAGCTGCCGTCATCGCCGTGTTCCATCCCAAATGGCAGGAGCGGCCGCTCGCTTGCATTGCGCCCTTCGAACAATATCGCGGCGAAATCTCGAAGCAGGAGATTCTCGATTTCCTGGCAGGAAAAATCACCAAGTGGTGGCTCCCCGACGACATTGTGTTCGTTGATGCAGTACCAAAGACCAGTGTCGGAAAGTTCAACAAGCGCGTCCTGCGCGAGCAATTCAAGGACTACATCTTACCGGGCGCCGAAAGTGACTTCCGATGACCTACCCAGATCTGATATCCACCTTGGGCCGTACGCCGCTGGTTGAGCTCGCCCGCCTGGCCAAGAATCTGCCCGGCCGTGTATTCGCAAAATTGGAAATGCGGAACCCCTGTGGAAGCGTAAAAGATCGCGTCGGGGCCGCGCTTATCCAGGATGCGGAAGCGCGCGGCGTCTTGAAGCCTGGTATGACCATCGTCGAGGCCACCGGTGGAAATACAGGCGTTGGACTGGCTTTCGTCGCGGCCATCCGAGGCTACGCCATTATCCTGACCATGCCGGAGACCATGTCGGTGGAGCGAGTGGCCTTACTCCGGCAGCTCGGTGCAAAAGTGGTGCTCACACCCGGCATCCTCATGAACGATGCCGTCGCGCAGGCTGAGCAGATCGCGAGAGAACTCCCCGGCGCCATCATTCTTGATCAGTTTAAGAATCCGGCGAATCCGGAGATTCATCGTAGAACCACGGCCATCGAAATCTGGGAAGATACTCAAGGCGCGGTGGATTTATTCGTTTCAGCCGTCGGTACCGGCGGAACGATCACCGGCGTAGGCGAAGTTCTCAAGGCTCGCAAACCGGGCGTTCGCGTCATCGCGGTAGAGCCCGCCAACTCTGCGATTCTTTCCGGGGGGCCTGCGGGGAGTCATCAGATTCCGGGAATTGGTATCGGATTCATTCCGGATGTATTGAACCGGTCCATTCTCGACGAGGTGATCCCAGTGACCGATCAGGAAGCGTTCGCGTGCGCGAAACGTTTGGCCCGTGAAGAAGCGATCATAGCTGGAGTTTCATCTGGCGCCGCGGTACATGCCGCCCTCGCTGTAGCCAGCCGGAACGAAAGTGCCGGAAAAACTATCGTCGTCATCCTGGCCGACACCGGCGAAAGGTATATAACCACAAAACTGTTCTCACCGGAGAAAACCTCGTTTGATCGTCAGCCCATCTTGAAAGGCCGACTGCTGGAACTTAGGGCGCTTCGGCCGGACGACTTTGAACAGCTCTACACCGTGGCCAGAGATCCGCTCATCTGGGAACAGCACCCAGCGAAGGACCGCTACAAGGAAGATGTTTTCCGGGCATTTTTCCGCGAGGCGTTGGAATCCGGAGGTGCCTTGATCGCCATGGATTCCAAAGACGGCCGCGTCATCGGATCATCGCGGTTTCACGGCTACGACGAACAGAAAAGTGAGATCGAAATCGGCTGGACGTTCTTAGCCAGGTCCCATTGGGGCGGCCATTATAACGGGGAAATGAAGCAGCTCATGCTGCGCCACGCCTTCCAGATCGTCACCAACGTTATCTTTGTGATTGGCCCGCAGAATTTTCGATCGCAGAAGGCCGTTGAAAAAATTGGTGGCGTCCGCGCCGGCTTCAGGCCAGACGGCAACGTCGTGTACCGAATCACGCAGATCTGATTCGCCTGCAAACTAAAAGCAGCCCCGACCCGATTCCAATCACCGGCAGCGTCCCGGGCTCGGGGACCGGTTGCACCTCAAAAGCGAATGCTGAAAAGCCGATCTCCGGATCCAGCAGGAAGGCGTGCGATTGACCATCGAACAAGCCCTCGCCCACTATCTCCCCCGAGTTGTTAATCCCATAAGCCTCCAGCAACTCCCAGCCCGACCCGCTTGGAATCAGCGCGTTCAGATCCAGCATCCCACCGTTCACATAGATAAACGCGTGAGGATCGGCGACCCCGGCTGCCCAACTATAGCCAACCACGGTGCCGCTGTCGTTGATCCCGTAAGCGTAGCTGCTTCCTCCGCCGAGACTCCCGAGATCGGTCATCACTCCGCCCACATCCAGGAACGCGTTTTCGTACCCGCTCGAAAGGCTGGCGTGGCCCACCACCTCGCTACTGCTATTGACAGCAGTTGCGTAACTATTATTTCCACCGAAGGTGCCCAGCTCTTCCATCCCTCCGGCAGACGTCCAGACGAAACCGCGGAACATCCCACTCCCAATATTTCCGTACCCAACCACAATGCCCGCGTCGCTTATGCCGTATGCCGCGCTCCAATTACCGCCCGGCAAGACGCCTAGATCGCCAAAGGTTCCATTCGTTAGCTGAAACGCGTGGCCGTCCCCGCCAACTACCGCGCCTGAATCGTTAATTCCCGTGGCGTAAGTGCCCGCGCCCAAATCTGTGCTCTTGGAGCCGTCCCACATCTCGCCGTGCGCTTGGCCCTTTAGGTACGATGTTCCGACCATGGCGCCCGATGAGTTGATCCCATATGCGTACGTGTCCGTGGCGCCGGCCAGCCCCGGGAGATTCTGCATAGAGCCACCGCCACTGGATGAAAACGCTCCCACGTCGCCCGATGACGTTTCACCCCAGCCGACCGCGGTCCCGGAACTGTTGATCCCAAACGCCACGGTGGAAGAACCACCCAGGCTACCCAAGTCCGTGAGGGAGTATGTGTCGGCTTGGAGTAGCCCTCGAAGCAATAGCAGAAGCATAGCAGCTTGTCGCATTGAGATCACCTCGGATATTTATCGAAGTCCAAGTATCCCACCATGTTGGAGAACTAAAAAGCTCCAATAGTCCCATTTCCTAGCTTCAATTTTTCTGGTACGCGGTGGCTATTCCGATGCGATTTCAAGAAATACCCCCGTCCATTAAAGGGAATACGCCCGCCTCCTGCTGCCTGCGCCCTGCCGCCTGCCTGTTGTAGTGTGGTGCCATGCCCACGGATCCATCGATACTGACTGAAATTGAACACCTGCGCGAGCTGAGCGATGTCGAACGAGCCGCCCTGGCCGAGCGTATCGATCTACTGCGCTACGCCGCCGGAGAAACTATCTTCAACTTCGGCGATCCCGGCAACGCGCTCTATATCATCCGTTCCGGCGAGGTTGAAATCTTCCTGCGAAACGATGAAGGCGAGAAGATCATTCTCGAAACCTCGCAGCCGGGCGATGTATTCGGGGAAGTGGCGATGTTGGATAATGGGCCTCGCACCGCCTGGGTGGCGGCCGTTTCGGAGGTCGAGGTATTGCGCCTTGACCGCGCACATTTTGTGGATTATATCCGCCAGTATCCGCCTGCCGCACTCAATCTCCTAAGCGTTGCTGCGCGGCGTCTACGAAAGTCTGATGAAGTGATTCGCCGCACCGTCACGCGCAACGTCAATGATGTGGCCGACGAGCAAGGCACCATCCTCACGCGTATCGCCGATGCTGTACCTGCCCTCACCGGCAGCTTGCCATCCATGCTGTTTCACGCCCTCTTCTTCGCGTTTTGGATAATTGTCAACCTAAGCATTGTCCGAAGCTTGAAAGCCTTCGATCCTTACCCATTCGAGTTCATGTCGGTGATCGTTTCGCTGGAAGCGATCTTCCTGACCTTGTTCGTACTCACCAGCCAAAATCGCCAGCGCGCGCGCGACCGCATCCGCTCCGACATCGAGTTCCAATCCAGCATCAACACCGAAACCAAGATAGCTTACCTGCACGAAAAAATCGATCGCCTGACCGAAGGCCACTACCAGCTATTAGAAAACACCCAAAAGCTCCTGGCGCGCGCAACCGAACCGCGGCCGTAACGGAGTTCCCAATGTGCCTGCTGGCCCACCAAAGGTCATGCAGGCGACCTGTGGCGCACGCACTCTTGCGTGCTGCGCCGAGACTCTCCAGAAACCTCGGCGCAAGCCCTTGGAAACACAGGGGCGGCTGCGCCGAAGTTTCTGCCGCTAGAGACGTTCCCCACAGGGACCGTCCGTTGCTCATCTCGGCGCCGGGGCACATCGACATGACCGTCGATGCAGCACGCAAAAGTGCGTGCGCCACAAGGCGTCTTTCAAGGAAGCCAGTGCCTCACACCTCCAACCCCACCGACCGCATCAAATCCAGCGCATTGCTCCGCTCCACCACTCCCGGCGACAACCGGTAATCAAACCGTAGCCGGCCATCCTCAAACGAATCCGCGAAATGCACATTTACCGCCCGGCCCGGAAGATCTTCCGCGATATGCGCCAGTGCTAGGTCATGCGTGGTGATCATGCCGATGCCTCCGCGATCGATCAGCGTCCGCACAATAGCACTCGCGCCAATCCGGCGGTCGTGCGAATTGGTGCCGCTCAGCAGTTCGTCGATCAGGAACAGCACCGTCGGTGGTCCAGCGGCAAGTTGCACGATTTCGCGCAGCCGCGTGATCTCAGCGTAGAAGCGCGACCGGCCGTCCTGCAACGAATCCTGCACGCGAATGGACGCTCCCACCATCAGAGGCGAGATAGCCAGATGAGTGGCGCAAACCGGCGCGCCCGCCCACGCCAGTACCGTGTTCAATCCCACCGACCTCAACAGCGTGCTCTTTCCAGACATGTTCGAGCCGCTCACAATCAGCAGCCGCAGCTCGCCGCCCAGACGCAGATCGTTCGGAACACATTGCGATTCCGGCATCAGTGGATGGCACAGCCCGGCCGCATCCAACCAGCCGCCCTCCACATCCTTCAACTCGGGGAACGTGTTCCTGGGATGCTCATAGCTGTATCCAGACAGCGCAAAGAGCGCCTCAAACTCGCCCACTCCCGCAATCCACGCCCGGATATGCGGCCCGGAGCGCAAGCGCCAACGTTCAATTGCCATAGCCACTTGCGCGCCCCACAGAATAGCGATGGCAATGGGAGTGAAGAACATGTTGCGCTGCCAATCCAGGCGCGCTACCCAGCGCCGCAGGCCGCCAATTTCTTCGGATGCCACCAGCCCGCTGGCTTTGAGTTCCGCCTGCATGCGCCGCAGAAGGGGCGCCTCAAAAGGCTCATTCTCGAGACGCGCGAGCAGCTTTCCCAGCAGCGCCAGATCGCGAGCCGGCGAACTCACCGAGGCCGAAACATGCAGAGTTCTCGATCCTAAAAAGAACGCGTAACCGAGCTCTATAAACAACGCCAAAAGAAAAGGAGTGCGGCTAGTGAGTTCCGCCATGTACATGCTAAATGTCACAACCACGGCAGCCGCAAGAATGAGCGCGATGCTGCGGGCTCCACTTGGAAATTTCACCTCAGGCGCTTCCCCCCAGCGAGCCACGGCATCCGGGTCCATAGTGGAGCGAACCGCTTCTCCGAGAACAGCCAATTCTTCGCGCAAATCGATCCGCGGCTGCAATTCCAGGATGGCTACTTGCCGCGCCGCCGCTTCTTCCCGCGCAGCCGGCGCAAGCAACCAGTGAGCTAATGCATCCTCACCCGAGCGCGTGCGGGCTGTCGAGAGGAGCTCAAACAGTGACCCTTTACCGAATATGTCCAGGTCCTCTTCGTAAATGTGCGACGGATTCCGGAATCGTTCTCCCGTTTCGCCCTTCCCGCTCCAGCGGTTTTCAAGCCGCTCCAGGCCGCGCTCGTAAAAAAGGACCGCACGGTTGGCGCGTTCCAGACTCTCCACCACTCGCGCATGAATCACCACCAAGGTCAAAAATGAAACCAGTGGAGCCACCAGCCACCAGACCGAAATCAACACCTCTCCAAAAACAAAGAACGCCATGCCGACGCCGGCGATTCCAACAGCCAGGCGCGCATTGCCGATCCAGCGAAACAATTTCTGTTCGCGTGCGGCTACCGTGCGGCGTTCCGCCAGGCGCCTCTTATATTCGGCATGTGGAGTCACGGGAGTTGAACTCACAATGTTAGGCTAACAGCAGTGGAGTATGGAGGACGAACCAGTTCGGATTCCCATCACCGACGTGTTCGACCTGCACAGCGTTCCGCCGCGCGATGCGAAGCCGATCGTTGAGGAATATCTTGAAGAAGCGCATCGCGCCGGCTTCAAGGCTTTGCGGATTGTGCATGGACGGGGAATCGGCGTTCAGCGCGAGATGGTCCGTTCTATCCTGTCGAAAACGCCATTTGTGGAGAGTTTCAGCGATGCGCCGCTCGAAGCGGGCGGATGGGGAGCCACCATTGTCACATTGCGGTAAAAAATTGGAACTTTTCCCGCTCCAATCGTGAATACCTAACATCGACCCTATGTCGAACAGTCTGACCGAAGGCGACGGCGAACTTCTGCGATTGATCTCGCGCGGCGACGAAACAGCGTTTCTGGCCTTCTATCGCCGCTATCAGGGACCGGTTTATCGGTTCGCCCTGCAGATGAGCGGCCAGCCGGGGATCGCCGAAGAAGTCACGCAGGACGTTTTCATGCTGGTGATGGGATCCGCGAAGAAATATGATCCGAAGCGCGGTTCCTGCGCCGCATATCTTTACGGTGTAGCGCGCAACTTTGTCTTGCGGCGCTTGGAACAGGAGCGCCCTTATCTCACTGCGCTGGACGATCCGGAGAGTGAGTATGCCGATGTAGCAGCCGATGGCCCGGACGCGCTGGCTG
This sequence comes from Bryobacteraceae bacterium, assembly GCA_036008345.1. Taxonomy (GTDB): domain Bacteria; phylum Acidobacteriota; class Terriglobia; order Bryobacterales; family Bryobacteraceae; genus Palsa-89. Next base: position 30,146 of record DASYNU010000081.1, read on the forward strand.
ACTTGACGCGCAATGAGCGGGTGGAATCGCTCCGAAAAGCCGTGCTGGCGCTTCCGCCGGCTTATCGCGAAGTGGTGGTGCTGTGCGATCTGCATGAATTGGATTATGCAGAGGTCGCAACGGCGCTGGATTGCGCCATTGGAACCATACGCTCGCGGTTGCACCGGGCGCGCGCGTTACTGGCCGAAAAGATGCGGGCCGAAGAGAGGTGTGCGGTATGAACGATAACGATTTAAAACTTACGGAAGGGCTGCGAGGCCTGGCCGCGGATGGTCCGCGCGAAGCGCCCGCCTGGATCCAAGAACGGTTAGTGGGCGAATTGCGCAGACGGTCGCGCGTGCGGCGGCGCAATCGCCGGTTGGGCGTCGGAGCTGCTGCCGTTGCCGCTTGTCTAGGAGTAATGCTGTGGGTTCGCAGCGCGCCGGTGGTTCCCGCGCCGAGTTTGGCTCGAGTGGGAACGGCGCTTGCGCTGAACAAGGTCGCGGCGACGCAGAGTCCAGTAAAGCCCACTGTTTTAACCCCAACGTATGAGCGAGGCGCCGAAGTTGCCATGAATGAAGCCACCCTCAATTTCTATTCGCTGCCGGATGCCGATGATCTGCCTCCCATAGAGAGCGCCACCATTGTGCGCGTTCAGTTGCCGATGTCGTCCCTGCGGCTGATGGGTTTGCCGGTGAGCGATGACCGCGCCGCTGAATCCATCCAGGCAGACATGCTGCTGGGTCAGGACGGCTTGGCGCGGGGAGTTCGTTTTGTACAGTAATTAAGTTTCAACCGAGGAGATTAAGAAATGATTCAGCTACGCTTTACTTTTGCTTTGGGCGTGCTCTTGGGCACTGTGGCGATCGCTCAAGGGCCGCCCCCTCCCCCTCACGGTGGTGGCGATTTCTTCTATATGCATGCCCATATGGGCGAGCAGAAAGTTGTGAAGGGTGCGCCCTACTCCGCCGTGTCCGTTACGCAATTCACCCAAACGCTGGCGGATGGCAGCCACATACAGCGCTCCAACACGTCTTCGATCGCGCGCGATAGCGAAGGACGCTCGCGCCGGGAGGAATTCATCGGCACAATCGGCGCATTGGCCGGTTCCACGGCCTCGTCGAAGGCCGTCTTCATTCACGATCCGGTGGCTGGCTCAAGCTACATGCTGGACCCGGCGAGTAAAACCGCCCACGTGTCCCAACCGAGGAACTTCACTCTAGATTCCGCGGCGTCCGGCGCATCCGAACCTCGGGCCAGAGAGACGCATTCGAGGTCAGAAGCTCAGGTTAAGAAGGAAGAGCTGGGCACCCAGACCATGGAAGGCTTGACGGTCCAAGGGATGCGGATTACGCGAACGATTGCGGCGGGCCAGATCGGCAATGAGCACCAGCTCCAGATCGTGACGGAACGCTGGTATTCGCACGATCTGCAAACCACGGTGATGAGCACCACCAACGATCCCCGAACCGGAGTGTCCACTTACAAGCTGACCAATGTCAGCCGGGCTGAGCCCGACGCCGCACTGTTTCAAGTCCCCGCCGATTACAAGCTAACCCAAGGCGGCGGCCGCTCCCACGCAAGACAGTAGCAGGTAGGGCAGCTTCATGCGCTGCCAAAGAGAAGAGCCCAATCCGCCGGCAGCTGCCATCGCCCGCTGCCGGTGGACCCCCATTCAATCCTTGAAATCCCGCTAGTTGCGCCGTGGCTCCTCCAAATAAAATAGCATCAAGTCCCGAGGCTACACACCTTACACACGTGAATCAAAGTGGTCGCCGCCGACGATATACGTGAAACCAGAGACGGTAATGTTGGTTCCTAGCGACCGGGCAAAGCCGTCGAGTCCTGGAAAGAGGGTCGCGTAGTTGATGTTCATTCGATAGAGCTCTCTCAGCAGCTCGCTACGGGCCTTGGGTGCGATGCATAGCTTGAACAATAGTTCGGGCTTGAACAGTTCTTCTTTGGGATGGTGTTCAAGACGCCATGCCTCATACCTGTCCCAGCCGCTCTTCAGCACCTGTTTCAGCGCGAATTCGAATTCGCATTGTGAAGCGTTCGCGCAAAGAAACAGGCTCTGCTGTGAAGTGGCGCGCTCGTTCGTCTTGAGCGGCTGAACAGGAGCCACAATTGCAGGACTCGTCTCGTGCAAAAACACCCGATCGAACACTTCAGGATCGCTGAACGAGAAGTCGCGCCCTTCCGGCCTCCCTATCACTCCGCTGTCGCTCAGTAGGTTTATGGCCTCGGTCTTGACGGCATCTATGTCGATCGCCCATATTGCAGACTCCGCCGCCTCTCCGGCCTCCGCTACTGCAAAAAAAGCGGCGACATAGGGCGATCGTGTCCAATCCAGGAGGCGGGTTGGCGCCCCATGATGTCTCATCAGTGCCATCCATTCAAGCTCCTCCTTCTCACCAGGAAGATATTGCACGTAATGATGGGCGCGCCGCTTAAAAGCTTGCCGAACGTATTCTTCAGCATGCATCCTGAAAGTGTCGTGATGCGCCTTTTGGAGCCGTTCAATGGATGGCTCCAATTTCCAGGTAGCATTAGCCTGGCCGCGAAATGCCCAACGATGCTCCTTCAAGGGGTATGAATGTAAGAATGCGAGGAGGTCCCACGCAGCCTCGAATCGACGCACTGTGGCGAAGTCCTCGAGTGGAATGGAATTTAGCTCGCCGATCGCGCGAAAGGCGGCCTCTTGCTCAGGAGTAAAAAGAATCTGCTCTTGATCCGTTTCCGGGGATGGCAGCTGTTCGGGCCTGTCTGTTTCTGGTGTTGGCAAAACCCTCCCCTTGTTCGAGGCGGTCCGCTTCCATTTAGTCCAGGCCCAGAATCCTAACCCAAGTCGGCGGATGTATCATGGGATCATGCCGTGGCCAGAACGCATTATCGTCGATACCGAAATACTGGCTGGAAAGCCCGTGATTCGAGGCACGCGCATTGCCGTCGAACTCATCCTTGAACTGCTGGCGGCTGGTCAGTCTGAGCACGAGATTCTCTCGAACTATCCGGGCTTGGCCAGGGAAGACATCCTCGCCTGCCTGTCCTATGCGAGCTACCTGGCACACGAATACAAAGCCTATCCGATCCCCGCCTGATGAAATTCCTGGCGGATGAGAACTTTCCTCGTCCCACTGTTGATTCCCTCCGAAAAGAAGATCACGACGTAGTTTGGGTCCGCACCGATTGTCCCGGCTTGTCGGATCGACGGCTGATCGAACGCGCAGAGGCAGACGACCGATTGATCCTGACGCTCGACAAGGATTTTTGGCAACTAGCGCTTCAACGACCAGATGGTCTCCGACATTCTGGTGTCATTTTGTTTCGCGTCCATCCCGCGGTTCCGGAAAACTTGCAACCGCTCGTCGTGGCAATGCTGCACGCCGAGCGCGAATGGATCGGACACGTCAGCATGGTCACGAGGGAAGGTATTGAGATGATTCCGACCAAAGGCTGGGGGTGTCCCCCTCGCACGCCATGAATTCTTCCACCACCCTCCCAACCCTCCTCGACCGCCTCGAAGCCGCTAAGCGCCAATTCGATCCCGGCGCCCAAGCCCACACCGCAAAGCTGCTCTCCACGCTAGATCGCCGTGTTTTTCCAGACGCTCAATCATTGATCCGATTCCACGAGTCGCTGCTTTTTTTCCGCGCCCATCCCGCGAGTGAGGAAATTCGCCGCCTCGCCGTTACGCTTTTAGCCGGGTTCCACGAACGCGTTGCCCGCCTCAGGCGTTCTGAAGCGGACCTTGAACCCTTCGAAGAACCGGACGTTTCCGGAATCTCAGGCACTGCGTTCTCCGCCATCTTTACGTACGACATCGCACGCTGGCTCGCGCACCAGCATCCCACTCGCGTCGCCATCGACTGGGACTCCACCGATCCCACCCTGCTCGGCCCATTGTTGCGCCGCCTGCATCCATTCTTCGCCGAGGATCTCCTAGTGGAAGCCAACATTCCCTATCTGGACTGGTTTCGCGCCGCGAAAAAAGGCCGCGGTAGCGATCTGCAATGGCTGATTTCCCGCATCCAGGAATTTCCCATCACGCCCGAAGAGCGTGCCGAACTCTACGCTGGAGCAAAGATTGCCATTCGCTGGACCCTCGGCCACGGATCCATGACCCGCTCCAATATCCACCTGTCCGGCGTACGCAAGTTTTTCTATCACGATGGTCCGCTGCTAAAACGCGCCCAAGTATCCATCGCCCCCGAGCTCGAATCACCCAAGCTCGCCATCCGCAAACTCAACCGCGCCAGCGGTGAGCAGTTTCTGGACCTGGCGCGCGAAACCTCCGCCATGCGCTATCGCGAGCTGCACGGCTTCACGTATGGCGACCCCGCCAGCGTAATCCACACCGAGCTGGGACGCGGCGTCGAAGTGTTCGTCGCGGGCGTTCCTAAGCAGCACCGGCTGCCCCTGCGCACCTATCACGCTGGAATGTTTTTCAAGAACGCCGTGCCCATCGGCTACATCGAATGCCTCACCCTGTTCGATCGCATGGAGGTCGGCTTCAATCTCTACTACACCTTCCGCGAAGGCGAGACCGCCTGGCTCTACGCTCGCCTGCTCCATCTGTTCCGCCAACTCCTGGGCGTGAACTACTTTGCGGTAGATCCCTATCAAATTGGACTCCACAACCCCGAAGCCATCGATTCCGGAGCCTTCTGGTTTTACCGCAAGCTAGGATTTCGTCCCACCGATCCCAAAGTGGGACACCTCTTGAAATCCGAAGAAAAAAAACTGCGCGCCGACCCGAATCATCGAACGCCACCCAGCACCCTACGCCGTCTCGCCGCCGGCTGGATGATCTACGAAGTACCCGGCGCAAAGCCCGGCAAGTACGACAATTTCGAAGTCCGCCGCCTAGCCATGCGTGGCGCAGGTCGTGGGGCAGGTCCCCGACCTGCCAAATCCTGAACACTACTCATGCCGCAGCGCCACCAGCGGATCAATCCGCGCTGCCCGCCACGCCGGCCCAAACCCCGCCGCACCCACGGCCACGATCAACACCAACACCGCGCCCGCCAGCACCGCCGGGTCATGCTGCTTCATCCCAAATAAATACGATTCTACGAACCGCGTAGTCCCCCACGCCGCGCCCAGTCCCGCTACCACTCCAACCGCCGCAACCACCAACACCTCGCGCATTACCATCCCCACAATCTGCCCACGCATTGCCCCCAGCGCCATTCGAATCCCGATCGCGCTAGTCCGCCG
>DASYNU010000082.1:0-3065 GCA_036008345.1 Bryobacteraceae bacterium
CAAGGGCGCCCAGCCACTGCCAGCGATCAGGATGGCCCGGCGAAAACTCGTTCGGCGTAGCACGCTAGTATTACTATGTTATAAATATCGCTATTTGTTGGATTTGCCAGCGCGAGAGGCCTATCAGCTAGTCTGGAAGGAGAGATGGGTGTCGTCCGAGCGAACATTCAGACGGTTGAGGACATTTATCAGCTGATCTGGACGGCGATAGCGAGCAAACGTCCGATCGAGGCTGTTTATAAAGGGTTGCCTCGGTTGTTTTGTCCGCATCGATTGGGCCGAAATAGAGGGGGAGAGTTTCGGGTGCTGTGTTACCAGTATGGTGGGGAAAGCGAAAGCGGGCTGGAAGCACCGGGATCCCCGGCAAACTGGCGTTGCACCGCGCTGGAGAAGTTCGGCCAGGTAAAGTTACGGGAGGACGCTTGGCGCACGGCGCCCAATCATTCCCGCCCTGCATCTTGTGTGATCGAAGCTGACATTGACGCCGAGGATCAGCCGGACGGTTTGGCCCCAGAGAAGGGACAGTGAGGCAACTGCTGGAGAAGTTGGCGGGCGATGGCAATCCGCAAGGTGGCGATCGATTGAGGATTATGCCGTTCGGGGCGGACGCGGCGACCCACGCGGGCGGAAGTCCGGCAGCGGCTCCGCCGGGGCTGATAGTCCAACATGGCCGGCGCGGGCTGAGGGGGAAAAACGGTTCCGCTCGGCCACGAGGAACCCATATGCGGCAATACATAAGGTCGCGTGATGGTGAAAGCCGCGCCAACCCCGCCCTTCATAGTGGCCTAATCCCAACTCCTGCTTGAGTTCCTCGTAGTCGCGTTCGATGATCCAACGGTGTTTGGTGATCTTCACCAGAGACCTCAGTGAGGTCTTCGCCGGCAGAGTGGATAGCCAGTATTTCGAGGGCTCCGATTCCTTTTTCGGCCATTCGATCAAAAGCCATTCTTCCGGATATGGCTCGGTGCGCTTGTAGTCGCGATGCGCGGGACGCACGCGGACGGCGGCGAACCGAGAGCGCAAAGTTCCTTCTGTGCCCTGGCGCCACCCGATCTGCTTCCAGGCCGACGAGGGTAAGCTGAGGGCCAATTGCTTCACTGAAATGGGCTGATGTTCCGCATTGCGTTGCAGACGCTTGGGGGGGCACCCCGACCTGGCTTTGGTGCTGGCGCCGGCAATGGTTGTTGTCCCGGTTCCCAGACGGTGGCGTTAGACTCAATGCCCACTGCATACTGCAGTCCGAGTTGGGTGAGGTCAGTGCGGAACTGCGTTCCCTTCCCATACCCCGCATCCGCCAGCACCACGCCTACGGGAACCCCTTGCTTCATCGCTTGCCGAATCTGCTCGAGGGCAATCTCTGGCTTGGTTCGAAACCTAATTTCTTCCGGAACGCCCGCTCGTCGGCAGCGCTCGGCATCCTCACACCACACTTCCGGCAGGTATAACCGCCACGCGATCGGCAAACTGCAATTCCATGTGCTCAGCGACAAACTCACCGCCGCCTGGCAGTTATCCGACTTGCCCAACTCACCACAGTACTGTCGGGCAACCCCCACTGAATGCTTCCCCTGTTTCGGAAAAGCCGTATCATCTACGATCCACGCCACCACGGGATCATGCTTTTGCATGGCCGGTAACACATCCCGCCGCACCTGGGCCAGCATCTCTTCATCGTTCCAGGGGGCGTCCGCCACCAAGTGGTGCAGCGACTGGTGCATGCGACGAACATCGTGTGGAGCCAAGCGCGCTGCCATCGGCTCGACGCTCTTACGTTCGCCCGGCAACAACAATCCGGCGCAATAGTTCTTCAACGGCGTGTGCCGATCGGCATGCCCCGCGGCGTTGGCCAGGCCCTCAATATATGCCGCGAAGCGCCTCTGCTGTGGGCCTGGCGAAGAGAGGCGTGATCCCACGAAAACAATTCTACATCAAATTGTTCTTTTTTAACACAGTAATACTAGTGATCTGCTTTTTCGGTGTGCTGCTCGCTTTGTCCGCGGCTGACGATACCGAGTCGGTTCAAGCAAGGATCGCGCGCGCCATGTCTGCGGGTCCCCTGGAGATCGCCAAGTCGGCGCGCATTGTCGACACGGATTCGAACGGAAAAACGGTCGTGCTGCGCGAGGGGAACAACGGCTTCACGTGCATGCCGGGGAATCCGAAAGTCATCGGCGATCCGGCGATGTGCGCGGATGCCGCGTCCATGCAATGGTCGGCGGATTTCAAGGCTCATAAACCGAAGCCGACGAACGTGGTTCCTGGAATCACCTACATGCTGGCCGGCGCGACCCAGCGCAGCGATTCCGATCCGTACGATAAGACCAGTCCGCCGATCACCGTTCCCCCGCATTGGATGATCATGTGGCCCTTCGATCCTAGGGCCACCGGACTGCCGGTGACCCATCGCGATACCGGCGCGTACATCATGTGGGCGGGTTCGCCTTACGCACACCTCCACGTTATGGGGCGGCCGTAGGCAAAGTGGGAACGGTTCCTTGCAGTAAAAAGGGGGAGAAATGACAGCCGAACAGGTACTTCAGCTTCACTCGGAAGGCTTTAATCGGGCACTGATACAACAGGACTACGGCGCATTGGAGGGCATCTATTCAGAGATATATATGCTGGTTCGGCCCGACGGCTCCGTCTTGAATAAACAACAGGTTCTAAAGGACCTGCGAGAACAGGGGTTGAAGTTCCACTCGATTGAACTCGAAGACGCGGTTGTCCGGGTTGTAGGTCCAGTTGCAATCCTCACGGCTGCGACCAAGACCGTATCATCGCGCAACGGGAAGGAATCTCAAGCGCATCTTCGACTCGTTGCCGTCTACGGCCAGGAGGGCGGCGCAATCCGTCTGGTCCACTTCCGGACCACGATGATTGTCGCGAAGGAGGCGGCAAGAAAACTGCAGAAAAGAGACTCAATCCAGCAGAAAAACAGGACCTCTGGAGGTGTGTTTAGGGACTTGACCCCGGCGTGGAACGCAATGATGAACGCATCCGCGGTAGTCTTAGCTGGGCCGCGGATTGAACTGCGAACAGAGCGCGAAAGTCTTCTCCAGGTGCTC
>DASYNU010000083.1:0-35326 GCA_036008345.1 Bryobacteraceae bacterium
AGCGTCATTCGATGCAGCAGCGCGACTGCGGCATTTGTGTCGCCCTGCTCCAAACGGATTTCAGCCAGCCCAAGAAAAGTTGCGGCCGAGAATTGGAACAATTCGATCTGCCGGCTGTAAACGAATTCCAGGACCTGGCGCGCCGCGGCGTTCTCGCCCTTCTGCTTCAGATCGGTGGCCACGTTCTGCAAGCTTTCAAGCGGCCGTGTGGGCGCGTCTTCTTTGGCGAAACGTTCCAGCAGAGCCTTCAAAGTGCCGGCCTGCGCCGCGATGCGCACTTCCAGAATCTCCACTTCGCCGACTCGCATCTTTCTTACATCTTGCGGAATATCCGCCAGCGCGCGTTCCGCCGCCTGCGTCTGTTTGTGATCGATCAGATACCCCACCCATTCCAGCTGCCGGTTTCGCAATTCGGTTTCAGCCCAACCTCTCGCCTCTCCAAACGTGTTATCCAGCTTTTGTTTTGCGCCCTGGATCAACGCCGTGTAAACTACCGGCCGCTGCTCTTCCGGAATCCAGCCCTGCTTCACGATGGTTCCGAGAAATTCGGCCGGGTCCGGGGCGCTCTTCGCCAAGTCCACAATCCAGGCGACACCGCTAGCTGGATCGCCCGCGGCCTTCAACGCCGCGCGCAGCAAAACATCCACTTGGTAGCTTCCGTTGCGGTGAACATAGGTCCGCAGGACACGATCCGCTTCCGGCCGCACCGCTTCGAATACTTTGCACTGTCCGACGTCTTCGAGTGTGGCCGCGAGCGATCGCCAGAAATCTTCGCGGATTCGGGCGTCTTCCTCACGGGCGAATGCCTGCAGCGCAGTCTTGAATTCCCGCGTAGCTTCGTCGCGCTTGTTCTGCTGCCAGTAAATCAGCGCCATGCGATCGTGTACGTCGGCGCGCTTCGAATCCAACTGCAGCGCATTCCCGAAGTCCACCAGAGCGCGCTCCGGCTTGCCCGATTCGCGATAATACTCGGCCAGCGTGAAGTACGCATCCGCGTGGCCGGGAGTGGCTTCGAGCGTAGCCGGCAGATAATCTTCCGGATCGCCCTGCTTGATTACATCCAGATATTCGCCGTACCGCGAGCCGTAGTAAAACCACAGATCGCCCGCCAGTTGCGCGTTGCGATCCGCGGGCTTGCCGATGCGTTCCCCGATTGTTCCAGTTCCCAGCGCGTCGCGAAAAGCCGCATTCACTTGCGGCGCCGAACTTGCAAGATACAGTCCAGCCAGTCCGGTGTATGCTCGATTCCAAATTGGTAACTGGCCAGTGCCGCGCGCCGCGATTACTTCGAGCGCTCTCGCAGGAATGAAATTGTCGAGGGCGTAGCTCGCAAATTCATTTCGAACGTTGCTATTACCCGACTTCACGACAGCTAAAAACCGTTCCGGCGTTTTACTCAACAACTCCGCATATCGCGTGATCAAGGCGCCCGACAATTGACCCGATAAACGGTTCAACAGACGTAATTCGTCGGCTGTGTCGCCAGCCAGCCGGTAATTCTCCGCCGCCTGCAGCAAGATCCCCTCACGACGCTCCGGTGAAAGAATCTTCCAGTACGCCTCAAGCTGGCGCGCCAGTTCGGAATAATGCAAGCGACTTTGCTGGATCTCAATCAGCGCTTGCGTGGGACCACCTGGACTCGTAGTCAAGAGTTGGTTCTGCCATTCTGCTTTGAGATCGGCCAGGCCGGCACTCTCGGCTGCAGGCATCAGGGCAGCAATACTCTCCGCGGTGGCCTTCCCAAGCTTTCCGCGCAGAAAAGTCGCGAAAGCCTGTTTCTCTTCAGGTGCGAAGTATGCTGCCACCGCCGTTCCCATCGGAACAGGATTTGCCAGCGTGACGTCCGCCTTGTCGTACGCGCGCTCGCGCGTCATCAATCGCGCATAAAGCTGAGCACCCGACGGGAAATCTGCTGCCAGATCGTCGCCTGCGGCGGATGCGCCTCTGCCGGCAAAGTCGCGCGCTTGCGCCACCAGCCCCCAGGATTCCAACTTTTCCGCCATCGCGAAGAAAACTTCCGGACGCTCCGGGCGCCCTTCCATCAGAGCCCGCCGCAATGCCGCAACTGCCTCATCGTTGTGTCCCTGGCGCGCGCGGATCTCAGCCACTTTCTCCATCCATTGCGAGTTGTGGTAATTCAAGTCGTACAACTTAGCGTAAGTAGCCGTGGCGTCATCGAAACGCAGCAGGCGCTCTTCGAGCGACGCGCGTTCTGTGTACAAATCCACGCGATCCGGCCGAATATCCGAGGCGCGCCGGTATTCGGCAATGGCTTCGGGAAAATCTTCAAGGGCCGTCTGGATTTGCGCCAGCGTCATGGGCCAGCGATAATCTTTCGGCGAATCCTTTTCTGTCTTCGCGTAATACGCAGTCAACTGTTTCGCGCGGCTGTGGCTGGCGGCATATAACGACGCTTCGCGCACCAGCGACTCGTCCTCCGTGTACCGGTTGATGATCTCGATGTATTGATCCATCGCGCCGGTGTAGTCCTTCAAGCGCGTCAGGACGGGAATCAAGCCGCGGCGCAGCCCCGCCACTTTCTCCGTGCGATCCCCGGCGGAAATCGGTGCACTAACAATCTCCTTCAGCTTGGCTGTGTAGAAATCGCGCAAGCCGGCGTCATTCCCTTCCCGCGCATAGGTGTCGCCGGTAGCAGCCAGATATTCGGAATTGAACGGATCGTCTTTCACCAAGCCCGCTAGCAAAGTTCGGGCGCGCTCATAATCGCGGGCGTCTGTTGCCTTGCGCGCCGCTTCGAAAGTAAATACTTTGCGATAAGATGGCTGCGCCGCTCCCGCAGCTTCCATGAGCACATCGATGGCTTGTTTCTCGCTCTTGTTGCGCCAGTGGAAATCCACCGTGGCCCGCACCACGCCCAGGATCGTCGGGCTTTCTTTGTACAGCTCCGCGACAATTTGCTTGGCGCTCGCGATTTCGTTCCGGCCTTCATAGAATCGCAGCAACACAATCCGCTCATGCATCCGCTCCACCGGGTCGGTGAGCAGCGCGATCTGACGCCGGATAGTGTGTTCCTGCACCTTTTCGAAACTGTTTTGAACTGCGGTTTGCTCTAAGTACGCGACCAGCTCGAGCGAGCCGGCCTGATCCGCCAGCTCAAGCAGGAACTGCTCCAGATCCTTTCTTCGATTCTCGGCTGATAGCAAACCAACGCGCAGCGAAACTGCATTGACGCTTGGATTCGCACCCGAGGCCTGCTGCGATGTTAGCTGCTCGATATAATCCCGGTCGCGGTTCCGTTGCGCAAGCCGAATCAATCGCGCCTTGGCCTGCGAATTTTCGGGCGTGGCGAGCGCACCCTTCGAATATTCAGCCAGCGCGCGTTTATAGTCACGCTGGTTTTCATAGATCGCTCCGGCTTCATAAGCGTAGAGCGTCGGATCCGCCAGCTTCTTGCGGCCGTCGTTCAACAGGCGCAGGGCGTCGTCGTAGCGGAAATAATCCCAGAAAATGGTGGCTGCTTCCAGATACCCGTTCGGCATACCAGGCTGAATCTGCGGGATTCGATCCCAAACCGGTTTCGCGCGCGAGAACAACTCACGATCCGCGTAGATTTCGCCCAGGCGCGTGAGAGCTGCGTTATCGCCCGGCGCGGCGAGCGTTAAGTTCCGCTCGATTCCAGCAGCTATCCGGATATTGTGAATATCGCCGGGAGCGTCATAGGTGGCGAGCGAGCGGAAGATGGACGCTGCGCGATTGGCGCGGTCCGCATCCGCTGAAAAATCCGCCGCTAGCGCCTGCATCACCGGCGCCGCTTCTTCAAAATGCGATTTCCATCCCGAAGCTTCGGCGACGAACTGCTGGGTGCCTGGATTCGCCGGCGAAGCGTTCTTGAGGGCCGCGAGTTCTGCATCCAGTTTCCCAGTGGTCGACAGATGCTCAAAGAATCGATCGCGCAAATCGCTCGAATAGAACCAATATTTCCGCAGCAGCGCCTCGGACGCCGCACCGTCCGCTGTTCCCCGCTGCGAATAAGCGATCAGTAGATTGCGCACGAACGCCAGATCGTGCGGGAATCGCTGGTGGGCGTACAGATTCACCTGCCGGTAGAGAACCGGCGCTAAAGTTTGCCCGCTGGTGACATCGCGAATATAAGCTTCCAGCTCTAGCCCTGAGAAAATCTTCACTACGTCCTGGGTGAGCTGATCGAACTCGGCCGTCCGCTTCTGCTTCAGGTACCAGCGTGCCAGCTTGTGGCTCCAACCGTGATCGGAGAATTGCGCCATGGCCCGCCGATAAACCTGCTCGACATCGGAGCCCAGCTTGTTTTCTTCCAGGAATGCCGCCAGCCTTTCGTACAAGCCGGGGTCGTTCGCGTTGCGATCGATCTCGCGGCGATAGAGTGCCAGTGCGTCCCGCAGCCGCTTCAGAGAAACTAATCGCGAAATGTAGCGATCCAGAATGCGCGCATACTCGGGCGACCGCGCCGTTTGCGCTTGCGCGGTCTGGCCCGAAGCCGGCTCCTGCGCTGCCGGTTCACCAATCGGCACTCCATCCGCCGCTGCCGCGAGTTCTTTCAAAAGATCGTCGTAGAGAGCAAATTCCTGCGCCGCCTGGTTGGTGCGCGCGTACGCATCGGCCATCGCGATGGCCACTTGAGTTCGTTCGGCGGCCTTCGGAAATGCGTTGAGAAACTCACGCCCGGCGTGAATCACTGCCTCGTTATCTCCGTATGTCGCGTAGGCATCGATGAGCCTCGCGTGCATCCGGGGCCGCTCCGTGGACCCCGGAAATCGGGAATCGAAAAGACGCACCACCTCGGAGGCTTTGGCACGATGGAAGTACGCCACGCTGGCGCTGTCTTCGGTTGAAAAATGACTCTCCGGAGCGGTCGAGTTGAACAACAGCGACAGCACGCCATTCAGAAATCCGGGGCCGGAATCGAGTTGCGCGATGTCGCTATAGAGAGTCAGGTCGCCCGCACCCAAACGAAGGCCCTGTTCGGGAACACTCAGCAACAAATTCAGAATGCCTGCCAGCGCCTTCTCCTGAGCCGCGGCATCGGCGCCCGGAACGCTGTAGAGCGCGTAATAGCTGCGGGCGGCTTCATCGTAATTGCTGACGCCTTCAAACAATTGCGACAAGGTGAGCAATTCATCCGCGCTCCAGGCCGATTTCTGCGATTCCTTGCGCAGCCGGTATTCAATGAGCGCGCGCTGCGCCGCGGCCAGGTTGCCCTGTTGCTGGTAGTAATAAAAAACGCGCGCGGCCGCGCCCAGATCCGTGGGATTGGCTGTTACCTGTGCCCGCGCTTCCTGTAAGTAGCGGCGCAATCCGTGCGCTTCCTTGAGCAGATCGAAATAGCTTTTCACCAGCTCTGGCGGCCAGAGCGGGCGGAAACTCTGGTCGTAAATCTTGATAGCATCCTCCAACGCGCCGCGCTTCCACGCCACTGCCGCGCCAGCTTGAATCGGATAGGTCTCATCCGCGGGAAATGCCTTTCGATAATCGGCGATCAATTTCTCCGCGTCATCGAACTGTTTCTGGCCGTTGAGGTAGTCGAAAAGTTGGTGGTAAATCGCCGCTTCATTCGGATAGCGCGTCATCCAGGCGCGATATGTGTTCGCCGCAAATTCGCTTGGCAAGGCCTGCTCATGGATGACTGCGAGCATCCGCTCGAATGCCTTCCAGGATTGTTGCTGCGAGGGCGGCGTCAGACGCTCCACGGTGGCCGATGGTGCTTTCCCCATCGATTCCAGCGCGGCGATTTCATCCCTTGGACGGATGCGGCGATGATAGAAATCCGCGATATCCAAAAGCTGCCCCGATTTCTTCCAATCGATCTCAGCGGACTTGAAATCAAGCTGCAATTCCTCTTCGCGGGCACGCAGGGCATAGAGAGCGCCCTCTGCAGGCGCAGCAACAATCAGCTTGCTCAGTTCCGCGCGGGTCTCTTTCGGTGGGCGAAGAATCTCGACCGCTCCCGCAGGTAGCGCGACGGCGCGGAAGAAGACAGCTTCCAAACGGCTAGGAGATGCGATGTCCTGCACCCAGCGTCCAAGTTCGGCGCGGCCGGCCACGCACGCGGCAACCAGGATCAAACAGGTTAGGATGTGGGGCAGGCCTTCAGCCTGCCAACCTCTACGGCGCCACTTCAATGTGCACCTCCCGGCTTCCGATGTTGTGCGCGAAGTCCTCAGCCGTAACTGTCAAAACATATTTCCCGGGCGCCATGTACGCAGGAATCAGCATTTCTCCCGTGTTGGAAGCCATCTCCGGATTCCACCGCAAGTACACCGGCTGCGCGCCGTACATTCTGGCAACAACGGTTCGCGTAGTCTCTGAAGCACTCACTCGCAGACGCACCGCCTCGCCCCGGCGAAACAACTGCTTGTCGAGTTTTACTCGCACCAGCGGCGGCTTGCTCGCGATCACAAAGGTCTTCGCTTCGCGATATACGTGTCCCACTCGATCGCGCAAAATCAATCGCACTCGATATGACCCATCTTCGAGATCCGCGGGAGCCAAGAATCGCGTCTGCCACGTGTCTTCATCCTTGAGGAATCGCAGCGCCTTCACCGGCCCGAACGGAAACAGCGCCATCACCGAAACGATCGACGGATCGGTTTTAACGCGCAGCACCGGATCGCCGGGACGAATCAGGCGCGGCCGCAGTAACGAGCGCGGCGCCGCGAGAAACGAGGTGTACGGCGTCACAAATTTGTACTTGCGCGCCAGGCGTATGATCTCGTCGATGCTGGCTTGATCCTCGCCTTCGCGCTCGATTTTCTCTAGCAGTGCGTCCACCCGTGCCTTGGCCCACATGCGCGGCAGCTCCGGATGCTTGGTCTCTACCGCCGGCAGGGTTGCGATAGCATGCATGCTCCGAGCCGTGAAATCCACTTTCGGAATCGCGCGTTTGTATTCGCCCACCCAATTCTTCACCGACCCTGGAAAGGTGCTGTCTTCGAGCGCGTATACCAGGCTGACGCTCGCATCCGGCGCCGCGCCAAGTTGCAAACCTTGCACGGGCTGCTGGCCGATCTTGGCGAGGAACGCTTTCAGCTTGAAATCGGCCGGCTCCGTGGATCGCACCCATTCCAGCACTCCGTCGTTGCGCGCCAGCATGCGAAGCAGAGGCATGTTGGCATCGTCGCCGACAGCATAAATGTACGTATGCGGACGCTGGCCGGCAGGCTTCTGCTTCCATTTCGCCGCGTACCAGGCTGCCAGCTTGCCGTTCTGGATGATGCCGCGCGTGGCTTCGCCATCGCTCAACAGAACCACGTACGTATCCGCCGCGGATTGCTTCAGAGCCGCATCGAAAACCTTTTCGAGATCCGTGCCACCGCGCAATCGGCTGCTACGGACCATCGCCAGCGCTTTCTCAATTTGATCGGGCGTGGCGGATGCAGGCGCTGGAGCAAACTCTGCTACATCGGTATTAAAGAGCAGCAGGTTGAAACGGTCGCTCGGCTTCAGGGAATGCAGCAAGCTCTCCAGGGCTTGAAAGTTGCGATCCAGCTTCTCCCACTGCATGGAGAGTGAATTATCGAAAAGCGCGATCACCGTTTTCGGGGGGCCAGCAGCTTCGGCGGGCCTTGCCCCGATCACTAACGATGCCTCGAAGAAACCCGGTTCCCGCACGGCAGTCTGAAGCGTTGCCGGAATTCCTGGCGCGGTATCGGCTGCATCCGGCAGAGGTTGCGCCGGATCGCGATGCGTCAGGATCTCCAGATGATCACCCACGGCAGCGTCCAGTACATACTTCACGGCGAAATCCTCGGACAGCGCGACATTGTGACCCTCGAAATCCGCCTTCACGTGATGCGGCGTGCGGTCCCGTATCTGCATCGGATACTGTTTGCTGACAATCTGAAAGTCACGCAGCGCGTGCGCCGAGTCCAGCTCCAACTTAATCCAAAGATGCGCGGCGGTCTGTGCGCGATACGCATCCGGGCGCAGCGGAACTGCCAGCAGCGATTCGAATCGCTCCACCGGAATGTCTTCCTGATATTCCATTTCCAGGCGCTTGGTTCCAAAAGCATGAATTGGAACGATGCGCGCGCTGAACACAGCGCTGCGGCTGGCTTCGTCCAGATCGCGCTCGCCCTGTTGCAGCAGGCCCGGATCGATGGCTTGCATCTTGGCCTGTTGATAGATCTCTTCGGCGCGCCGTCGCTCTAGGATCACGCCAGGAATGCGAGTGACGTCGTCCCACACCGCGAAATCGGAAACAATCGCGCCGCCGGGCAGCGCGAAGATATACGTGCCCTCCAGCGTGTTGGACCGGTGGTTCGCGAAAATCTGTTTCGTACTTACGCGCGCGTGGCCATTGTCGATGTGAATATCGATGGTCATCTCTTCAAGAGATAGCCACGCTGCATCCGGCTCTTTTTTGTCGCCCGGCAGCAGCACGCCCGCATCGCCCCAAGCCAGGCGCGCCAGCAGAATGAGTGGCAACAGTATTCTCATAGCATGTAGGGCAGGTTGCCAACCTGCGCGCCGATTGGCAATCGGCGCATACCCGGACTGCTTGACGTAATGTCACTTAGTTCGACCGCCACGTGGGGCAGGGCCATGCCCTGCCAACGGTTATTTTGCTGCCATTCGCACAACCTGAGGAGGAACCAGGAGTTTCTCTCGAACCCCAAAATCACTCGCCGAAGAGCGAGGCAGGGCATGGCCCAGCCCCACAAGAAAACTGACCCGTTACTCATTGCCCTGCCAGCTCTTTCTCCGCAATCCTCACCAGGCCGTTGTCCGCTCCGACGTAAAGATAGCCGTTCCCGCGCGCGATCGCGGTCACATTTAACGAAGGCAGGCCAGCAGTCTGGAACCTCCATCGTCCGGAGGCACGATTATAGATCGCCAGGCCTTGCCCCAACGTTCCGGCGAAAACGGCGCGATCCGTCACCAGCATCGCGTTCGGATTGATTACAGTTGGCGCCTTCCAATCGGCGAACGTCGACCAGTGTCCGGCAGAATCCAGCTTCAAAACGCCGGCTCCGTATGTTCCGATGAACCAGTCGTCACCGGTTCGAACAATGGCCGTGATCCAGTTGTGTTTGAGACCGGAATTCGCGGTGGTGAAGCTGGCGCTGACGAATCCGGAATCCAGGATCGACAACCCGCCCAGCGTCCCTGCGAGAATGCGCGATCCATCTGCCGCCAGCGCGTACACGTGGTTGTTGACCAGCCCGTGGAATGCGTAGAGGCTGCTGGTTCCCGTAGCATCGATAGTGGTGATGCCGGCTGCGGTTGCCGCCGTGATGCTGAGCGAGCGGCTGTCACCGCGCAACAGCACGTCGGTCACTTGATTGGCGATCAAACCTTCGGCTTTACCCAGCACCTGCTGTTCATGCGCTGCGGCATCGAACAGGACCAGTCCGTTGGCCGTCGCAACAGCGCTCATTCCGCCATCGTCTGAGTGCACAATCCGATTGACGCAAAAGACATGCTCGTCTTCCAAGTGCGTGGCTCGCTCAAAACCCGCATCCAGAACGTCCAACCCGCGATCGAAGTATCCGGCCCAGAGCCTCCCGGCACGATCCACATCCAGGGCGGAAATATTGCTGTCCGCCAGCACCGCTCCTGGCATGTCAAGAGTCTTTCTGAAATCTCCGCTTTCGAGGGATTGCTCATACAAACCGCCGCGCGCCAGCGCATAGGTCCGCCCATCCAAAGTCAACAATCGCTCTACGCCTTGCAATCCGGATTCCTCAGCAACATTTCGCAGGCGCGGCGTCTCGGCCGCTAGCGAGACGGTCACTACGCCTTCGTCCAACGTGCCCACCGCGAGCGCTCCCTTTTTTATGAGCAATGCTTTCGCGAGAAATCCGCCGGCCAACACGCGAGTGAACCGGCCGTCTTTGAATTCGCCGACTCCCAGCGCCGTGCCCACATAAGTTGCATTCTCCGAGACCGCAAGCGACAACACGCGTGGATCCGGAAGCCCTTGCCCCTCTGAGAAATGATCCAACTGGCCGGCGTGCCAGCGGAAGACTCCGCGGCCAATCGTTCCCACCCATAGATCAGGTTCAGATCCTGCCAGCGCCGTCACTTCAAGGTCCGCCAGCGCGGGATGGTAGCGAGCTAGCGTTCTGCTATCCCAAACGAGTACACCGCTTTTTTCGGTCCCGAGCAGCACGCGCCCGCTCGCGAGCGGAAGTACAGCGGTAATATTGCGCGAAGCCTGCTCATCCGGACGAATCTGCAGGAACCGGTGGCCATCGAAGACTAGCAGACCCTGGCCTGCGGTTGCGATCCAAAGGTTTTGGGGTCCGGCAGCCATCGCGGCCAAAGGCGCGGGTGGCAATTCCAAACCAGGCCGATACCGCCCAGCGAGTGAACCGCTGTTATCGTACGCCGACAATCCCGACGGACCGCACAAATAGAAGCGTCCGCGAAAAAGCGCGGCATCGCGAAACTGCGCCGGCGAGCTGATGGATTCAAAACCAGCCGGCAAAGGCCGGTCGAGCGAAACCGCGCGGAATTCCACAACTCCCGATTGAGCAACTCCCGCTTGGGCGGCTTTGAGGCTACGGGAAACTCTCCAAAGCGTGACGGCCACCAGCAAGATTCCACAAACGCCGGTTAATAGCGCAACAACAAGCGCGACATTGCGTTTGAAAATCGTCCGTGTGAGCACCATCATCACTATATTGGAACGCACGGAGAATTCCAAACGATTTTGATTGGTGTTTCGGATTGATTGCGGAACTGAACGTCTATCCGGTGACACAAAATCGTGTCTGTCTAGCACGTTACTACGCGCCCGTGAGAATCCGTGGAAAAATTTTAAGCACCGGTCGCTTACGCTCGTGGTTCGGTAACGGAGCTGAACCGCGACCGTGAGAAGCCGTGAAAAAAATCGGTTCGCAGGCGAAAGCGCACTGTGCCACCCGGTCGCAAATCCTTGTGCGTCAATGTGGGGCAGACGCTTTCGTCTGCCAACCCGCTCCTGCCGATTTTTTCACGGCTTCTGAGGGAGTCCGTGCCTTCGCCGGCTAACGATACGAGTCGAGTATTACTCGTGCCGCAACGCGATTACCGGATCCACCATAGCCGCCCGGCATGCCGGCAGGAAGCTCGCGAGCGAAGCCACGGCGATCAAAATCAACGGACCCACCGCGAACGTCAGAACATCCGTTGCCTTTACGGCGAACAGGAGGCTAGCCAGCAGCCGCGTCGCAAAAAGCGCTCCGGCAATTCCCACGACAGTACCGGCCAGCGCCAACCGCACACCTTGTGCCACCACTTGCCCGATCACTTTGGATCTTTGCGCGCCCAGCGCCATTCGAATCCCGATCTCCTGCGTGCGCTGCGCCACCGAATACGCGATCACGCCATAAATGCCGATGGCGGCCAGCAACAGCGCGCATAGCGCGAAGCCGCCTACCAGCAGCGTGCGAAACTTCGGGCCAACTATCGAAGCTCCCAGAGCTTCGTCCATGGTGACTACATCGCTTACCACGGTATCCGCGTCCAGCTCGCGGATTTCCCGGCGAAGCGAAGTAGCCAGGGAAGCGGCTGGGCCATTCGCGCGCACCACTAAATTGGTCCGCTGATAGTACAGCGTTTGCGCATAAGGCTGATAATAAGCGTCCGCCGGATCGCTATCCAATCCCGTATAACGCACGCCCCCCACCACGCCCACGATTTCCATAAACGGCGTATCGTGCAGATCCGGACCGCTCGCCTTCAATCGCCGCCCAATCGGATTATCATTCGGAAAATAGCGCCGCGCCAAGGATTCGCTGATGATCACCACCGCGGGCGCGTCTCCATTGTCATGCTCAGTAAAAAAGCGGCCGCGCACCAGCGGGATTCCGAGTGCACGGAAATAATCCGCGCTGACAATCGGGCACGTAACGGCGGGGTTGGTCTCGCCCGGCGCAAGCTGCTGCCCTTGAATCACGAACGTATCGTAATCGTATTGCCGGTCCGGTGGAAGGCTGTCGGAAATTCCGGCGTAGACCACGCCCGGCGTCGCTTTCGCCCGCTCCAGTACGCGGCTGTAAAACGGGATGATCTGCTCCGATGTTCTGTATTTAGAGGGAATCGGCGAGATTTTCATCGACAAGACATTCTCGGGCGGCGCCTGCGAACCCGAGCGCACCTGGCCCAGCAAAACGAAACTTCGGACCAGCAATCCGGCGCTGGTCACCAAGATCAATGCCAGCGCGAGTTCGCCCATCACCAGGACCGCTTGCAGCCGGCGCCGGCCTGCCCGAGCCGTACCTCCGCGGCCGCCCTCTCGAAGCGAGGAAGCCAGCCGGTCACGTCCGCTCTGGAAGGCGGGCGCCACGCCAAACAAAACACCTGTTACTGCCGAAACCAGAAGAGCAAATCCGAGCGCCACTCCATCCAGCCGGACATCCTCAATGCGCGGAAGATTCCCGGGATTCCAGGCCCGCAACGCCGCAATCCCCAGGTAAGCCAAAACGCAGCCCGCCACCCCACCCAAAATTGACAACAGCAAACTTTCAGTGAGCAGTTGGCGGATTAACCGCCCGCTGCCGGCGCCCAGGCTAACGCGCAGCGCGATTTCTTTCTCACGGGCGGTGGCTCGCGCCAGCAGTAAGCACGCCACATTCACCGCGGCGATTGCAAGCAGTACCAGGACAGCACCCAGAAACGCCAGCAACGCCGTCCGGACATTCCCGATAAGCTCATCGCGCAACGGCACCACCGGCATCGTCATCCGCTGATAGGTCTGCGGATTTTCCTGCTGAATCCGCTGCCCGACGCCGTTGGTCTCCATTTGCGCCTGGGCTAGCGTCACGCCCGGTTTCAAGCGCGCCAGTCCGCGCCATCCGAACGGCCCGCGGCGCTTGGGAGGAATCAGCCGTAGGTTCGTCCAGAGTTTATAGGGCGGCCGGGGAAAGTGGAAGCTGGAGGGCATGACGCCGATCACCGTGGATGGAACGCCATTCAAATTCAGCTTTTTTCCCAGGATTCCCGGATCGCCGCCCAACGAGCTACGCCACCAGTTCTCACTCACCACCACCACGCCATCCGCATTCGCGGCATCTTCGCCCGGAAGAAAAATGCGTCCCATAAGCGGCTGCACTCGAAGCGTTGAGAAGAATCCCGCGGTTGATGAGACGCCCTGCACCTGCTCCGGTTCCTTCGCCCCTGTCACATCGAACACCGCGGTCCGAAATAGTTCCGCACTCTCGAACGCGTGGTTGCCCTTCTTCCAATCTAGGTAGTCGGCGAGGGAAAGCGTCCCATGATCGGTGTTCTGCGGAGAGAAATGATTGAAGACCATCGCGATCCGCTCGTCGGCGGGATACGGCAGCGGACGCAGCAGCACACCATAGACAATGCTGAAGATGGTAGTTGTCGCTCCGATGCCCAAAGCCAGCGCCAGAATCGCCACCACCGTGAAGGTAGGGCTGCGCCGTAGCATGCGCCAGCCATATCGCACATCTTGCAGAATGGTTTGCATAAAGAATCCCGCCTTCACCTCACGCACTTGTTCTTTGAGCTGTTCGATTCCACCCGCCGTAAGCCTGGCCTCGCGCGGCGATGACTCCTCGGCCAGCAGACTCAGGTAGGCGCTCATTTCCTGGTCCAATTCGCGCTCCACTTTTCGCCGGTGAGTGAGATTGTTCCAGAGACGGCTCAGATAGGCCAGGCTGCCCATCGACATTACGTGGCTTGCAGCGCGGCTGCCATGGCCAGCGAGATGCGCTGCCACTCTTCCGTCTCAGCTTGCGCCTGACGCCGGCCCGCCGCGGTGAGCCGGTAATACTTGGCCTTCCGGTTGTTTTCGGACTCGCCCCAGGATGGCGCCAGCCAGCCCGCCTCTTCCATACGGTGGAGTGCGGGGAACAGCGATCCCGGTTTCACCTGAAAGGTGCCCCGCGTGATTTGCTCAATCCGCCGCGAGATGCCCAACCCGTGCAGCGGCTCGAGCGAAAGCGCACGCAGGATCAAAAGATCCAGCGTGCCTTGCAATAGATTCGTGGTCTTCGGACCGGCCTCACTCATGTAGACATTCTATAGCGAGTCCTATAGAATGTCAATACGTGGACCCGGCCGCCACGGTTCAGAGCGTTACCGAACCGCGACCGTGAGGGAGTCGGTGCTTGGCGCCTATTTTTTCACGGGTTCTGAGACTGAGGGAGCCGGTTACGGCAGCTTCACGCCGCACATCTCGCCCAACCGCGCCTCGGTAGCCTGGACTCGGCCAGCCACTAGGTTCAGAGTCCGCCGCAGCAGTTCCGCAGCCAGTTCCGAGTCGGCGTGCAGGACCGCGCAAAGGCGTTCGCCATCCAGGCACAAAGCACGCGACGCTTCACGCGCGCGAACTTGAAAGAGCGTGTCATGGTGATCCAAAAGCGCCGACCACCCGAACGCATCGCCCGCTTTGAGAATCTGCACCCATACGACATACGATCGCGTACCCACCTCGATGCATACACTTCCGGAGAGCAGCAGATAGAAATGCTTGGATTGCTGCCCGGCCACCAGGATCACTTCATCCTCCTGAAAACTCACCTCTTGGGCGAGTTCCGCCAGCTTCGCGACCTGGGATTCGGTCAAGCCAGCGGTGAATGCATGTTCATGCAGGGTTTCGCTAAGTGTCATAGCAGTCATAGGAAACTCGATCCGTGCTTCGAAGGTGGGCAATTGGATAGCCAGCGTCATGCGCCCAAGAGTCAATAAGATAGCTGAAACGGATCTTGTCGCCGAAGCTGATTGTCCCCACGCGTTGGGCCTTTTCACCCAGTTCGCCCAGTTATTCTGAACGGATTCTTTGCGCTAGGCGTCAATCGTAGTTGAACCTGTTTCGACTCATCCCCTTCTTCCTCATACCCTTGGCGGCAGCGAACGCAGCCTCCGTAATCCAGGCAGTCACGGATGCGGCCAGCTTCGCGCCACGGGTATCACCAGGGTCGCTCGCGACCATCTTCGGGACTGGCTTAGCCAGCTCCAGCTTGAACGCCCCAAGCCTTCCCCTCCCAACGACGCTAGCCGGAGCCAGCGTGGTTGTGAGCCAATCGCAGGTTTCCTCCCAGGCGCCGCTGGTCTACGCCAGCCCCACTCAGATCAATTTCCAAGTTCCCAGCCGATTGCTAGCCGGGACTGCCCAGCTCTATGTCACTTTGGGCGGCGGCCAGAGCCTGATCTTCAACTTCACAGTGGTGACCGCATCTCCTGGATTCTTTCAAAGCACCACCAATCAAGCCGCCGCTCAGAATGCGGATCATTCTGCGAATAGCAGCTCGCACCCAGCCGCCGAAGGATCAGTGGTAGTGGTGTATCTTACCGGTCAAGGTCCCGTGGATCATCCCGTGCCGGATGGAAAGCCGGCCGTAACCTCACCCCTGGCGCACGCGACGTCCACAGTCTCAGCGACTATCGGCGGAGTCGCCGCCACGGTGCAATTCCTGGGATTGGCGCCCGGGTTCGTGGGTTTGGCTCAGGCCAATATTCAGGTACCCAGTCTCGCCACCGGAAATTATCCGCTCGTAATCACCGTGGGCGGCTTTGTCAGCTCTTCCGCCGTGCTCTCTGTCTCCGGTTCAGGAACCGCGCCGCCCAGCTTCCTGAGCCTGGCAGGCAGCCTGAGCTTCGGCAATACCGGATCCAGTAGCCTGGTGGTCTACAACGACATAACCTATGTATGCAATGCCAACCAGATCATCATCGTCGATACCACCGACGTAACGGCTCCCGTCTATGACGGCGAATTTGGCGACGCTGTTCTGAATGGCAACGGCGGAAAATGCGCACTCAACCTGGATACCACCACGCCGATTCTAGTGGACCTGCTGGGCCCGGGAAGCGCGCCCAACTTCGCGGTTTATAACGTCACCACCCCCACTGAGCCTGTCCTGCTCGGCACAATCGCGCCGCTACAGTTTACGTTCCTCTCCGATCTTACGTTTGTCGGGACGGCCGGATTCTCCAGCACCAGTTGGTTCTCGACCGATAGCGCGAATGATATCACGGCGCTCCACGGCGACTTTCTGGCGTTCGATTTTTCCGCGTTACTGCCGCAATTGGTTTCATCCCTGGTGCCCAACTCGAATCAGCCTGCTTCCAACAATCTGAACCCGCGTCCGAACGCGCTAGCGCTGTTACCGCCGAGTTTGGCAACAGTTTACTCTGCCGCCACCACGGCCACCGGAAACAGCACCGTGGGCAGCGCTGCGCTGGACGTCATCAGCGTGAGCAATTTACAGAGCCTCCAGGGAATTGATCGCATTACCGTGCCCGATGCCTCGATCTTCCTGGGCATGGCCTACGACACCACGCTGCTGCTGGTTAGCGGCAACACCACCGGGTTTCGCAATCCTGGCGTTCCGGATTTCAACCTCACCGGCACGCTAACGCTGACCACCATGGATATAACAAATGTCCAGAGTCCCGAGCCCATTACCACTGTCGTTACCAAGATCCAAACCACCGGAACTTACTCTGTGGAGCCCTTCGGTTCGGATGTTTTCGTATTCGCCCTAGTCAACAATCCGCCGGAGACAGATCCCACCGGGCCCGGGAGTTTGATGATCGTGGATGCCCGGACCAGTAGCGCCCCTGTACTCTATCCTTTCGTCACCCAGTTTGGCTTGAGCGGAATCGCGGCGTCGAACGGCTATTTGCTGGTGCCCAATCAAAATGGCTTGAGTATTTATAAGATCAGCATTCCGTAGCCGCGCTACCGAACCGCGACCGTGAGGGAGTCGGTGAAAAAAACTAAAGGCACCGGTCGCTTACGCTCGCGGCTCGGAAAGAATGTTCGTCCCTTTAGTGAGATGGCGTCCCCAAGGGGATTCGAACCCCTGTTATCGCCGTGAAAGGGCGGTGTCCTAGGCCGGGCTAGACGATGGGGACTTTATCGGGAGGCCTACAAACACTAATGTAGCACGGCGCGCCCAGTCTACAGAGTCTTCAAATAGGCGATGACGTTAGCTTTTTCGGCTTCCGACAGCAGGTCGGCATAGGCAGGCATGCCATTGCCTCCAGCATTGATCATCGCTTTGACGTTCTCCTCGGTGACCTTCTTGCCGTTCTTCAGCTTGTCATGTTTGAAAAGACCCTTGAGCGATGGGCCGATCTTTTTCTCGTCGGTGTCCGTGTTGTGACAGACGCCGCACTGCTCAAACACTTCTTTGCCCTTCGCGGGATCACCCTTCGTGTCAGCCGCCGCCAGCAATCCGGCCAGCAGCAACCCGCCGGCGCCCAAGCTCAAAAGCGATTTACGCATTTCCGACAACTCCTCCAGATGGACTGATACTCGTTGGACTAATCTTCCAGTCTACAATCTTCGGCGCGGTGTGTCACCCGAGAGAGGAACGCAGTACTGGAAGCCATGCCGCCCTGGGAAAGTGTCACAATATCCCTGGTCTTCAGCTATTTCATTTTGAACGAATCATCGAACGCCGCCGAGATCTTTACATTCTTGCCAGGCTCAATCGGTATAGGCGCCGGTTTTCCAGGCTCTTTCGCATACACGCCGAGCGATGATCCGGTAGGCGGTGGGCTTGTGGCGTCCCATTTCCCGCTTGGATCATAGACCATGCTTACATACACCGGATTCGTTTGGATGTTATCGAATTCAACCACCGCCGACTTCGAAGATACTCCTTTTATCTCGATCGGCGGACTGCCAGCCTCCTCCGTTACGAAATTCGGATTGTCCCAAAGCACGACATACACCTTGTGGGCTTCATCTACTGTGCCCGAGCCTGTATAGCTCATTTGAACTTCCAGCTTCGAGCTCTTGTCTTGTGCGCGGGTAGTTAGTGCGGACACCAGGACCGTCCCAGAGAGTATGAAATTGCGCCTGTCCATGTGAATCCTCCTGTCCCAAGCAGGACAGCTTGAGCATATCACCCGAGCTACAGATTGTCGTGCTACAAGGCGCGCAGCCGAGGCTCGTAAGACGTGATCGGCGATGAGCTTTTCAGGATTACATTGTTACAAATTGACAATGCTCAACGAAGTTGTTATCTAGTAGTAGGTTTGCCCGGGGCCACCGCACGCTTCTTCCGGTTGTCGGTCTGTTTAGCTCCGGTTACCACAACGGGAAGGAATAACGATGGCTACATTTGCGAATCGAGTCGTGCTCGTCGGTTTTGGAGCGGTGGCGCGCTGCACGCTGCCAATTCTAACGCAGCATCTCAGAATCGATCCTAAGCGCATCACCACCATAGAATTTGAGCCCAACGAAACCGCCCTGAAACCCTGGATCGATCAGGGCATGACTTTTGTCAAGGATCGCGTGACTCCGGAAAATCTGGGCAGCCTGCTGGGTCAGCACCTCTCCGACGGCGACCTGCTAATCGACCTCGCCTGGAATATTGATTGTTGCGAGATCGTGCAGTGGTGCCACGACCGGGGCGTCCTTTACGTCAACACCTCGGTTGAACTCTGGGATCCCTACGCCGGCGCCGACAACAAGCACCCTACCGAGCGAACCCTGTACTGGCGCCACATGAACCTGCGGCGGATGATCTCCAAGTGGAGCGAACCCGGCCCCACGGCAGTGATCGAACACGGAGCGAACCCCGGTCTGATCAGCCATTTCACCAAGCACGCGCTGCTCGAAATCGCCGAGCGATCGCTCGCGGAAAACAAATTCAGCGGGGCTCAGCGTGAGCAGGTAACGCACCACGCCAAGGCTCAAAACTTTAATCACTTGGCCCAACACCTCGGCGTCAAGGTGATTCATTGCAGCGAGCGCGACACGCAAATCACCGATCAGCCCAAACAGGTGGACGAGTTCGTCAATACCTGGAGTGTTGAGGGCTTTCGTGAGGAAGGTACAACCACGGCCGAGATGGGCTGGGGCACGCATGAAAAAGAGCTGCCCGCCCTCGCCTTCGAGCATCCGAACGGCCCCAAAAGCCAGATCTGCCTGGCGCGGATGGGCATCAATACACTCGTAGCCACCTGGGTACCGCCGAACCATAACATCCTGGGCATGATCGTGCGCCACGGCGAGGCGTTCACCATCACCGAGAAACTCACGGTTTGGGAAGATGGCAAGGCCATCTACCGCCCGACGGTTCACTATGCATATTGTCCCTGCGACTGCGCCATAGCCTCGCTCCACGAGCTGCGTGGCTACGACTACCGGTTGCAATCGCGCATCCGTATTATGACCGACGAAATCACCGGTGGAGAAGATATTCTCGGCGCTCTTGTGATGGGTCACCCGTACCAATCCTGGTGGTGCGGCACCGATCTCACTATCCAAGAGTCGCGCCGCCTGGTGCCGCACCAGAACGCTACAACGATGCAGGTTGCTATCTCGGTTGTCGCGGCCTGCATGTGGATGGTGGAGAACCCGCGCCGGGGCCTGTGCGTGCCTGATGACTTACCGCATGAGTATGTGCTCGGCATCAGCAAGCCGTACCTGGGCAAGTTCGTCTCCGTCGCTTCGGATTGGACCCCGCTGAAGCATTACTCCAACTCCTTCAGTGGATATAACCAGCCGCAGCTCGATCTATCCGACCCGTGGCAGTTCAAGAATTTTCTAATTACCGATGGAGACGGCATCTGAACTCCCGCCCGGTTCGTTGACGGAAACACTACCGTATGCACCAAAAGACTCTGCTTCAACTGGCCAAGAAGCACGGCACACCGCTGGTTGTCGTCGATCATAAAGTGCTTCGAAATAACTACGCGCAGTTCCGAAAGTACCTGCCGCGCGTGCAGATCTACTATGCGGTGAAAGCCAACAGCGACCCTGCCATCGTACAGACCTTCTACGATGCTGGGGCCAGTTTCGACGTCGCCAGCATAGCCGAATTTCTGAACGTTCACGAAAAGATCAAGCATCTTCCCGCGAAGCAGCGGCAGGATTTCATTTGGGATCGTATAATCTACGCCAACCCGATCAAAGCCATTGAAACACTCCAGCGCTTGGATCCCTACAAGCCGCTGGTGACATATGACAATCAAGAAGAGGTGATCAAGATCGCCCGCCACGCGCCGCACTCCGGCCTGGTGCTGCGATTAAACGTCCCCAACACCGGGTCCATCGTGGAACTGTCAAGCAAGTTCGGCGCTTTTCCCGGCGACGCGGTGGATCTCATTGCCTTCGCGCACAATAACAACCTGGTGGTGGAAGGTTTGAGCTTCCATGTCGGCAGCCAGTGCACGAACCCAAAAAACTACAGCCAGGCCTTGCATCTGGCAGCGGGAGTATTCGCAGAGGCTAAGATGCGTGGCTACGATCTCAAGCTGCTCGACATCGGCGGTGGCTTTCCTGCCCATTACGATGACACCGTCCCTCCCTTCCGGAGACTCGCGAAAATGATCAACGCCGAATTGGACCGGCTCTTTCCGCAACCCATCGAGATCCTGGCCGAGCCGGGCCGTTTTCTGGTCGCCTCCGCCGCTACCGCCATCGCCCAGATCATCGGCAAATCCGTCCGCGCCGGCAAGCTTTGTTACTACATCAATGACGGCGTCTATCACACCTATAGCGGCGTGATCTTTGACCATACCCAATACCGCATGCGGAGTTTCAAGAAAGGCCCCACCCAGATCTGTTCGGTTTTTGGCCCCACCTGCGACGCCCTGGATACCATCAGCCTGGCTGAGCAGCTCCCCGACGTCGAAATGGGCGAGCTGCTCTATTCCGAAAACATCGGCGCCTATTCCGCCGCCAGCAGCACCTCCTTCAACGGCTTCCCGCCCGCTAAAGTAGTGCACGTGAACCAGTAGAGAGCAAATTCAAAAGCACCGGTCGCTTACGCTCGCGGTTCAGTACGAACAGTGGTTACCGAACCGCGACCGTAAGGGAGTCGGTGCTTTCAAGGATGAGACCCGCCCGGCGACCTATTTGGAAACTGTCATCTTCTTCACCAGAACTTTTGAGTTCCGGCCGCTGTGGTCGTATTTCTCGCGGCGGCTCGGCGGAAGGTCATCGGGTGTGCCTTCGGCAAATCCCGCCTTCGCCTGGAAGTAGTTAAATGCCTGCGTCGATAGTGTGAGCAATTCAGTCAAGCCGATTTCTCGAGCCTTACTCTCGACGAATTGAGTCAATTTTCTCCCGATACCCTGGTTTTCGTGTGCCGCGTCGACGTAAAGGCTGGCCAGTTCTCCCTTGTGTTGCGCCGGATAAACATGCAGCGCCACGCACGCTACTGGGTTCTTGTCGATTTCGAAAATATAGTAATCCGCCAACTCCTTCTCAATTTCGGCGCGCGTCCGCTTCACCAGTTCTCCGGCTTCCACGGCCTTTTTGGTCAACATATGGATGGCCCGGGCGTCTTTCTTTTTGGCCGGCCGGATCTGTTCGTATTCATTGGCGTAAATGAGCGTGCCGATGCCCTGGTTAGAAAATACTTCGGAGAGCAGGCCTTCATCCTCGCGCCCGTTGATAATGTGGACGCGCTGCACCCCCGCGGCGCAGGCAGCCGCTGCGTGCTGCGCCTTGGAAAACATTTCCGGCCCAAATCCGCTGGGAGAGGAGTGTACAAGTTTCTGCAAGTCTACTACCAGCATCTGGCGAATGAGTTCACCGTTAAACACCAGCCCGTCCTGCGAGGTAATGAAAATCAGCTTGGTCGCCTTCAACGCTTCAGCCACCGCCAGCGCTACGCTATCGGAGTTGGCCCGGTAGGTCTTACCTTCGCCATCGATTCCAAGCGGCGGGATGATGGGAACAATCCCCTGGTTCATCAGCGTTTGGAGCAGGTCCGTGTCGACGCGCTCAACCTTTCCGGTAAAAAGGTGATCGACCCCCTGGATGATCCCGAGCGGATGCGAAATTATGGCATTCGTGTAGGCAGCGCGCAGGTCGTTGGCTGAAAGGCCTTGCAGGATCTCGTGCGTGAGACGGTTCGCCGCGTCTATGGCCAGTTGCAATGTCGTGGCATCGGTCACGCCAGTGCCGTCCAGGTTGGACGCGTGAACACTCTGCTTTTCGGCGAGGGCCTTAATTTGCTCGGCTGCTCCGTGCGCCAGCACCACACGGATGTTCAAGGAACGCAGCACAGCCACGTCCAGAAGGATGTTGGCGAAATTTTCGTCGGTGACGATGATAGCGTCCACCGCGATGATGAATGTCTTTTCGCGGAATTGCGGGATGTATTGGAGAATCCCGCGCAGGTCCGTTAGCTTCACAGTTGCACCAAGTTGTTGTGTATGGGAGTCCGGCCAGGTTCAAAAATTGGGGACGCTTCTACTTTACAACGAAACCGGACTCTTCCGCTAAAATAATCCTATGCCCAAAGCACTCCAAGAAGGCGACACCGCGCCTGCCATCCACGTCGAAGACGACCAAGGTCAGCCATTCGACTTGGCCAAGCTCAAGGGCAAGCACGTGGTCCTCTACTTTTATCCCAAGGCCGACACGCCCGGATGCACCACCGAAGCGCAGGGCTTTCGCGATCATGCCAAAAAGTTCGCCGACGCCGGAGCTGTGATCCTGGGCATCTCGCCCGACAAGCCCGCCGCGCTTGCCAAGTTCAAGGAAAAGTACAAATTGCCGTTCGCCCTGCTCTCAGACATTGACCACAACGTCGCCAACGCCTATGGCACCTGGGTGGAAAAAAGCATGTACGGCCGCACCTACATGGGCGTGGAGCGCAGCACGTTTCTGATCGGTAAGGACGGAAAAATCAAGCAGATCTTCCGCAAAGTGAAGCCCGCCACCCATCCGGGAGAGGTCTGCCAGGCCCTCAAATCCGCGTAAAAAAGTTTAACCAGGCTGTCGATCCACGGATTCTCAATCGTCGTCTTGCCGGAAGCACACCACACCAAAGGAGAATTCCGATGATCAACACTTTGTACACGAAATCAGCGATACTTTTTGGAGCCATCAGCCTCGCCGGCGGGGCCACTGGCCAGGACATCACGAATATGGAACGGGAACAAGCAGTTCGCTATCTGGGGGAGACCCGCGCGGGCGTCATAGAAGCCGTGAAAGGCCTCTCGGATGCGCAATTCAACTTCAAGCCCGCGCCCGATCGCTGGTCGGTGGCCGAGTGCCTGGAGCACATCGCGACGGTGGAAACTTTGGTCCTGAGCGGCGTTCGCGTGAGATTGGAAAAAGGCCCGGCGCCGGCGGCCGATCGCGACCTGAAGCAAATCGATGCCATGATTCATACGACGGTTCCGGATCGCTCCACCAAAGTGAAAGCGCCGCCGCAGCTTGTGCCAACCGGGCATTCCACCCCGACGGCGAACCTGGAGCAATTCCTGGCAAGCCGCCAGCAAACCGTGAATTGGCTGAAATCCGATTCCAATCTCCGCGGCCACGTAGCGGATCATCCCGTGCTGGGACCGCTTGACGGCTACCAATGGATCCTGGCAGCAGCCGGACACAGCGAGCGCCATACCAAGCAAATCCAGGAAGTAAAGGCCGACCCAAATTTCCCAACGAACTAGGAACCGAAGAACCGAACAACCGAGCAACCTCTTATGCGCTACATGTTTCTGATCTACTCCCAAGAGCGGTCCGAGCCTCTCGCACCCGAAGAGGCCCGGACGCTCATGGACAATCATTGGGCAGTGATGCAGGATGCCCGTGAAAAAGGTGTCCTGCTGGGCGTCGACGCACTCAAGCCCACCAGCACTGCCACCACGGTCCGTGTCAACGGCGGCGCCATGACCACCGATGGTCCGTTCGCCGAAACCAAGGAGCAACTGGCCGGCTACTACATGCTGGAATGCAAGGACCTGGATGATGCCATCGAGTGGGCCAAGCGAATTCCCACCGGCTGCAAAGGCGCCGTGGGATGCATCGAAATCCGACCGGTCCATGAGCTGTCACGGCGGCCTTGAGCATGGACGCCCCAGAGGCGGCCTCCACCATGGATCCGCGGACAGCGGCGGAAGCTGTCTTTCGCGAGGAATCCGGCCGGATTATCGCGACGCTCATCCGCATTTCGGGGTCTTTCGACCGCGCCGAAGAAGCTATGCAGGAAGCGTTCGCAGCTGCCTTGGCGTCTTGGCCGGGAAGTGGCATCCCGCTAAATCCTGCCGCGTGGATAACCGCGGCCGCACACCGCAAGCT
Source organism: Bryobacteraceae bacterium (assembly GCA_036008345.1). Lineage (GTDB taxonomy): Bacteria > Acidobacteriota > Terriglobia > Bryobacterales > Bryobacteraceae > Palsa-89. The sequence continues at coordinate 23,951 of DASYNU010000083.1, forward strand.
GATCGACCAAAGCCGGCGCGAGAAAACCAGGCGGGAAAAACAAGATTCGCTGCGCTACGAAACCGAGGCTTTCGCGCAGCCGGACGATCTGGCAATCCATGAGACTGGCATGCATTTCCCCGACGATCGCCTGCGTCTGATTTTCACCTGTTGTCATCCCGCGCTGAATCCGGAAGGGCAGGTGGCGCTGACGTTGCGAACGCTCGGCGGATTGACCACCGCCGAAATTGCTAAAGCGTTCCTGGTGCCCGAGCCGACGCTCGCGCAGCGCCTGGTCCGCGCTAAACGCAAAATTCAGGAAGCCGGAATTCCTTACGAAGTCCCGCCACCGGATCGTTTGCCGGAGCGCTTGACTTCCGTCCAGGCGGTGATCTATCTGATTTTCAATGAAGGCTACACCGCCGCTTCGGGCGACCAGTTGCTGCGGCTGGATCTATCCGCCGAAGCCATCCGGCTAGGCCGCATGCTGAACGAATTGGTGCCGGGCGAGCCTGAGAACCTTGGCTTGCTGGCGCTCATGCTACTGCATGATTCCCGCCGTCAGGCGCGGGTTTACGCTGCGCAGCTCATCACGCTGGAAGACCAGGACCGGTCGCTGTGGGACCAAGCCGAGATTTCTGAAGGCCTGGCACTTGTAGAAAAGGCCCTGCGCAGCGGACCAGTAGGCCCTTATCAATTGCAGGCAGCCATCGCGGCGCTACACGCGCAAGCCAAAACTCCGATCGAGACCGATTGGAATCAAATCGCGGCTTTGTATGGCAGGCTGCTGGAGTTCAACCCATCCTCAGTGATCGCCCTCAACCATGCCGTTGCCATCGCCATGAGCGCAGGATTTGAAAAAGGGCTGCAGCGCGTCGATGCCATCGGCGCCACGCATGAGTTGGACGGCTATTATTTGTTGCATGCCGCGCGCGCCGACATTCTCCGCCGCATGAATCGGTTCCCGGAAGCTGCGGACGCCTACCGCCGTGCGCTAACCTTGACCACCAACCGCATTGAGCAGGACTTCCTGGCCCGCCGCCTGGCCGCACTAGAATCGCCGAAGGCACCGTCTCCCTGAGAGTCCGGGAAAAAATCGGCAAGAGCACCGTCTCCCTCACGGTCGCGGTTCGGTAACCTTCCACGGACTCTGACGGTCGCGGCTCGGCTCCCCTTCGGTGCTTTTGAATTGTGTCGGCTAAACCACCCGCAGAACCAACGCCGTCATATCATCCCGCTGCCCGCCTCTCCCCGCGAATCTATCAACCGCCTTCCAAATCCGACCATTGATCTGCGCGGCGGTTTCGTCGCCTGCCTCATCCACAATCCCAGCCAACCTGCGCGCACCCCACTCCTCGCCACGGGCGTTTTGAGCTTCCACAATCCCATCCGTGTAAGCCACCAGCACGTCGCCGCGATTTAGCTGCACGGCCCCCTCTTCGTACGTCGAGGCTTGAAACAGTCCCACCGGCGCACCGCCGATCTCCAGCCACTGGATGCTCCCGTCCGCCCGTCTCACCAGCGGCGGATTGTGACCCGCATTGACATATATCAAGATCCTGGTTGCCGGATCGAATGTCGCGTAGAACAGCGTCGCATAGCCCTCTTCGAAGCTCGCTTCGTGGAACTGTTGATTGACGCCTTCGATCAGCTGGTCAAGCTCCACTGGCGCGCGCCGCGCTTCGGCTCTGAGAGTTGCTTGCAAATTCGCCGCCAACAGCGCCGCGCCCAGACCCTTACCCGCGACATCTCCCAGCGCGATGCCGAGCTCGCCATCCGGCAGACGCAGAAAGTCGTAGAAATCGCCGCCTACCGCGTGCGCCTGCCTACACCTGGCACTGCAGTCGGCGTGGGCAACCACTCCCGATTCTCTCGCCAGCAGATGTTGCTGAATTGCGTTAGCATTGGCAAGCTCTTCATTCCAAGTAAAATCCGAAACCGCAACGGAAGTGATCAACATATCAGCCTCTCACTGGTATGTCGCTTGCAGATGCACCAAATCGACACTCCCGGCGGATATTTTTGCGGCTAGAAGCTATACCGCAGCGCCAGCAGTGCGTACGAGTTGCGGTGATACTCGCCCAGAAAATCCGACGGATTGCCGCGAATCCAGGTGTAGCCAGCAGTTACGCGCCAATGTTGTCCGAGGCTCTCGGAGTATACGGTTCTGAGCCAGCTGCCGTCGCCGTTCTGTCGCACGGCCGCATCCGTGGCAACGCTGCGCGTCGAATCGATAGTGTACTGCGCATGCGCCAAAATGGCGCGCGCGAATCCAAGCTCAGGTGAAAATTGCAATCCCGGCGTATACGACGTCACGGCATCGCCTGCGTAACCTGCCACGATGGCGAACTCCTTGATCTGCCGCTCAAACTGGATCACGTAGATCACGTATTCGTCCTGCCGTTTGTCCGGAGACGTGTAGTAGGCGGCTTCGGTCTTCACCGTGAACCAGGGCAGCGGCACGGCCGCATCGACGCCATACAGGCGCAAAGCCGGGTAGAGGCGGCGAAAGTCGTCGTTAGAATAAGCCTGAAAGATCGGCAAAGAATTAAAGCCATCGTAAAAGCTGGCTGAGACTTCATAACCGGAACCGATATGATTCCAGCGTGCGCCGAATGACGATCGTCCTGGGAACACCGATCCCAGATCGTGCAGCGTCACATCGTCCAGACTCTCGGGAAGCACAGTCCAGCGCTGATCCAGCAGCGGCGTGCGGCTGGGAGTGAAGCGGGGCTGCCAAACCAGGTCAAAGGAATTGGCGCCCGTATCGTAAATGACGCGAGCCGCTGTGACCGCCAGGAATCCCGGGTCAGTCACGCTTAGGAAATCCTTGGGCGAGAAGCGATCGGTGGGATTCAGCAGATCGGCCTTGCCCCAGCGGATGAACTGTTTACCGAATTCGGCTGTCAGTTTCCCTTTTGATATTGTGGCGTTCAACTCGCGCAGCGAGAGCAACGGACGCCGGAGTCCGCGGTCCTGCCAATCCAGATGCGCTGAGCGTTCCACCTGTTCATGGGTATCGAATGCCGTATCGAGCGACGCAGAGATTCTGAGCCAGGGCCGCACCTTGTAAGATGCCTCGTAGCGGAACAGCGCATCGCCCACCGCTTGTCCGCTATCATTCGGCGCCGTTTGCGGATAAAGGGTAAGGCCAGTCTGAACGAATCCACGCTGCGTAAAATCCTGCGCTGACAAACAACAGATCAGGAGCAGCGCGGCGCACGCACCCATGCGTGCCGCGTTCCCACTCATGGGAGCGCCTTCCAAATCCGGAACCAAGCGCCGGCATGAGTGCCGACGAGGCACCGAAGAGTGCGTGCGCCACGATAGTTACCCACGCCGCAGCGCCTCTAGCGTGAAGCTCTCTTCCTGCATCGGAAGGTTGTACTTCAGCTTCTCCAGCTTCAGCACCGTGCGGCTCCCACGATTCGCGTCCAGCACCTCCGTCGTCCGCCCCACCCAAATACCATCCTGTTGTTGAACGTCGCTGTAATGAATCCGCCGCACCAGCTTTTCTTTTGCGAAATTCTCAATCTGAATCACTACATAATTGTCTTTGCGAATCATTAGCACCGAAGACGTGTACTGCGACGATTTGCCCTCCTTGGGTTTCGACTCAATCTTCCAACATGGCTGGCCGTCGAAGGTCTCCTCGCCCGCGAGCTTGTAGTCGAACTGATTCACATCGCGCTCTTCCAGATCTTCAAAACTGAAATCGGTCCCGAAAAACCGCGTGGACCGGTCCTGTAACGCAATGCGCCGGTCGCGCTCGAGCGCGGGCGTCCACATCCATTGATCGGAAGCACGATCCGCGTGATTGACAATCAGCAGCGCCACTCCCTTCACTTCAGCCGGGGCCGTGAATCGCAAAATAGCCTTACTAGATCCATACGATCCGATCCGCTCATACGTCCACCGCTTCAAACTAATTTTGTTGCCGGATCCAATCACCTCAAGCGTTCCCTCATACTGCTGCGATCTGGACAGCCCCCGCTTCTGCGACTCCGCAACAATCTGCCGAGCGTCCTGAGCGCATACCGCGGCAACCACCAGCCACCAGCAACCAGCCACCAGCAACGTTTTACTCATATTCCAAGGCTTCCACGAGAGACCCACGCACCGCCGACTCCGCCGGCCCAATGGCTGACACAAATGCGACGGCTAAAATCACCGGCACCAGAATCAGGCAAATCTGATAAGGATATTCGTAGTCGAGCCGCATCCCGGCCAGATCTTCACCCGTAATCCGCAGACTGTAGTAAAGCTGCAGCGCGCCGAACGCCAATCCGAGAATCAGCCCCACCGCGCCGATGGTCAGCGCTTCCAGCCAGATAGTTCCGCGAATCTGATTTCGAAGGCCGCCCACAGCTTGCAGCACTCCCAACTCACGCCGCCGGTCAGTGATGGAAACAATTAAAGTGTTGACGATGCCGAGCAGCGCCACCAAAACGGCAACTGCAATTTGCACATAGGTAATGCCGAACCACTGATCGGTGAGGCGCACTATGTACTGACGGACGTCCCGATTGGTCAGCACGAACAAGCGCCGCTCGGCTCCGAACCTCTCGAGGATCCGCCGCTTCACTTCAACCTCCGCGGCGCCGCGCGCAAGATACACGCGGAAAATGTTCACCGTGTCGTCGTTCCAGTAGCGCCTGTAAACGCTGCGATCCATCAGGATGCTGCCCTGCTGGTCCGAATAATCCACCACGATCCCGACAATCGGCAAGTGCAGGACACCACGCGGGCTCGGAATATCCAACACGTCGCCCAGTTTGTAGCCGTGCAGCAGCGCAAAATTGTCGGAAGCGAGAACGCCTTTGCCTTCTCCGGTCAGCCGGTACATCTGCTTGGGATCGCCGGCGGTAGGAGGCAGGGTGGCACGCTGCACCAGGGCCTGGACGTCCGCGGCTACAAAAATCACCGGAGCGCCGTTGATCTGAATGCGCGAATCCCGAACACTTTGCACTTCGCCGACGCCTGGAATGGCGCGCAGTTGCTCCGCCATCGATCCTGGAAAGCGGAAGCTGCGCGCGGTCAAACTTTGGGAGGGAGAAATGAACAGATCCGGATTCAGCGCCACTCCCAGCCATTTGAAAATGGAATCGTAGCTGGCGCGGGTGAGCCCGCCCAGCGCCACTACTAATGCGAGAGACAGCATCAACGCCGCTACCGCACCGGATGTTCTGCGCGGGGCTTGCAGCAGGCTATCAGTCGCCAGCGTTCCTTCCACAGGACGCAACCATCGAAGCAGCGGACGCAGCGCGCGCGCCACCCATTGGGCAAGAGTTGGCGTCAGCAGTAACACGGCCAGCACCGCCAGCGCGTCACCTGCGTAGGCCAGAAGCCTATAGCGGCTTAACACTAGGCAGACGGCCGCCAGTATCGTGACCGCCAATGCGGTGATCCTTCGCACGCGATTTTCGCCAGCGCTCAATTGTTGATACCTGCCCTTCTGCAGCGCCTGCACCGGATCCACGCGAGCCGCGTTACGCGCCGGAATAAATGCCGCTACGACGCTGGTAATGACACCCAACACTACGGCGAAAATCATCAACGCCGGATTGGTGGAAATCTGCTCAGCCTTCTGCGCGATACCAAAAACCTCACCTAGCAGCGCTCCGATGTATCCGGTCATTCCACGCGCAATCGCGATTCCCAACAGCAATCCGAGGCTGGATCCCAACAATCCCGCTACTACGCTTTCACCCAGGAAAATGGTCCGGACCTGGCGGCGCGTGGCGCCTAGGGCTCGCAAAATTCCGATCTCAGAGCGACGCTGCGTAACCGCAATCTGGAACGTGTTGTAGATGATAAACATCCCGATGAATAGCGCGAAAGCGCTGGTAATATTGGCCGTCAGCGCATAGATCCGCGAGATGGATTCGAATTGCTGGCCTCGCGCCGAAGGCGATTCCACTTGAAATCCGGGCCCGAGCAGCGCTTCCAGCTTCGTCTTTACGTCTTCCACGCGCGCGCCCTCCTGCACCGCCAGATCGATGCGATCGAACCTTCGCCCGCGGCCGAAGACTTTCTGTGCGGCGTAGATATCCATGATGGCGAGGTTCCCTCCGAACGCGCTCGCAAGGCCGCTGGACTGCATGATGCCCCGCACCGTGAACAACTTCTCGCCTTCCATGGTGCTCATGGGAACCTTGCCGCCGATCCCCAGCTTGTTCTCTTTCGCAAACGTGTCGGTGATGATGAGTGAATCCGGTTGGGCGAGAAAAACCAACGGGTCGTCGATCACGGCTTCGTCGCCGCTCTCCAGATCATATTGGCGAAGCCCACGGTCGCCCGTCATATCCACGCCCAGGATCAGCAAATTGCCCTGCCCGGGAAGCCCGGTATTGACCACCGCTTCAATTACGGGAACCGCGACGCGAACTTCGCGAACCTCCTGCACGCGGTCCAGCACGTTTTCATCGAAGCCAGTTTCACCAGAGGAAATCTGGAGCTGCGTGGATCCGGCGATGCGATCCACCGTCTGCCGAAAAGCGTAAAGCACGGATTGGTTCGCGGTGTGCATTCCCACGAACACGGCTACGCCCAGCACGATCCCAGCGATAGTAAGCAACCATCGAAGCGCATGTTTCCGGATGTACGGCCAACTAATCAGCCTCAGGAGAATCATCGAACTTCCGGTTGAGCCGCGGCCGGCAGGAGGCGATTCTTGCCCTCCCGATCCTCCACGATTCGCCCATCACACAGCGCAATCACGCGCTCACAGCTTTCGGCCACATGCGGGTCGTGCGTCACAATCAACACAGTCGATCCAAGCCGCTGATGCAAATCGCGAATCAGCTTTAATATGTCCGCGCCGGTGTGGGTATCCAAATTCCCCGTTGGTTCGTCCGCCAGCAAAACTGGTGGATACACCGAAAGCGCCCGCGCGATGGCGCAACGCTGCCGTTCGCCGCCCGAAAGCTCTTCGGGAAGATGCTCAATGCGCGATGCCAAGCCCACCATCCCGAGCAACTCCTTCGCGCGCTCATCGATCTTCTTCTTCTGCCATCCGCGCAGATGTAGTGGGATCGCGACATTTTCGAAACACGTTAGCGTGGGCAGCAGGTTGAAGAACTGAAAGATGAATCCGATCTTGTCGCGCCGCATGCGAGTGAGATCGTCATCCGGAAGTCCGCTCAACCTGTTGCCGTCAATTTCGATCTGTCCCGAGCTGGGTGTGTCTAACCCGCCGATCAAATTCAGCAGCGTGGATTTGCCGGAGCCGGAAGGGCCGATAATAGCCACCATCTCACCGCGCGCGATGGCCAGGTCTATTTCCTCAAGGGCCGTCACCTGGCGTTTGCCGCTGAATATTTTGCTAACTTTCGCGAGATCGATCACTTACTAACTATCATGTCACGCATGCCAAGCCGCGACCGGAATGGAGCGCGACCACAATCGTGCTAGTTCTGCTATCTCGCAGCGCTTCCTGCCGGTCGCGGTTCGGTTTTTAGCTATCATGTGTTTCGCACATGCGCATAGGAATCGACTCTGGGGGGACGTTCACTGATTTCATCGTTTCCCACGACTCAGGAAAACTCGAGACTTTCAAGCTGCGCTCTAATCCTCGCTCGCCCGCGAGCGTGATATTGGCGGGACTGGCACAGACCACAGGATCGCGCAAAGCGCAAGTGGTCCACGGGTCCACCGTCGCCACCAACGCGTTGCTGGAGCGCAAGGGGGTTCGGACCGCGCTCGTAACCACCGCCGGCTTTGAAGATGTGATCGCCATCGGGCGGCAGAATCGTCCGGAGCTTTATAACCTCACGCCCACTCCGCGAGTTCCTATCATTCCACGCGCGATGTGTTTCGGCGTGCGCGAACGTGCGTTTTACGATGGAGTAATTTCGGCAACGCCACCGAGGGCCGAGCTGCAGCGTCTGAAAAACCGCCTGCGGCGCGCCCGTGTGGAATCCGTCGCCATCTGTTTTCTGCACGCCTATCGCAACGCGGAGAATGAGAAGCTAGTGGCGGCCGCGCTCGAAGGCCTGGGCTACCTGTGCTGCTCACATGACGTCTGTCCCGAGTTTCGCGAGTTCGAGCGCACTTCCACAACGGTCATCAACGCCTATGTTGGGCCGCTCATGGATCAATACCTGGGCGAGCTTGAGCGCGGCACGCGCCACAGCATCTCCATCATGCAATCGAACGGCGGCTTCATGACTACCAAAGAAGCGCGCCGTCACGCGATTCGCACCGTGCTTTCGGGACCAGCCGGTGGCGTAGTTGGAGCGCTGGAGACTGCGCGCCTCTCTGGATTCACTCGCATTCTGGGCTTTGATATGGGCGGCACCTCGACCGACGTTAGCCTGTGCGACGGCCACCCGCGCGAGACCATGGAAGCCTCCATCGACGGCTTCCCGGTGCGCGTACCTATGCTGGATATCCACACGGTCGGCGCCGGCGGAGGCTCCATCGCGCGGATCGACGAAGGCGGATTGCTGCGCGTAGGACCGGAGAGCGCGGGCGCGGATCCAGGCCCAGCGTGTTACGGCGCGGGCGATCGGCCCACCGTCACCGATGCCCACGTGGTGCTGGGACGTATCGCGGCCGATCAGTTGGTGGGCGGCGAAATGCATCTGGATGTAGACCGCGCCACAGCAGCGGTCAGTTCCATCGCCAGCGCAGCCGGAATCAGTGTTGTCGCCGCGGCCGAAGGCATTGTGCGAGTGGCGAATGCCAATATGGAGCGGGCCATTCGGCTGGTATCAGTGGAGCGGGGGCACGATCCTCGCGACTTTGCCCTAGTGGCATTTGGCGGATGCGGCGGATTGCACGCCTGCGAAATCGCGAGTGACCTGGGCATCCGCACGGTGCTGGTTCCCGAGTACGCCGGAGCATTGTCGGCACTGGGAATGCTGTTGGCCGATCAGGTTCGCGATTATGCGGCCGGCGTTCTCAATCATCCAGGCATAGAACGCGAGTTCCAGCGGCTGGAGCGCACGGCACGCAAAGAGCTACCGAAATCCGATTTGATTCGCTCCGCCGACATACGCTACGCAGGACAAAGCTACGAACTGACCGTGCCGTGGCACGCGCAAAATCCGGCCGAGCCTTTTCATCGAGAACACCAGCGGGTATATGGCTACGCAAACCCCGAGCATGCCGTTGAGATTGTCACCATCCGCGTCCGGGCCAAGCGCGCTGTCGAAAAACCGAAGCTCGAAACACACCGCCCGCGGCTCACCTCTATCGGAAAAAGGCAAAAGCCATTGGTCAGGCAAATTCATAGCGCCGGCGACTGGCGCCCAACACCGGTCTATCTTCGCGCTCAGCTTTCCGGAACCAAGTTGCGCGGCCCGGCCCTGGTGGTTGATTATGGATCAACCACCCTGGTACCTCCAGGTTGGTTCTTTGCATTGGACAGATTCGGTAATTTAAAGATCACGTCATGATTCAAAGCCAACTCTGATAGATTGAGATGAACCAATGAGCCTATCTCGCAAGAAATCATTAGCAGCGCTGCTGGCACAAGCCAAGGAAAGTCACCTCAAGCGGACGTTGACCGCCAAGAGTTTGGTGGCGCTGGGGATTGGCGCCATCATCGGCGCTGGACTCTTCATACGTACGGCGCTTGCATCGGCCGAAGCTGCCGGACCTTCCGTCATCGTGTCGTTTGTTATTGGCGCTATCGGTTGCGCTTTCGCCGGGCTCTGTTATGCCGAGTTCGCCGCGATGATCCCCATCGCCGGCAGTGCCTACACCTACGCATACACGACCATGGGAGAGTTCACGGCCTGGACCATCGGCTGGGCTCTGATCCTGGAATACGCGATGGGCGCCGGGACCGTGGCCATCGGTTGGAGCCAATATCTCAACCGCCTGCTGGCCACCCTCTTTGGCAGCGGAATTCCTTACGAGTGGTGTCATTCGCCGCTGGAGGTCTCGGATGCGGGCGTTCGCGGGATATTCAACCTGCCGGCGCTTTTCATCATTTTCATCCTCACCGCTTTGTTGGTCAAAGGCACGCAGGAATCAGCCACAGTGAATGCGATTATCGTGGCTGTGAAGGTGGCCATCGTCATCATCTTCATCGTGGTTGGATGGAAATTCATCAATCCCGCGAATCACACGCCGTTCACGATTCCCGCCAATTTCCCCGGCCATGAAGGCATTTTCAAACACGGATGGGGAGGCATACTAGGGGGCGCCGGAATCGTATTCTTCGCCTATATCGGATTCGACGCGGTTTCCACCGCCGCGCAGGAAACCAAGAATCCGGGCCGCGACATGCCCATCGGTATTCTGGGGTCGCTAGCCATTTGCACGGTTCTCTACATTCTCTTCGGATACGTACTAACTGGAGTGGCGAACTGGACTGAGTTCATCAAAGTGGGCAAGGAAGCGTCAGTGGCTTACGCCGTTCAGAATCACATGCCAGGATTTGGCTGGCTAGCTACTGCCATAACTGTGGCGGTCCTGTTTGGATTCTCTTCCGTGATTCTGGTGATGCTGCTGGGTCAAAGCCGTGTTTTTTACTCCATGGCCAGTGATGGCCTGCTGCCCAAGGTCTTCTCCGATGTTCACCCCAAATTCTGCACGCCGTACAAATGCAATATCACGCTGTTTTTCTTCGTCGGCTCTCTAGCCGCATTCGTTCCGGACGCGTTGTTGGGCGACCTGACTACAATCGGAACGCTGTTCGCGTTCGCACTAGTCTCGATCGGTATTTGGATCATGCGCCGCGCGCAGCCAGACGTGCCTCGGCCGTTCAGGACGCCGCTGGTGCCGCTGGTCCCGATCCTGGGTGCGCTAGTTTGCAGCTCCATGATCATCGGACTGGATCGTTACACGCAGATTACGGCACTCTGCTGGATGCTGCTGGGATTCGTGGTCTATTTCCTTTACAGCCGCAGCCACAGCAAGCTCAATACGCCCGAGCCCGAGATGGGCGCCGTGCAACCCAGTACCGCGCAATAGCGTTACGCAGTGTGGGAAGCGTGCCGGCCCCAATGCTTCCAGTCGTGGGCGGGATGCAATCTACTTCCCTGTGCAGTTTTCCAAGCACAGTGTGGATTCGGGTTATCCGCGCCCGTAACGGTTACGAAATGGAATGCCGGGCGGTCTGTTCTAGTGCGCCGACATGGCGAGATCCGCAGGCTCGGCGGCCGCGGCGCGATCATGCTGGCGCAGGACGCGACATAGGGCTCCGTCCTCCAGATCCTCGGCTGATTGGTAATCGTCCGCCTCCAAAACGCGCTCGTTTATCGCGAGGAATTGGGTTCGTTTTGCAATCTGTGAGCGCGAGGCGAGGGGCGGCGCTATCTTCATGAAATAAGCGGGGAGCGTAAGGCTGAGGGCGGCGTCCGTTTGTAGAGCCTTGAGCTCGCGCAAAGAGCGAAAGAAGGCTCGCTCGATGCGAGTGTGATGGCGTGCGAGACGGTCGAGCTT
>DASYNU010000084.1:0-20495 GCA_036008345.1 Bryobacteraceae bacterium
TAGGATTCATCACATCTGCGGCCGTGTTTGGGGCCACCGCCATGGATTTCATGACCGGCCAGGCTGCCCGCATCGTAATTGGCCAGGTAAATTTCACCCAGCAGGACATCGGCACTCCCACTCAATACGTGCTGGGAGCGGCCAGCGGCTTGGCGTACGCCAACAACACGTTGTTCGTCGTGGATTCCAACCACATCCAAGCTACTCCTGTACAGAACCGCGTTCTGATTTACAATAACGTGTCCAGTCTGGTCCCTTCACCCACCGCCGAGATCCCGCAAGGAACCCGCTGTGCCGTTTGCGTCGGAAACAATCACAATGGCAGCGCCAGCCTGGTAGTCGGGCAGACGGATTTTTCGGGAAGCAATCCTTACCTGACGCAGAGCGGGTTTACAAATCCTTCCGCGGTCGCCAGCGACGGCAAGATTATGGTTGTCGCGGACACAGACAACAACCGGGTGCTGCTGTGGAAGAGCATTCCCACCACGAACGGAGCACCCGCGGACATCGTGCTGGGCCAGTCGGACTTCACTACACTGAGTCCCGCAACCAATAACAAAGGCATGCGCGGTCCCCAGGGCGTGTGGATTCAAGGGACACGGCTGTTTGTGGCGGATACGGACAATAGCCGCATCATGGTGTGGAACACTATCCCAACCAGCAATAATCAGGCTGCCGATTATGTGTTGGGAGAACCGGATTTCAACACCGCGCCACCCAATACAACACTCGACCTGCCCGCCACGGATAGCAATCTTTTCTCGCCGGTCTCTGTGACGTCCGACGGCCAGCGGTTGTACGTTGCGGACCTGGGCCACGCTCGCGTATTGATTTGGAACTCGATCCCGACGCAAACTAACCAACCGGCCGACGTAGCCATCGGGCAGCCGGATCTGGTGAGCGAGGTTGACAACAACTCCGCCGCCCTTTGCAAGACCAACGGCAAGGACGCCAATGGCAACCCCACTTATCCGGCCAGCTGTTATGGCACCTTAAGTTTGCCCAGGTACGCCCTATCGAATGGCACACAGCTGTTCATCGCCGACGGAGGCAATGACCGCGTGGTGGTTTTCAACACCATTCCTACGAAGAGCGGCCAAAATGCCGATATTGTACTGGGCCAACCTGACGAGTTTACCGACCGAGTGACGGACAGCACCGACACGTTCGATCCGAATAGCAACGTGCTGCGCTCCAGCCCCGCCCAGATCCGCACTCCCATGTCGCTGGCCTGGGACGGATCCAATTTATACGTGAGCGATCCTTTTGACCGGCGCGTGCTGGTATTCACGCCGGGGCTTCCGGTAGTCCCGGTGAACGGAATCACCAATGCCGCAAGCCGCATCGTGTCCGCTCTTGGATCCATCACCTTCGGCGGCACTATCACAGCCACGGACACCATCACGATAACTATCAATACGGCTACTTACGAATACACCGTAGTCAACAACGATACCCTTGCGACCATCATTCTGAATATTGCGAATTTGATCAACGGCGTGAAGAGCGGCAAACCCGATCCGAACGTCATCGCTTCGGCGAATGTGGCCGTCAGCCAAATAGTATTGACCGCTAGAGCAGCCGGCCTGCCTGGCAACAATGTCGCTTACTCAGTGGTAGTCGCGGCTGCGGCTACCACCGGCACGCCCACTGAGACGGCCACCGCGGCTGGCGCGAACCTCGCAGGCGGGCAGGATGCCGGCTTCGTCGCGCCCGGAACTTTGATCACCATCACCGGTAAGTTTCTGAGCGACACAACTGCCACGGCCGTTCCCAATTCCCAAGGTTACTATCCCAACAAATTAGCCGGCGTGGAGCTGTACTTCGACGGGATTCTCGCGCCGCTGCTGTACGTTTCGCCAACGCAAATCAACGCCCAGCTCCCCTTCGAAGTGAGCGATGCGAACGGTGTGACAGCGTTTGTAAGGACGGAGCGTACCGGCGGCGACACCACCGCCACCGTCAGCATTGCCGTGCCAGTAGTGGCCTCCAGCCCTGGCATATTCGCCCTGAGCGGCACCGATCCCAGGCCAGTAATCGCCTATCATACTTCCGATTACGGACTCGCAGTGGTAAGCGTGGATGGCTCCATCCAGAGCGGCGATATCGCGACCATTCAGATCGAGGATCGTACCTATAACTACACCGTGCTAGCTACTGATACGCTGGAGACCATCCGTGATGGATTGATCACATTGATCAATAGCAACGGGGATGAAAAGGTAACCGCGCAGCCGGCCGGCCAGTTCACCCGTATCGTCCTGACTGCCAAAATCCCCGGCCCCCCAGGCGACGGAATCCCGATTACGGGGACGGTCAGCTCAGGGGCGTTGGTGATTATCACGGTGTTGTCCAATCAGTCTACCTGTTGCTCCAGCGCCGCCGGCACGCCAATAACGCCGGATAATCCCGCGGTCCCAGGCGAAATCATCACAATCTTTGCGGCAGGAATCGGCCTGGTGAACGGTCCTAGTGGTGACCCCGTGCAGGTGACCGGCCAAATCTATACTGGCCCCGCGTTCAACACGCCGATCACTCCGGTAGACAACGCTCAAGTAGGCGGATTAAGCGCGAACGTTTTGTTCGCCGGTCTGGAGCCCGGCCAGATAGGAGTTTATCGTCTGCTGGTGCAGCTTGATCCGAGCACACCCACCGATGCAACCTCGCAGATGTTCATAGCGCAGAGCGTATTTACAAGTAACATTGTTCTGATACCGGTTGTGGCACCGCAGCCAGCGGCGGCGGCGACCACGCAGGAAGTGCGCTAGCCAGGTGGCGCAGGCGCTCTCGCCTGCGAACTGCTACCGGCCGAAAATAAACCTCGCCCGCCGTGGGTCCGCTCCGCCATTCAGGACTCCGTCATGCACCCAAATCACTGTGGGGGCGGACGAATTGCTCCATTCGCCTGCCACTGTCACGCGATGGCCCAGCGCCGTCAGCGCTTCTGCTGTGGCCCGTGGAATCCGTCCCTCCAAGTTCAATTTGGCCGGCACGAATTCGTGGTTGCCGAAGGAGCTGTAGAAATGCTCGGTCTGGAATCGCGGCGCTTCCACCGCTTCCTGTGGCGTCATCCCGAATTCCACAATATTCAAGAAAACCTGCAATAATGCCTGGTCCTGATTATCTCCGCCCGGCGTGGACATAATCATTTCGAGTTTGCCGGCGCGTGTCACCAGCGTGGGACTCAGTGTGACGCGCGGCCGCTTGCCCGCGAGCAACTGATTGGGATGCCCGGGCGTCATCACGAACGATTGCAAACGGCTGGTAAGCGGGATTCCCGTATCGCCCGCGATTACCGACGGCAGCCACGCGCCGCTGGGCGTGGCCGAAAACGCGTTGCCCTGGCGATCCACGACGTTCACGCAAGTTGTGTCGTTCACCGCGCCCGCCGCGCCCTGCGTGGTTGGAGCCGTGATGCGCCGGCCAAAGCCGCCCGGCCGATGTTCGATAGAAGCGTGCTCAGGATCGATCATCTTCCGCCGCTCGGTTGCGTAGTCTTTCGAAAGCAGCGTCTCCTCGGGAATCTTGCTGAACTTGGGATCTCCGTAATATTCGTCGCGATCCGCAAACGCCAGCTTCACTGCTTCCACCACGGTGTGCAGATACTGCGGGCTGTTGTGGCCCATGGATTTCAGGTCGTAACCTTCCAGGATGTTCAGCGCCTGGATCATCACCGGTCCCTGCGTCCAGAAACCGGGTTTGTATATTTCGTAGCCGCGATATGTCCCCATCTTGGGCTCGTCAGCGTCTGCGTGGAAGTTCGCGAGATCGCTGTAGGCGATTAACCCGCCGTTCTTCTCGCAGAAATCGGCGATTCTCTTGGCGATGGAGCCTTTGTAAAACAGATCGCGCACGGCTGTGAGCTTGGCCTCGCGCTTCCCGCGCGCCTTCTTTTCGGCGGCCACCAGTTCGCGCAAAGTCTTGGCTAGCACCGGCTCCCGGAATATCTCGCCTCGCGGCGTAGGCACGCCTTCCGGATAAAAGAACTTCATGGAATCGGGCCACAATGTCATGATGCGCTGATAGCCGCGCAGCATGTTGCCGAACTCTTCCGGCATCGCGAAACCTTGCTCGGCGTACTCAATGGCGGGCTGGGCGACTTCTGCGAAGGATTTGGTCCCGTATTTTTCGAGCGCAAGAATCAGGCCGTCGAATGCCCCTGGGGTGATAGCTGAAAGGATCCCTTGCATCGGGACCGGCGGCATATGCCCCGCGTCCTCCCATGGCTCGGGCGAGCGGTGCTCATAGAATTCGACGGTCGCCTTGG
This sequence comes from Bryobacteraceae bacterium, assembly GCA_036008345.1. GTDB lineage: Bacteria > Acidobacteriota > Terriglobia > Bryobacterales > Bryobacteraceae > Palsa-89. The sequence goes on from DASYNU010000084.1 coordinate 4,268, forward strand.
CCGGTGCAACACCGATGCCGCTGATAGCGATGGTCGGCCTACCCGCCATTTTCACCAGCAATGGCATTTCGCCCCCGAGTCCGAAGCGGCTCAACTCGGTGACGCTCGCGGCCAGCACTGTGGCCACTCCGGCATCCACGGCATTGCCGCCCTGCGTGAGGATGCGGTAGCCGGCCTCTACCTCGAAGTTGTTCGCGGCCCCCACCATCTCATGCAGCCCACGTACCGGCGGCGCCATAGTAGGAGGCGGCTGTGCATTAAGGAACGCCGCGCCGAGCCCAACGAGAAACAAGAAACGAGAAACGAGAAACGGCTTCATCTCTTAGCATTGTCCAACATTCGCCGATACTTCCGCAGTAGCTCGTAGATCACCACTCCGCCCGCGGTGGCCACATTCAGCGAATGCTTACGGCCGAGCATCGGAATCCGCACGTAGGTGTCGCACAACTCCAGCCGCGCAGGTCCTAGGCCGTCCACTTCATGTCCGAACAGGATGCACACAGGAAAACGCGGCTGCCAGTCGAAAAGATCCACGGAATGGACGCTGGTTTCCACAGCCGCAATTTCATAGTTACGTTGGCGCAAGCTCTGAATCACCGCCGCTGCGTCCGCGTGGTGTTCCCACGGAACGTTCTCTTCGGAGCCCAGCGCCGTTTTCGCGATCCCTGGCTTGGGCGGCCGCCCGGTAATTCCGCACAGGTACAGCTTTTCGCATCCCGCGGCATCAGCCGTACGGAAAAACGCTCCGACATTGTAGAGACTGCGAACCTGATCCAGCAATATGGCAACAGGGATGGGCGCGATCCCTTCGTAGGGAGCCGCGCTTTGCGTTGCAAGGTAGGGGAGCCGGTCAGCGTGCCTCACTACGCACTGGCCGTCCATCTGTTCAAGCGATCCAAACTCTTCAGGAACGGCTTCAATCCACCGCCCAGCAGGATCGCCGCTGCGGAAAGGGCTACCAGGTGCACTACCAACAATGAGTAGTTCACGGCATCGTCCCGCCGGAACAGATACTGAGTGCAAACCGCTACGGCGGTCGGACCCAATCCAAGACCGATCATATTGATGATGAAGAGATACACCGCCGAGGCTTGCCCACGCATCGGATTCGGCATCATTTGCTGAATCGCGGCTGCCGCAATTCCGAATGGCGCAGCCGCACAAATGCACCCAGGCGCTAACCAAAGCGTAGCCCAGCCGGCTGATGGCTCCAGATACAGCAAGCAGCTTACGGGAATCCCGATCAGTGCCACCCACATCCCCACCAGCATGTTGGCGTGCAGCACTCCCCGTGCACGCAACAGGTCCGCGATCTTTCCCGCTCCCACGATCCCGAGCGATCCGAAGACGATCACCAGCGATCCATACACAATCCCGGTATGCGGAATGTCCCAATGATAATTGCGGCGGAAGAACTCGGGTACCCACGCACCGCTGGCGTAAGAGGTCAGCGATAGCAGGCCGAATCCGATGGTATGGCAGAGGAACGTCCGCTTGTTTTCGAGCATGTATGCGAACGATTGCGAAGCCGGTACCGCGGACGCATGCTTGGCGATACCGCGCCGCAGCGGTTCGCGGATGGAATACACCAGCGGCGCTACTAAAATGCCGGGCAATCCCACGGCTAGAAAGATAACCTGCCAAGGCCGCACCGCGCCCACCAGCGGCAAAATCCACGCTTCCTGCGCCGACGCGAATCGCACCACGATGCCGCCCAGCAAGTACGACATTCCCGCGCCGATGTAGATGCCCATCGAATAGACACTGATGGCGGTGCCGAGCTTTTCTTTCGGAAAATAATCGGTGATCAGCGAATACGCCGAGGGGGAGAGCGCCGCTTCTCCCACGCCCACTCCCACGCGAAAGAGCAGCATTTGCGCGAAGTTTCTGGCCAAGCCGCATAAGCCGGTGAAGGCGCTCCAAAAAACCAGTCCCGCGGCAATGATGGATCGCCGGCTGCGCGTGTCGGCCAAGCGTCCCAGCGGAATCCCGCAGAACGTGTAGAACACGGCGAAGCTGAAGCCCATCAGGATGCTGACTTCGGTGTCGGTGATTTGCAAATCGCGGCGCAACGGCCGCACTAACAATGAGAGAATCTGGCGATCGATGAAGGAAAAGACGTATACCAGCGTGAGCACCGCCACCACATACCAGGCGTAGCGCGGCGAAGGATACGGCGCTTCAGTTTGCTGAGGCGCAGGAGCAGGCGCGGGCTGGGCGGACATAAGTAGAGCAATTCTATCGCAGAATCAATAGACCTCGAAGCAGAAAATTCGATTTTGCCCGTTCACCGCTAAAGCATACTCGCCGGCATCCAGCATTTCGCTCGGTTCGATCTTGAAGAGATTGTCCCTCAGCGGCGTCACCCTCAAATGCAGAGGCTGCGCCGCAACCTCCCGGTTGCCGTCTTTTACTTCCAGAAGAAAAAGTTCGATCTTCTCCGGCGCCAGCTGCCGGGCGTCGAGGATAAAAATCGGCTCAGGCAGCGGTGTACGAGCGGAGGAACTAGGGCCTGCTACGACATGCACAGGGCCGTCCTTACGCTTCTCCTCGCGCGCCTGACCGGTCTCGACTTCCGTCAGCTTCTTGGCCTGCAACAGGTAGGGCAAGTCCGGCTTGGGTGGAACCGGGCCGTCGTATTTCTCCTGACAGCTTAGCCGGCCTAACGATAGAAACAACAAGCACAGTATTCTTGCACCCATGGTTTCCAGTTTCCCACCAGCGGCCAGCCACCAGCTACCAGCAGCCCCTAGCCCCGAGCCCCCAGCCCCGCCCGCTCCTCCACTGCCAGGCAAATCTTCGCTAGCTCGGCTTCGTCAATCGGCTTGCTCAGCACAAACCCTTCGCTGCCCTGAAATGCGCGCGCCAAATCGGTATCGAATCCATCTGTCAGCAGGACAAAGCTGCCAACCTTATAACGCACGCGCTCGAAAAACTCCACCCAGTTCAGCCCCGGCTGGCGGACCGCGCACAGGGCCATGTCGAACCGCATGCGCTGGACCAGATCCACGCCCTCCTCGGCGTTCGACACGGGCACTACACGGTCGCCCCGCTCGCCCAGCAACTGCAAAAGTTGGCGCTGCACTTTCGCATCCGGATCTACCACCAGCACGTTGAGGTGCCGGCTTCTTCCGCCAAGCGCCGCTCCAGCGGCGGGCCCACTCGAACGCGTCTCCAGCACCTGCAACTCGATATCGAACCTGGCTTGCACCGGTGAAACGCGGACTGAGCGGAACTCGCCACCATGGCTTTGGATTATGCCCCGGCAAGCTCCCAGGGCCAGCGCGCCTCCCCCCAGGTGATCGGCATCGGCTGCATCCAACTGTTGAAACTCATTGGACCGGGTAGAATACGCAACCTCCACCAGCATCCGTCTCGCGAGCAAACTGCTGGAAACCGTGATCAGCTTCTCGCGCGCCTCGGCTGCCGCTTTTTCGGCGTCCACCAGCAGATTCAGGAGCACCTGCTCGAGCTGTCCCGGACATCCCATAATGATGGTCGGTTTCGCGGCCAACTGAGACCGCATCTCCACGCCTTTGGCCTTGCACTCCGGCTCCCGGAACTGCAACAGCCCCGTCAGCAGCGCAGTCAGATCTACGGCTTGCACCTCGGTTTGCTCCACCTTGGCGAGAGAATCCAGCCGGGCGATAATCTGGGATGCGCGCTGGGCATCGGCTGCGATGACTTCCAGCTCTTCGCGAAAATCATCCATTCGGTGCGAGCGCAGCGCTGAAGCCCGCGCCACGATGGATTCCAGCGGCAGCCTCAATTCATTGGCTACTTCTGAAATCAGTTGCCCGGCTGCCGCCAATTTCTCGCTACGAAACAACTGCTCACGCACCGAATGCTGCTCCTGAAGCTTTAGCGCTGTGGCCACTTGATTTGCCAAGTGCTGCATGGCCGCCTGATCGGCCTGGCTGTAGTAGCGGTTTCTCTCGTCATTGTGCAGCTCCAGCACACCCACCAGCTCACTTTGAGCGAACATTGGAACGAAGATGGCCGAGCGCGGCCCGCCAGTGCCGCCCTCCTTTGGGAAAAATGGACTGCGCCGCGTATCTGGAATGGCTATCAGAGTACGGTTCCGGAAGCAGGCTGCGATTCCGGCCGGCATGCCGCTTCTGGGGTTGTTCAACTCGATGGATTGCATCGCAGCGCCGGTCGCATGCACGCTTTCGAGCGACTTCGTCCCCCGGTTCAGCAAGTACATGCCGGTTCCCGAAGAAGCGGTAACTTTGGGCAGCGTCATTTCCAGCCGCCGCAGGATTTCCGCGGGTGACCCAGCGCCGATCACATCCTCACCCAGCGAATTCAAAACGCGCATCCGGCGCCGCAGCGCGGCCATCCTGCGCTCCCGGAACCACCAGATTGCAAGCAGCGCGGCCGCTAGCATTACGGAAGCCAACAGCAACGGAGGGGGAATCATCCAGGCTTTTTCCACCACGGCTATCGAAGCCGGTCCCGGCACCACGATCTGGAAGAACCGGTCGTAGGGCGGCAGCCTGCAGAACTGACTGTCGATCCCGGTGACACGAATGCGGTCGCCGGCATGGAAGGCATACGGCTGGGACCCGGAATCGCGGCTAGTCCGAGGCAGCACTACATCCATGTAGCTGCCTCGCTCTCCAATCGAAATCGGGTCACCGGCAGCGCTGTCCTTTTCCTGGGCCACGGCGCTCTCGGTGCTAATCAGCACGCCCAGGTATCGAAAGGATGCGAGATCCGCAAGCCGGACGATTTTCGCCCTGGGCGGCGCACCCCGGCCAGTTCGCCGAAGCGTGCGAGGAATCAGAACGGCCAGCCCCGCGTGCCTTGAGATGGTCCCTTGCGATTCCACAAAGTCGCCCGGCGCAAAATCCCGAAACTGACGTTCGGAGCCCTCCAGCATTAGCCCATAGCCGGCCTGGTCCTGAACGGCCAGATACAACGATTCGGATATCCATACAGGGGGCGCCGAAACTTGCCCGCTCACCAAAACTTCCGTTCCGTCGTAGACCGGGGTCCAATCCGGCGCCATGCGCGACCCGGCTTGTTGCAGGGTCAAGCGGGTTTGAGCCGAGAGAGCCGCGGCGAAGCAGAACAGGGCCGCGAATGAACGCGAATGAACGCGGATAAACCTTTTGGATTCAGCCGCTTCGATCCGCTTTTGTCCGATGGCGTGCATGGCCTTACCTGGATAGATCGGCAGATTTCGAATAAAAGCAGAGACAGATCCGGCCAGCTAGAGGCTACGAGTCTGTAGACAGTATAGTGCGCACGCCAGTATACAAAAACGTAGACAAGCATCCACGCACACGCTATCCTTGGAGGATGAAGTCCCCGGCACGCACTCCCAACGTCCGGATTAGCCCGCGAGCACATGAGTTGCTTCGCCAACTGGCCGAAGAGGAACAACGTTCGATGCAATCCATTCTGGACCGGGCTCTCGAACGGTACCGCCGCGAGAGGTTCCTGCGCGCCGCCAACGCCGACTTCGCGGCTCTCAAACAGGATGCGAAGTCGTGGAAAGAAGAGCTCCGGGATAGAGAGCTATGGGAGCAGGCCCTGGCGGACGGATTGTCCGAGGAATGAACGCGCCGGAACCATCCCGCGGAGATATCTGGGATCTGGATTTCAATCCCACTCTTGGACGCGAACAGGCTGGCTTCCGTCCCGCTCTCGTCCTGTCGGTTGATCTTTTCAATCAGGGCCCGGCGGAACTGATCGTGGTCGTTCCACTAACTCGAACTGCACGTAAGATCCGTTGGCACGTAGGCGTGCGGCCGCCTGAAGCCGGCGTTGCGGCTGAAAGTTTCATTCAATGCGAAAACGTGCGGTCCGTTTCGAGGCAGAGACTGAGACGGCGACGCGGGCGGGTCTCAATCAAAACGCTGGAGGAGGTTGAGGATCGCCTCCGGATTCTATTAGGACTGTGAGAGCTGCTATTTCACCGCGATCGTTACTGCCGGACTAACCTGTCCCGAAATATTAACCACCACCGGCACTTGATCGCCCGCAGTGATTCCAGCCGGCACCACTGCATTGATCTGATAGACGCCTACCAATCCGGGCGTCAATCCGGAGAAAGCCACGGAGGAATTTATATTCCCGATGGTTACCTGCGGCTGATCGGTTGTCTTTGCCGCGGGAGATGCAGGCGCTGCGGCCCCCGGCGCGATGCTCTGATCCACCGCGCCTAACCCGTCACAATAAATCACCAGCGTGTCTCCGGCCGTCGCAGGCGAGCTTGGCTCGGCCAAGAACGTGGACTGAATACCCGCTGTAGTGCGGACGGCGAAAATGCTCCCTTGATTCGGCGCGTTCGCCACTGGCGCAAGAAAAACCGCGGGCTCCGCGGGTGCCACGTCCACTGCCACCGGGACCGAAATAGTGGTGTCGCGTGTCACCAGCACCTGCTGGCTGGTGTTCGCGGTCACGTCGAATGGAATGGCCGCGTTGATCTGTCCCGTAGAGGCGTAAAAAATTGGCGCTGGCTCGCCCGCGATCACCACGGTCGCGCCCTGTAAGGTGCTGGCCAGCGGCAATCCCGACGCCCCGCCCGAGGCATCCGCTAGCTGGCTACCAAACACGGAGACGATAGCGCCGGGTGCAAGCGGCACGCCCGCGGCGAAGCTCGCGCCACTCACGACGCCGGAGAGCTGGGGCGCATCGCTAGTGGCGTTGAAGCCGCCCGAGACCTCCAGCGATCCTTGCAAGGCCGGCTGGACAGCCTCCGCATTCACGGTAATGGTGAGTTCGGTCACCTCCCGGTTGCTGGGATTCCAGGTTGCTTGCCATTGACCGCCGCTCCTCAGCGACAAAAGGCTGAGGGGAGGATCGCCGTTCGAGAACGACACCACCACGCTTCCTTCATCCACCGCATTGCCGCAATCGTCCACCACATGCGCTTGTAGCGCTACCGGCCATCCCGCCGGTACGGTGAAGGATTGCCCAATCGAGGTAAGCGTTGGGACCAATTTGCTGGGCGTACAGCTGACCGCGTGCGCCGTCTCACCCCCGGCTTCCGATGTATTCGAAAGCGTAGCCACGGGCTTCCGGACAATGAAGTGCAACCTTACGTCGCGAACCCGGCCGTCCGAAAACTGCATTGTCAAATTGCCATGGTAGACGCCCGGCGCCAGGCCATCGGTGACCGGTTGCACTACGATCTCGGTGGGCGCGTTCAGCGCCAGCGTGGCCTGTCCCGGCAAATAATTCAGGCCGGCTCCTCCCAGAAAAACACTGGATGAGTATGTTTTGGGAGTGGCGGCAATGTTGTACGCAAATAAGCTCTGTGAGCTCGGCGAGTTTGCTCCCGCTGTGGCCACGAACACCAATTCGTTGGGTGTTACCACGGGACCGATGTCGGTCGCCGCCGGTAATACCCGCAGCAGCACCGTGATCACGTGTGGTGTATTCGCCGCGCCGGGAGCTTTGATTCGAACCAGTCCGTAATAACGGCCAGCCGCGAGACCGGTCTGGTTCACAGTCACTGTGACTTTGGGCGCCGGACTACCGGCGACGCTTGATCCGCTACCTGGGGTGGCCGATAGCCACTGGCCTCCCGACAGCGTACTTGTACTGGCTGTCCAATTCATGGGGCCACTTCCGATGTTCAGGACGGCGAAGGTTTGAGGAGGCGCCACGCTCCCTTGCTGCACGGTGGTAAAGGTCAGACCGGCATGCGATAGCAGAATGGCCTGGCTGGCGCTGCTGATCGTCATTGTGATCGGGACTATCCGAACCGCGACCGTAAGGGAGCCGGTGCTTGAAACTGTAACGGACCCCCTATAAGTCCCCGGTTTCAGCCCAGCCGGATTCGCGACAACCTTCAAAGGCACGCCCGCCGTTGGCGTAGCCGTCCCGGAGCCGGGCGAAACGGAAAGCCAGGGTCCTCCGCGATTGGTTTCGACGGATACCTGAAACGGAATCGTGCCGCCGCCTGAATCGCTCACGGTAATCAGCTCCGGCCGCGCCGCTGCATTTAACGGATAGGTGAATGAAAGGCGCGGCTTGTCGATGGATAGCTGGGGCGGCAAGCCAGCGCCGACCACGAAAGTCACAGTGATCGGGATCGGAGCCGCGTTTCCGGCCGCCACCATCAGGGTTGCAGTGTACGTGTTAGCGGCGAGCTGAGAAGGATCCACCTGCAGTTGAATCAATCGGGGAGTCACGCCGGTGTAGGCGGTGAGCGAGAGCCACTCAGTCCCCGCGCTCTGGGTGATGTTGAAAGGAACCGCATCGATAGTTCCCGTCACCGTCAAGTACTGCGCCAGCGGCGGCGCCCCTCCGGCATTGCCTTGAAAAGTGAACTCGGCCGGAGTGGCTATGGCCTGCGGCGGGTTCGCCAAGACAATGCGAATTCGATTGTTGCCGCTGTCGGCAATGTACAGATTGCCCGCCGAATCCATGGCCAGGCCCAGCGGTTGGTTGAACAGCGCCTTGGTTGCCGGACCGCCATCGCCCGAGAATCCTCCCTGGATTCCAGTGCCGGCCACCGTTGTGATGGTATTGTCGGGCGCGATGCGGCGGACATGGTTTTCAAAATCGGAACCAGTGAAATATAGGTTCCCGCCCGCATCCAAAACCATTCCGCTACGATATTCCACCGATATGGAAGCGTTCACGGCTTGGCCGCCATCGCCCGAGAATCCGAAGACGCCGTTGCCGGCGACGGCTTCGACCGTGCCATTGGCTATAACGTGCCGGATGTAAGCGCCGTCGATCACATACACGCCGCCCTGGTTGTCCGCCAGCATTCCGCCCAGCGCTTTGAATGTCGCGCTCAGTGCCGGACCGCCATCGCCCGAGTGGCCGGGTTGACCCGTCCCCGCGATGGTGTTGATCACGCCGCTCGCGTTTACCATGCGGATCCTGTAGTTCCCGGTGTCGGCAATAAATAAATTTCCAGCCTTGTCCACAGCCAAGCCCTGTGGAACGCTCAGCCGGGCTTGGAGGGCTGGTCCTTGATCCCCGCTTGATCCGATACCACCGGCTTGATTGACGATGATTTGTACAGTGCCGTTGGCGGATAGACGCACTACTTGGTTGAACGAGAGCGTATAGAAATTCCCGGCGGCATCGGCGGTAAGCGCTATCAGCAAAACGCCCATGAAAGGCGGTTGGGTAGTGGCCGTGTTGAGGATTCCGTCGCTTCCGATTTTGCGTAGCCCGTTGCTGGAGAGAAAGTACACGGTGCTGCCATCGGCGCCCACGGTGAGGTATACAGGATTCCGCACTTGAGCGCTCACCGCCGGATTGCCATCGGGAGTGAAACGGTACTCGTTGTTTCCGGCAATGGTGGTCAGGATACCGTTGGTCGAGATCTTGCGGACCAGCCCACGTACGTCATCGCAGGTGTAAAGATTGCCTGCCCCATCCACGGCGAGGGTGCTATCGGAAAAAGTTGCGCCGTTGATGAAGACCTGCGACGCGGGTACGTTGTTCTCCAGAAACGAATCACTCCGAATGGTGGAGGTGACATAGCTGGAGTCGCCGTTGGCGGCGAACTTGATCAGAATCCCATTGAGAGGTGCGAAGGTATAGATATCGCCGGCCGGGCTCACTGCAACTGCCCTAACGACGTTAATATTCACCTGCAGCGGCGGGACGCCGGTACCCGGCGCCAGCGTCCCGCCGCCCGCCACGGTGTTGATGATCCCGGTCGAGGCTGTGATCTTGCGGATGCGGCCGGGTGGCCCTTGTTCCGCGATGTAGAGGTTGCCCGCAATGTCGCAAGTGATGGCGATCGGATTGTTCAGTTCCGCCGTGGCCGCGCTACCGCCGTCGCCCGCGAATCCGTTGCTCCCGGTTCCTGCGATAGTGCCGATAATCCCATCGGGCGTCACTTTGCGGATGACGGCGTGCGTGCGATCCACGAAATAAACATTGCCCGATGGATCCACCGTGATGCCCAGCAAATTCCCGAGCGCCGCGTTGACCGCCTGGCCGCCGTTGCCCGGCTGGCCGGTGCCGCCGCCCGCGTAGGTAGTGATGATCCCGTTCGGGTCAATGCGCCGGACGACGTTTCCAGAGGTAATGAACACATTGCCGTTCGCGTCCACAGCGATGCCGTTCAAAATGGGAGCGCCAATCTGTAAATCGAAATCAGTTTCGTCGCCGCCGATGGACGCCTCCGTGGCCGGACCGCCATCCCCCGAGTAGCCGCCAATTCCATTACCCGCGATAACGTGGATGATGCCGTCCGCTCCGGCGCGAAACACCATATGGTTGTCCGGATCGTTGAAGTAGATGTTGCCGCTGGCATCCACGGCGATGCCTGTTATCAGCCCCAGGCCTGCATTCAGCGCCGGTTGACCGTCACCGGTGAATACAGCATCGGTCCCGGCGAACGTGGTGATGACAGCCTGCGCCCGAGCGAGTCCGAAGCCGACCAGCCACAGCCCGCAGATAATGAGATATTTAGTCGCCAATTGGTTCGATGATACAACGTGGTGCAGCTTGGTAAGCTGGGGCCGATTGCCAATCGGCCCGAATGCCCACTTTTACCGGACAGGCGGCGGTAGTCAACCACCGCGCAGGCTAGTCACTTTTCTCAGTTGGTGGGAACGGGACTCCTGGTGGGGCAGGGCCAGGCCCTACCAGGTGTTTTATGAGCCGGTTCTCGCAAACGGCTGGCGGACCAATGGTTTGCTGCGCGCCGGAAAGGCACTCCCTCCATGTCTCCGCAGGGCATGGCCCTGCGCCACCAGGCCCCAAATTTCGATTCTGCGAAAACTAACTAACATTGAATTGGCGGCCAGCCCACTTCCCTACACGGGCTAGAATGAGTCGGGCATGAGGCGAATCTCCGCTGTTTTCGGATCCGCGCTGTTTTTCGTACTGGCTCCCTGTACGGTGGCCGGTCTAGTGCCCTGGTGGATCTCACGATGGCAGATGGAGCCACCGTTCCTCGGCCTGTCCCTACTGCGGATCGTCGGCATGGTCTCGATCCTGGCCGGCTTCCCAGTGCTCTTGGATTCCTTCGCCCGCTTTGCACTGGAAGGACTGGGCACGCCGGCTCCGGTTTTTCCGACGCGTCATCTGATCGTCACCGGTTGGTATCGCTATGTGCGGAATCCGATGTACGTTGCGGTTGTGTCCAGCATAGTTGGCCAAGCCCTGCTGTTAGGTGACGTTCACGTGCTGGAATACGGCGCTGCGGTCTGGCTAGTCGCCCACCTGTTCGTATTGGCGTACGAGGAGCCGAAAATGCGTTCCACATTCGGCGAAGAGTACCGCGAGTTCTGCGCGAATGTTCCCCGCTGGTTTCCGCGTCTCACGCCGTGGCGCGGATTGACGCCTCAGTAGAATGGTTCTGCCGTGTTTCGAAAACTGCTGAAGCGCATGGCCTCGCGCCTGGGATATGCCGTCATCCAGGTGCGCAATCGGTATGAGCAGGACGGATTGTTTTCTGTTCATAGCCAGGCGTGGCGCGCGACGCCGGAATTTAAGGCAGCCTACGCCCGCGGAGTGCAAGCCGCCCATGGAGCCGACCCCGGAGTGGAGTGGCGCACGCACATTGCACTCTGGGCCGCCCGCGTGGCGCTATCCGCACGAGGCGATTTCTTTGAGTGTGGAGTGAACGCCGGCTTCCTCAGTTCCGCCATCATGCACAGATTGAACTGGAGCGAACTGGCGCGGCGGTTCTATCTCATCGACACATTCAGCGGCCCCGTTCTCGAGCAATATTCGCCCCAGGAAGTTGCCAGTGGGCGCTTACGGATCGCCCAGACCGGGTTGGATCGAGGCGCCTACGTAACGGATATTGATGGCATACGAGCAAACTTCTCAGAATGGCCGAGTGCGATTGTCGTTCCAGGCGCCGTGCCTGAAATCCTGCACAGTCTCGATCCCGGCGAAGTGGCATTCGTTCACATCGACATGAACTGCGCCGCCCCGGATGTGGCAGCGTTCGAATTCTTCTGGGACCGGCTGTCCCCCGGTGGCATTGTCCTGTTCGACGATTACGGTTATTACGGCCACGACAGCCAGCGCGAAGCGATTGACGCGGCAGTGCGGCTGGCGGGGATTGAAATCCTGGCACTACCGACAGGTCAAGGACTGGTCGTCAAGCCGCCTCAATCCCAAATCCCCAGCCCCCAGTCCCGCACCAAGTGTTAGCATGGATGGTTGTCAGGCTCCGGGCTTCGTGCAACGGGCGGCTGTGAACCCCGCCAGGTCCGGAAGGAAGCAACGGTAACGGTTTAGCCCGTGTGCCGCGGATCACCCGGGGTCTGGCATACTCTCCAACCACGCTTTCATGTACCAGGTCATCGCCAGGAAATACAGGCCCCAGTCGTTTGCCGAGCTGATCGGCCAGGAGCACGTCCGCACCACGCTCGAAAATGCCATCGCGCAAAAGCGCATCGCCCATGGCTACATCTTTTCCGGCCAGCGCGGCACCGGAAAAACCACCGTAGCGCGTATTATGGCGCGCTGTCTCAACTGCATCGAAGGACCCACTACCAAACCCTGCGGCAAATGTGCAAGCTGTCTCGAAGTCACCGCCGGCAATGCCGTAGACGTTATCGAGATCGACGCGGCCTCCAATCGCGGCATCAACGAAATGCGCGAGCTGCGGGAGAACGTTCGCTATCGCCCGGCGCGCGACCGCTATAAGATCTTCATCGTCGACGAAGCGCACCAGATCACCAACGAAGCCTTCAACGCGCTACTCAAGACGCTGGAAGAGCCCCCGGAGTGGGTGGTCTTCGTGCTGTGTACCACCGAAGTCCACAAAATTCCGACCACTATCGCGTCCCGCTGCCAGCAGTTCAGCTTCCGGTCTGTGGATTTCGCGGAAGTGGTGGAGCGCATGGAATGGATCTGCAAACAGGAAGGCATCGAAGCGGATCCCGAAGTTCTCAGCGTGCTGGCGCAGATGGGCGAAGGCAGCGTGCGCGATTCTTTGTCCGCCCTGGATCAAGCCATCGCCTGTTGCGGCGTGAAGCTGAATGCCCAAGAGGTGCGCGGCCTGCTCGGCATGTTCTCGCTCGATTCGCTCAGCGAGGTGACGCAGGCACTGGCCAGCCAGGATTCGCGGCGCATGCTCGACCTGGTGATGGAACTGGAACGAAACGGCCGCAATCTGCAGCACTTTTGCCGCGAGCTAGCGCGTTATTTCCGCAATTTGCTAGTAGCGAAAGTGGCCGGAGCGAACACGCGATTGATTGCCGCATCCGGCCCCGAACAGGAGCACCTGGCCGAGATCGCAGCCGGATATTCCGAAGAAGACCTGACGCGATATCTTCAGCTCACGCTAGACCTGTTCAAGGATTTGCAATTCTCGCTGCAGCCGCGCCTGCATCTAGAGATCGGCCTGCTGCGCCTGATCCAGGCCGGCAAACTCCTGCCCATCGAAGAAGCGCTGGCAAATCTAGGAAACCCCGGCAGCGGTCCCGCGCCATCCAAGCCTCCTCAGCCGAAAAAGCCTGTGCCCCCAGCGCCAGCCACCAGCCACCAGCGACCAGCAACCAGCCCCGAGCCCCCAGCCCCTAATCCCGAGCCCGGAGCCACCAGCCACCAGCCACCAGCGACCAGTCCCCAGTCCCCAGCCCCCAGCCCCCCACCCCAAGCCCCGAGCGGCGACTGGAGCCAAAGGCTCCACGCGGTGCTGCTAGAAGCAGGCATGCAGTTCACCGCCGACGCCGTCGAGCATTCACACATCGTCGAGACAAGCAACGAGCTGCAGTTTACGACGCCCGAAGAGTTCCGCTTGGCGATGAATGAAAAGGATATCCTGAAGATCGTGCAGAAAGTCGCCGGCCGTCCCATGCGCGTGAAAACTACGTTTGGCGAGGCGAACGCAATCGCGGCTCCCAAGCTGAAACCACCCCCCGACGACATATCCGAGCGCGCTCTCTCGCATCCCGAGGTGCGGCGCTTCCAGGAAATGTTCCCCGACGCGCAAGTCCGCGTGGTTCGAAATTTGAAAGAATAAGGCATTTATGAAACTTCCCGGAAACATGCAGGCCATGATGAAGCAGGCCGAGCAGATGCAAAAGAAGATGCAGGAGGAGATCGCGCTGATCCGCGTGGAAGCCACCGCGGGCGGCGGCATGGTGACAGTGGGGATGGACGGAAAGAAGATGGTCACCAAGGTGAAGATCGATTCCGAAGTGGCCGGCGACGTCGAGATGCTGCAGGACATGATGCTGGCTGCCTTCAACGAAGCGTCTAAGAAAGTGGACGAAGCCACGCAGGAAAAAATGGGCGGCCTGTTGGGTGGAATGGGCCTGCCGCCCGGGATGTTCTAGTTGCCTGATTTCGCCGAACCGTTAGCTCGCCTCATCCAGGAGTTCAAGCGCCTGCCTGGCATCGGCCAGAAGTCCGCGCAACGCCTCGCCTTTCACGTGTTGCGCACCCCGCGCGAGGATGCCGAACGTTTAGCCACCGCGCTAGTGGATGTGAAAGACAAGCTCGGTGTTTGCGCCCAGTGTAACAACATCAGCGATGGTGAGCTGTGCAATTTCTGCCGCGATCCGCATCGCGACCGCACGTCCATTTGCGTGGTGGAGGAGCCGCACAATATTCTTCCCATCGAAACCACGCGCCAATTCTCCGGCCTGTATCATGTGCTGCACGGATCGCTCTCGCCTTTACGAGGCATCGGGCCCGAGCAGCTCCGGATCGTGAATTTATTGGAGCGGATTCGAGATGGCGAAATCCAGGAAATGATCATCGCCACCAATCCCACGGTAGAAGGCGAAGCCACGGCCGTCTATCTCTCGCGCCTGATGAAGCCGCTAGGAGTAAAAGTAACCCGCATCGCGATGGGCATCCCGGTAGGCAGCGACCTGGAATTCGCCGACGAAGTCACCATGGGCAAGAGCCTGGAAAATCGCCGCGAGATGTAAGTGGGGCAGGCTGCCAGCCTGCGCGGCGGCTGGATACCGCCGCCTGTCCGGTAGACGTGGGCATTCGGGCCGATTAACAATCGGCCGCAGCTTTGAATCGGGTGGGAAGCAGTTCGCGTAGAATCGGGAAATATGCCTTCACATACCCAACTCTTCATCAACGGCGCCTGGACGGACAGTCTGACGGGCGAAACCCTGCCCGTGTTGAATCCCGCCACGGGTGAAGCCATCGGCACCGTCTCCCATGCCAAACACTCGGACCTCGATCTCGCACTCGAAGCCGCGCAAAAAGGCTTTCAAACCTGGCGCAGGATTTCCGCCTTCGAACGGTCCAAGATCATGCGCAAGGCGGCCGAGCTGATTCGTTCCCGAATCGACACAATCATCCGAATTCTGACCACCGAACAGGGTAAGCCCCTGGCGGAAGCCAAAATTGAGACTCTGGTCGCCGCCGATGTCATCGAATGGTTTGCCGAAGAAGCACGGCGCACCTATGGCCGTGTAATACCGCCGCGCGCCGAGGGCGTTTACCAACTCGTCGTCAAGGAGCCGGTGGGTCCCGTGGCCGCCTTCTCCCCATGGAACTTTCCCATCAATCAGGCAGTGCGCAAGATCAGCATCGCGCTGGCTTCTGGTTGCTCCATCATTCTCAAGGGACCCGAGGAAACGCCCGGCCCGTGCGCGGAACTGGTGCGTGCATTCAGCGATGCCGGAGTGGTTCCTGGAACTATCAATCTGGTTTTCGGCGTGCCCTCGGACATCTCCGAATACCTGATTCCTCATCCGGTGATCCGTAAGATCTCTTTCACCGGCTCAACCGCGGTTGGGAAGCGATTGGCCGCGCTGGCAGGTTTGCATATGAAGCGCTGCACCATGGAATTGGGCGGTCACGCGCCCGTAATCGTCTTTGAAGACGCCGATCTCGACGTCGCCACCAAGGTGATGGCGGCCACCAAATACCGCAATGCCGGGCAAGTGTGCATATCGCCTACGCGGTTTCTCATTCACGAGAAAGTGTACGATTCCTTCGTCGATAAATTTATCAACGCCAGCAATAAGGTTAAAGTGGGTGATGGCCTGGAGGCCGGCACAACCATGGGGCCGCTGGCGCATGATCGGCGATTGCAGGCCATTGAAGGCTTCGTCTCGGACGCGGTTTCGCACGGCGCGGAAATCCAAACGGGCGGCGACCGGATTGGAGATAAGGGCTATTTCTTTGCTCCAACCATCTTGACCCACGCCTCTCCGAATAGCCGCGTCATGAACGACGAACCATTCGGGCCGGTATCCGTCATGATCCCTTTCTCGGATTTTGATGAAGCGGTGGCTGAGGCTAACCGGCTGCCCTATGGGCTGGCGGCGTATGCTTGGACGAAGTCCGCGAAGACCGCCAA
>DASYNU010000085.1:0-26490 GCA_036008345.1 Bryobacteraceae bacterium
ATTTTGCGCCGATTGTGCATGGCCAGCATGCGGGACTTCACATCGTTGAACTCGGACGTGGTGATCACATACTCGGGCTTCGACACCAGGATTTCCTGAATGTTCTTTTGCGCGGCCTTGATGCGGTCGTCCGTGGGAGGATGAGTCGAAAAGACCTTCGCCATGGTCCCGGGCTTGCGCTTTTCCAAGGTCTCGATCTTTTCGAAGAAATCCACAAACGCGGTTGGATCGTAGCCCGCCTTGTACATGTATTCCAGCCCCAGCATGTCGGCCTCGGCTTCGAACCCGCGCGAGAACTTCAAAAACCCGATCGGAACCAGAATGCTGGCGGCCTGATAGATGCCGTAACCGGTCCAAGAGCCGTAGGTCAAGATGATCAATGGAATGGTTGCCAAGTTGGCGATTTCGCCTCTGGTTGCCTGGCGCGTTCCGTGGCGCGCCGCCACATGCGCGATCTCGTGCGCCATCACACCGGCCAGTTCCGCTTCGCTATCCGCCTTCAGAATTAAGCCGGAATTCACGAAGAAGAATCCACCCGGTAGCGCGAATGCGTTCACTTCTTCGCTGTCGATCACTTTAATGGTGAAAGGCACCTTAGCGTCGGAGTTCCGCACCAGGTTCTGCCCCACCCGGTTCACGTATTCCGAAATCACCGGATCGTTGATAATCTTGGCCTGCTTCTCCACCTGTTGCGCCAGTCCCTTGCCGATCGCGATTTCCTTCTCGAGCGAGTAGAAGTTCACGGTCCCGGAGACATTGCGGTTTCCTATCTCATCGGGATCCTTCTTGGGGTCTGTTGCGTAAGCGGCGTGAGGTGCGATAACGGCGAGAGAAACCACCATGCTACAACTGGCGGAAAAGAGGCGTTTCATGCGGCACTCCTAGAAACAGTATAAACCTTCATCCTTTAAACGCATAGAGAGATCTATGCGTTTCGAGAGAAATTCCGTCCCCTGGCTCACGCGCCGGGCTACCTGCTATAGGTTTATGGGGCTAATTGGACGACGATCCAGGGCTGCGCTTCAGCGTGGGACGCTCGTCGCTATCGGATTTCGGTGTTTTACCGTCTTCATCCGGATCAATCGGACCAGTGGTAGATCCTGGCGCACGCCGCAGCCGCGGCTTGTTCGGATCCTCGGTCTTATCCACCTTGCGGCGGTTGTGCATGGCCAACAAGTGAGCCTTCACGTCATTGAACTCAGAAGTAGTAACAACGTACTCAGGCTTCGCTTTCAACAACTCCTGGATATTCTTCTGCGCGGCCCGAATCCGGTCGTCCGTCATCGGATGCGTGGAGAAAACCTTGGCCATCGTGCCTGGTTTGTGCTTCTCCAGAGTTTCGATCTTCTCAAAGAAATCCACAAAAGCTGTCGGATCGTAGCCGGTCTTATACATGTACTCCAGGCCCAGCATATCCGCCTCGGATTCAAACTGGCGGGAGAACTTCAGGAAGCCTATGGGGATCAAAATATTGGCTGCCTGATAAATACCGTATCCAGCCCAGCCGCCGCTCATGATCATCACCGGGATCATTCCCAGCTGTGCGATTTCTCCTCGAGTGGCTTGCCGCGTGCCATGCCGGGCAGCAACGTGCGCAATCTCGTGCGCCATTACGCCGGCCAGTTCAGCTTCATTGTCCGCCTTCAGGATCAGCCCCGCATAGACAAAGAAGTAACCACCTGGTAACGCGAACGCGTTCACTTCTTCGCCGTCGATGACCTTGATGGTAAAAGGCACCTTGGCATCAGAATTCCGCACCAGGTTCTGTCCCAACCGGTTCACGTATTCGGACACCATCGGATCGGTAATGATCTTGGACTGCTTTTCCACTTCGGTGGCCAGTTGTTTCCCAATGGCCATCTCTTTTTGAAGGGAATAGAAGTTCACGCCCTTGCCGACATCACGGGTACCGATCTGATCCGGATCTTTCTTCGGATCGTCGCCGCAGATGGCGTTGGGAACCGCGATGGCGAGAAGCACCAGGAGACTGAAACTAGCGGACAGCATGCGTTTCATCGAACACACTCCTAGGAACCAGTATAGAACTCCATCCATTAAACGTATAGTAGTTCTAATGGGTTTCGAACAAAAATATTCGACTGCACCAGCTCCCGCCGAGCCGCTCTGGCGGCACTATCGCGACCAGTTTCCCGTCACCGAGCGCCTGATTTACCTGAACCATGCCGCGGTTACCCCGCTCCCCCGGGCGTCTGCAGAAGCCATGCAGTGGCTGGCCCAGGATGCCCTCGATTACGGCTCTCTCCATTATGACCAGTGGCTGGATACCTATGAGCGGCTTCGGGTTGCAGCCGCGCGGCTAATCGGCGCAGAGCGCAGCGAGATCGCCATTGTCAAGAATACATCGGAAGGGATAGCGACCGTTGCCATGGGCCTCAACTGGCACCCTGGCGACCGCGTGGTGGCTTTTCGGGAGGAGTTTCCATCTAACTACTACCCCTGGCTACGCCTGGAGGAGCATCGGGCCTCTGTGGACTGGCTTTCTGTGACCGACCCATTGGACGTTATCGATCGCGCCTGCCAGGGCGCCAAGCTTCTCGCCATCAGCTTTGTGCAATATCTGAGCGGCCTGCGCGCCGATCTCAACACCATCGGCGAGATCTGCCGCCGGCACAACTGCTTTTTTCTGGTGGACGCAATCCAGGGGCTAGGGGCCTTCCCCCTGAACGTCCAGGCGGCTCACATCGATGCATTAGCCGCCGACGGCCATAAATGGATGCTGGGACCGGAAGGTTGCGGCATACTGTATGTTCGGAAAAGCCGTCAGGATTCCGTATTCCCGATGGAATTCGGCTGGACCAACGTAGCCGGCTACCACGATTATTCCTCGCGCGACATGACCCTGCGTCCCGACGCCGGGCGCTATGAATGTGGAACCCTGAACACGATTGGTTGCTACGGGCTGCGCGCGTCGCTCGAATTTCTGCTGGAAGTGGGGATTGAGCGTATCGCCCCGGCCGTCCAGGCCTTGACCGATCAATTGGCCGAAGGGGCTGTCCGCAAGGGTTATCAGCTGTTAGGAGACCGTACCCCGGAAAACGGAGCCGGCATCGTCGCCCTGCACAAACCTGGCATGGACAGCCGGCAAGTGGTGCATGAGTTGAAGGAGCGCGGGATCATAGCCGCACCGCGCCAGGGTTGGGTTCGTTTTTCCCCCCACTTTTACATCTCCCCGGATGATATCGAGCGGGTGGTGGAAACGCTGCCGTAAACGCCGATGACAACCGAAGAGTTACGGCAATGCCTGGAAAAAGCGTTTGGGGACCTTGAGCCTCCTTATTTTAGAGAACTAGGACACTTTTACCCTTTTGAAGCATTCCTGGATGTCGTAAAAACGGACACAGCCAGAACAAAACGGTGGCAGGAACTCCGCCCATTAAGACAATACCTGCACGGCTCGTTGGATATCCATCTTCTAGCGCGGGAAGCCTGTCAGTATTATCTTCCTGCTTACTTATATGCAATGACCGATCCAGAAAACGTCTGGTGTTACCTCGGTTCAGTACTCGATACTCTTTGGTACGAGAATGAATGCGGAGATCCGTTACACAATAACCCCAGCCTGCGCGGCAGGTGGGAAGAGTTTGCGTCCCTCTTGACAGATCCACAAAAGCGATGCATCGCTCATTGCTTGGTAGAAATCCTGAAGAGCGCCGATTCAAATGAGGAGTGTGCGGAAGTGCATATGGAAACGGATCGCATCGAGTACATGCTGGGAAAATACTGGAATGCCTGGCTGTAGTAGATTATGGTGTATCTTTCGGCTGCGAAGAGATTCGATGACGCTAAGTATCCAAACCCAGCGGCCTTTTCGGCACTTCGTCGCGCGGCCGGCGCGACTTCTGGAGAGCGCCACTAATGTCAGCGATCACGACCAGAATCAAAATCGCCGAAAGCGTGATTGCGCCCGCCAGCCACGACCCGGATCGGCTTTGCCACTCATGGCCGGCCCGTATCCATACCACGGCCACAATCACCAAGCTCAGAACAATGCGCAGAAGCCGACGCGCTGACATACTTCGCTAATTATCCTAGCGTAAACACCTAGCGTACACATTTCTCACCGGTGGATTCCCATTTGGTAACGTCGAGCGCGATCCCTTGCTTGCACGTGGATCCTTGGTGGGGCTTACCTTCGATGGTGATGACAATCCCCGTTTCCGGTTTGGGATCGTCGGCGAAAATGTTGTACGTGGTTTTGCCATCCAGAGTCTGTAGCAGGAGACAACCCGCATTCGCGCCCGGAACAGTGCAGCCCGTGGCCATCACTTCCTCGAGTTCCGCCTTACGCTTCGGCGCAGGTTTGTTGGATTGGGCGAAAGCGCCCAGGATAAAGATAAGGGCGGCCAGCACAGGCAGCGGGATAAATTTCATACGATGCTCCATTATCAGTGTCGCATTGGAAGGCCGCACGCAACGACATGGACAACCATCCCAGCCGTTCAAGTGGATGAAAATAAGACACCTTCAAAGAGGTTGGTTGCACCCGAAATGCCCAAACTAATCACTCCCGTAGTACTAGCCGATAGAGGAGAATGCTTATGCCGCAATTGAGTCAGGCCCCTAAGTACCTCGTTCCTCAGTGTATCGAGAAGAGCGATGGCTTTGGACCGGTGATTGAACTGGGCACACTTAGTGGCAAGCTCCTGGTTGTCACACTGGGAATTAACGATGTCGTCGAGCAGGAAGGCTTGGCGATCTCTATCTGGGGTTCGGCGTCGGGACAAGATTGGGGAACCAAACCAATTCTGATGTTTCCGCAAAAGTATTATTGCGGGGTGTACGCCACGATCCTAAATCTCACGAACAACCCCAACGTACGATTCCTGCGCGTGAAATGGAATATGAGCCGGCGCGCGAATCGAAACTTGGACCTGATGTTCGGATTCTACGTTGCGTTGGAAGAGACGCCTGAGGTCAGCACCGCGATGGCGTAACTCAGCGGTTTGATGCCCGAAGAATCCCTCGTATAGTTGGATGTTACTGGCGGAGAGGGGGGGATTCGAACCCCCGGTAGAGTTTTTGACCCTACGACGGTTTAGCAAACCGCTGCTTTCGACCACTCAGCCACCTCTCCGGCGCTTCGCTTGGCGGGTCTCAACCGGATGGTAGCACAGGGGCTTACTTCTTCACAAAAACTACCAGATACTGCGTCTTCGGAATCAGTTCCTTCTTCGACGAAACACGGAATCCATTGGCTTCCACCTCGCTGATCACGTCGTCTTCATCCAGCCGTATGTGCTCCATCGCGCGGCCGCCTGGCATCGCGTCCGGACGCTTGTAGTAATCCACAATCACCAGACGCCCGTCCGAGAGCAAGCTATCGCGGATGTGCCCCAGCATCGCTTCCGGATAGTCGAAGTGATGATAAGTGTCCAGCACCAGCACCGCGTCCACGGTATCGGCCGGAAGTTTCGGATCCTGTTCGGCCCCCAGCGCGAATTTCACGTTGGTTAGGCCCAGCACCTGCGCCCGCGCCTTAGCTTTGTCCAGAAAGTCGCTCGCGATATCTTCCGCGATTACCTGCCCCTTATCGCCGACCACGTGACTCAAGAACGGCAGCATGAATCCCACGCCCGTGCCGACATCCGCCGCCACATTCCCCGGCTTGAGCGCCATCGCATCCACAATGTCGCGCGGTTGCTGCGTGGCGTTGCGGTTCGGATCCGCCAGACCGCGGGCCACGCTCTCGCGGCCTTCCTTGGTCTTGTAACCCTCATTAGCCTTCTCCGCAACCTGCGTGAAAGCAAGCGTCGGGAAAGCAGCGGCGCAAAATAACAAATAACAAGCAAAACGTTTCACAATGATTTCTCCATGGGCATGGCGAGCGGAGGCTCAACCAGGAATTCGTGCGCCGACATTTCAGACAGCGCCTCGCGAATGGATTGTTCCGAGGTCGGCTCTACGGTGATGACGAACGGCAGATCGCGCCAGTTCTCGGCCGGGATCTGCAGCACCGCGTCCAGACTGATGCCTTTGTCCGCCAGTACGCCGGCCAGCTTGGCTATGATCCCCGGCCGGTCTTCCACGCGGAATCGCAGATAGTAGGCCGAATGCTGCAGCGTCACTGGAATCGGCTTATATTCTCCCAGACGCTCGTGCGCGAAGGGTGAGACTCGTTCGGGGCTTCCAGAGCGGATCTCGCGCGCCACGCGCATCAGGTCGCTCACCACGGCCACACCGGTGGGCGAGGGTCCGGCCCCGCGGCCATAGTAAAACGTGTCCTCGCCATACTTGCCGCGCACCCAAACCGCGTTATAAGCGCCGTGTACTCCGGCCAAAATTGTCGACTGCGGGACCAGCGCCGGACGCACCGAGAGGATCAGCCCGTTGGGCGTTTGGCGCGCCGAGCACAGCAACCGGATGGTGTGGTTCAATTGATGCGCATATTGGAAATCCACTGGCAGAATCCGCCGGATGCCTTCGGTATAAATGTCGGACGGCGTGATCTTTTCGCCAAAAGCGAGCGCGGCCAGGATGGCGAGCTTGGAACGCGCATCGAAGCCGTCGACATCGGCGGTGGGATCAGCTTCCGCGTAACCCAGACGCTGCGCTTCCTGAAGTGAGTCAGCGAATGAAACGCCGCGCTTTTCGATTTCAGTAAGGATAAAGTTGCTGGTGCCGTTCAGAATTCCGTACAGCGTGGTCACGCGGTCGCCCGAAATCCCCTCCCGCAAAACGCTATGGATGGGGATCCCCCCGGCCACGCTCGCTTCCATCGCCAGATTGATGCCGGCCGCGATGGCGCGTTCCCAAATCTCGGCGCCGCACAGCGCCATCAATTCCTTGTTTGCGGTGACCACCGACTTGCTGTTCCGAATAGCGGCGTCGATGATCTCGCGCGCAACCCCGGTCCCACCCACCAGTTCCGCCACGATGTCGACCTCGGGATGCTGCACCACTTCCTGCCAGTCGGAGGTGTGAAGAACGGAGTCCAGCCCGGCGGGCAGATTCTTCGAGTGAATGGAAGGACTGCACAGCGCCTTCACCCGCAGGTGGAATCCGAGCTTGAGCGCAATCTGCGAGGCATTCTCGGTAAGGATGCCGAGCGTGCCCATCCCCACATTGCCCAACCCAATGATGCCGACATTCACCTCCTGCATATGAGGTTATTATCGCAGCATGAGTTAGTAGTGATAGCGCACTTGCACAAAATCGATTCGCTTGGCGCTTACGCGATAAACCAGCCGGTGCTCCTGAGTGATTCTCCTGGACCAGGCTCCGGCCAGTTCATACTTCAGCGGCTCCGGCTTGCCGATGCCGTGAAATGGATCCCTCAAGACATCCTCGACGAGCCGCAGAACCCGTAAAGCTGTGGCACGGTCTGTGTTCACCCACCACCGCAGGTCTTCCCGGAACTCTCGATGAAAAACCGCCTCTCGGTCACTGGGCAGAAGCTAGCCCCATGTCGCGCCGCAGTCTCTCTATGGATTCCGGTTTTCCCTTCCGGCCCTGGGCGCGCCGCAATGCCGTTAGCAACCGCCGCGCATTCTTCGGCGAGCGAAGCAGGTGCGCAGTCTCCATGAGCCCGGCCAGCTCATCGGCGGGGACCAGAGCTACGTCGCGCGCACCACGCCGCCGAACGATAACGACTTCCCGGTCGTCCACCACTTGGTCGAGAACCGATGCAAGCTTGTCGCGCAGCTGGGTATAAGTTGTTTCGACGGCCATAACTTCATTGTACAGGTTTCCTGTACGTGTCTCCTGTACGTCACTACGTGGCCACCCTTCCTGGCAGACTACACCGCGGCCGCCGCCGTCTCCTGCCTTGCCCTCGCCGCCATCCACAACCACCCCAGCGAAAACACCGCGAAGATTGCGATGGACGCAAGTATCCACGCATCGCGCACGCCGCCGAACCAGGTTCCGAGTGCAAGCACCGCTAAAGCCGTCAACGTCAATCGCAAAGCTTCCAGCAGCATGAATTCGCGCCGGCTTTCCAGCACGCCGCCCAGGCACACGAGGCTCACCAGGATAAACAGAAAATACGCGACGCTCCATGCAGCGGATTGCTTCGGCAGCAGCGCGAGAAAGTGGCTGTTCGCGGCCATGAGCGCTACGAACTGGACGAAACCATAAAGATTCAGCGAGACAGAGGCCGGCGGATCGTACTTCACGAAATCGCGATGTGGATCATAAGCCGGCTTCGGAAAACGCGCCGCCACATCGGCCGGGCGCCAACCTGGATGCGCGAACCACACCTTCACTTTGTCCAGCCAGGACTCGGTATGCCAGCAATCCTTCGCCATGGCCCAGTAGTAGTGCAAATTCGCCCACACCGGATTCCAACTCTTGAGCTGGCCCCGGATGCCGTAGATGCAAGGCTCGTCTTCCAGTTCCTCCTGAAAACTGCCGAACAGATGATCCCAAATCAGAAAGACGCCGACATAATTCTTGTCGAGATAAACATCGTTCTGCGCATGATGAACGCGGTGGTTCGAGGGCGTTTGAATCCATCGATCCAAAAATCCCAACCGCCCGATCATCTGCGTATGCGGCCAGAATTGATAGAAGAGCTGGACCACCCCGGCCATCAGATAGACCAACAGCGGCACGCCCGCCAATGCCATTGGCAAATAAAAAATCCAACTGGTGAATGAACCAGTGCCGGGCTGGCGCAGCGCCGTTGTCAGATTAAACTCTTCGCTCTGGTGATGCACCACGTGCGAGGCCCAGAACAACCCTATCGTGTGCCCCCAGCGATGATTCCAGTAGTAGCAAAGATCATAGAAGACGAATGCGAAAATCCACACGCCCCAGTTGCCGGCCGGCAGGCGCATCGGTGCCCAATGCAGGTAGATCCACTCATAAAAGAAAATTCCGAGGAAGCCGAAAAACACCCGCACACCGGTGCTCACTATCCCGCAGCTTAGGCTATTGATGGAATCCGCGAGGTTATAGCAACGGGTATGGCGCGCGCGATCGACAATCAGCTCCAGCGCAATCAGAAACAGAAACACCGGGACTGCCAGCGCCACGGCCTTTCCGTAAAGATTGTCCATGCCGGAATTATTGCTTGGGAGCGTCCTTGAAGATGGCCGACACGGCGCCCTGCGGATCGGCCAGGATCGCCATTCTTCCCACGCCGTCGATGCTCATGGGAGGAACATAAAATTTTGCTCCGAGCGCTTTAGCTTTGCTAGCCGAAGCATCCACGTCGGCAACGTAAATGTAGATCAGCCAGTGCGGCGGGGAATTCGGGTCGCGGACATTGGCCGGCGGAATGCCGCCAATAAACCGCTCGCCGTTCTTGATGTGCAAGTACCCGCTTGGGTCCTTTTCACCGGGCGAAATGTGCCAACCGAACAGATCCGAATAGAATTTCTGCGCGCGCCCAGGGTCGCTCGTGCTCAAATCCGCCCAGCACAGAGCTCCCGGTTCGCCCGCAATTCCGATCCCCGTGTTCCGCTTGGCCTGCCATACGATAAACACAGCGCCAGTGGGATCTTGGATGACAGCCATTCTGCCCGCATCCATCACATCGAACGCCGGCGCCAGCACCTTGGCTCCCAACGAGGCGGCTTTTTCAGCAGCGGCATCCGCATTCTCAACTGCGATGTACAAATTCCAGTGCGGCGGAACACCTTGCTCTTCGCCGCCCATCGTATAGCCCGCCGCGCAGTCTTTCTCCTGCAGGCGGAATATCGTATAGAAACTGTCCGGCCCCATGGGCATGTCGTTCGCAACCCATCCGAAAAGCGAGCTGTAGAAATTCTTCGCGCCATTTTGGTCTGTAGTCGCGAGTTCGATCCAGCAAAAGTCTCCAGGGGCATGTTTGTCAACGTGGGCCATGCAGGGATTATAGATCAGATAGGAGCCGCGCCATGCGCTGCCTGGCGCTGGAATATCATAAGAACGGTACCACCATGCGTCTCACAAATCTGCTCCCCTTGGCGCTGGCATTGGCGATGTCCGCGCAAATCCCGACGCCCCCTCCGCATGTGCCCCGCGCCGGAGAGACGGACGATGACGTCCGCCTACCCAACGGGAAATCACAAAAGGACGAGATCCTCAAGGCCGACTTTCAGAAATCACTCGACGACGCCCGTGAGCTTTCAAAACTCGCCGACCAACTGAAGGCCGACCTCGAGAAAAACGACCGTTATGTGCTCTCCATCCCCACCCTCAAAAAGACCGAAGACATCGAAAAACTGGCCAAACGAATTCACGACCGGATGAAGCACTATTGAGTTGAAACACTTTCGATATGCTACGCTGGAGCGTTTAACGATGGCCGCCACTCGCGACAAAGCCCAATTGATGAGCGCCTCCGAAATTGACCGCACGCTGGTCCGCTTGGCGCACGAAATTCTAGAAAAAACCGATGATTTGAACCGCCTGGCATTCATCGGCATTCGCCGCCGCGGCGTCCCGCTCGCCCTACGCCTGGCGGAGAAGATCAAGAGCCTCGAAAAACTGGTGGTGCCGGTCGGCTTCCTGGATATCAACCTGTATCGGGACGATCTCTCTACGGTGTCCGAAAAGCCTGTGCACAACGCCACCGAAATCAACTTCCCGGTCACCGGCAAGGATGTCATCTTGATGGACGACGTCCTCTATACCGGCCGGACCATTCGCGCCGCTCTGGATGCACTGTTCGATCAAGGCCGCCCGGCGCGCGTGCAACTGCTGGTCCTGATAGACCGCGGCTGGCGTGAGCTCCCCATTGAAGCCCGCTACGTCGGACGCATGGTACAGACCAGCAGTAACGAGATTATCGAAGTGAAGTTTCAGGAAGTAGATCAGATGGAAAAAGTATTGTTGGTGGAAAAGGTTTAACCGCCATGCCGGGTGGGTTGCTGGGGATCGAATCGCTCGATCGGATCGAGATCGAAGCCATACTCGACCGCGCCAAGAATTTTCAGCCGCGTCAATCCCAGAACCAGCGCGATGTGCTGCGCGGCCGCATGATCGTAAACCTGTTCTTCGAAGCTTCCACACGCACGCGTACCAGTTTCGAGATTGCCGCCAAACGTCTGGGCGCGGATGCTATCTCTATCACCGCTTCTGGTTCGAGCGTAGACAAAGGCGAATCGCTGGTGGACACGTTGAACACATTGGGCGCCATGCATCCGGACGCCATCGTGATGCGCCATTCCGCCTCCGGCGCTCCGCACTTCCTGGCGCGCCATCTGCCCACACCGATCATCAACGCCGGCGACGGCACGCACGAACATCCCACCCAAGCATTGTTGGATGCGCGCACTATTCTCGACCGGCGCCCGACGCTCGAAGGTTTGCGCGTCGCCATCATCGGCGACATTGCCCACAGCCGCGTAGCCCGGTCCAACATGTACCTGCTTTCGAAATTCGGCGCCGATATCGTCTTGTGCGGCCCGGCCTCGCTCTTACCGGTGGAACTTCAGCAAATCGCCTCCGGTGTCACTCTCACGCATGACATCAAGGAGGCTCTTCGCGACGCCGACGTGATCATGATGCTGCGTGTGCAACTGGAGCGCCAGCATGAGTCGGCTTTTTCCTCGGGTGAATATTTTCGGTTTTACGGATTGGGATTGGAGCACATGTCGCTCGCCAGTCCGCATGCCATTGTCATGCATCCGGGGCCCATTAATCGCGGCCGCGAGATCTCGTCCGAGGTAGCCGACTCGCAGCGCTCCGTGATCCTGAATCAAGTGGAAAACGGAATCGCCGTGCGAATGGCCGTGCTCGAACGGGTGCTGAATAATTAGATCCATGCGCAAGCTAATCATCCGCAACGGCCGCGTGATCGATCCGGCAAGCCGCCTGGACGCCGTCCGCGACGTGCTGATCGAAGACGGCAAGATCGCCGGCATCGGAGAAAAGCTGCATGTCACGGGCGCCGAGAAATTCGATGCTACCGGTTTTATCGTCGCGCCTGGTTTCATCGACATGCACGTGCATCTGCGCGAACCGGGTTTTGAATACGCCGAAACCATCGAATCGGGAGCGCGCGCCGCAGCAGCCGGCGGCTTCACTTCCATCTGCTGCATGCCCAATACGTCGCCGGTTAACGACAACGCCACCGTCACCAGTTACATTATCGAGCGCGCCGAAAAGCACGCGGTGGTGAACGTATTTCCAATCGGCGCCATTACTAAAAACAGCGCGGGCGAGGAACTGGCGGCCATCGGTTCCATGGTGCTAGCCGGCATAAAAGCGATTTCAGACGATGGACGCCCGGTGATGAACGCGCGCGTGATGCGCCGCGCCATGGAAACCGCGCGCTCCTTTGGAATCCCGGTGATCGACCATTGCGAGGACCTGCACTTGAGCGCGGGCGGCGACATGCATGAGGGCGTGGAAAGTGTACGCCTGGGACTGCGTGGAATTCCGGCCGCGTCCGAAGATGTGATGGTGGCGCGCGATATTCTGCTGGCGCAACTCACCGGCGCTCGTTTTCATGTGGCGCATATCTCGTCGAGGCATTCCGTAGAAATGGTGGCTTTCGCGAAAAGCCGCGGACTATCCGTGACTTCGGAGGCAACGCCGCACCATTTCGCGTTGTCCGACGGCAAAATGCCGCCCTACGACAGCAACTACAAAATGAAACCGCCGCTGCGCTCGGATTGTGACGTGGGAAGCGTGACGAGCGGTATCGTCTCGGGAGCGATCGATGTTATCGCCACCGATCACGCGCCTCACCCGGGCAGCGAAAAAATGCAGGAGTTCGAAAAATGTCCCTTCGGCGTCATTGGCCTCGAAACCGCCATCGGATTGGCGCTTGAAGAGTTGGTGCATCCCGGCAAGATTTCGCTCGCGCGCATGGTGGAGCTATTCACCACCGGCCCAGCCCGTGTATTGAATCTCGACCGCGGAACTCTGACCGCTGGAGCTCCCGGCGATATAACAATTCTGGATACCGAGCGCGCCTGGACCTACGACGTAAACAAATCTGCTTCAAAGAGCCGCAACTCGCCCTTCGATAGCCATATTTTCCGCGGCGGTCCGGTGGCGACCATCGTCCATGGCCGCATAGTATGGACCGCGGAGCGCCAATTAGAGTACAGTTAAAACCGAGCCGCGACTAAACCGAGCCGCGACCGTAAGGAAGCGGACGATCTACTAATACTTTGAATCATTCCCATCGCAACCGCAGCATCGAAAGCGGCCAGAAACGTTTTGGCTGCCTGTCAATTGTTGTCGTCCTCGCCATACTTTTCTTCACGGCCCGTTTCTTCTGTTCCTGGATCATCGATTACCAGTGGTGGAAGGAGATGGGCCAGCTCCCCACCTGGTTCAGCATGCTGGCCTACGGCTTCTTTCCGACTGCCGCGGGCACGCTGCTCGGTTTTATAGTTTTCTGGATCGCCCACGCGCGCGCGCTAAAACATGCCGGTACCGGCCTAGGTCAGCACCCTCTGTACGCCAAGCTTTCCACGCTAGTGATCTTCTTCCTTGCATTGCTGGTGTCTCTTGCCAGCATGGACACCTGGACCGTGGTGCGCTATTTCGGCGGCAAGGATCTGGGCGGCGCGGCAACTGCCTGGCACGATCCAGCCTTCGGGAATCCGCTATCGTTTTACCTATTCAAAGTTCCGTTTTATTCCGACCTACTCACCTTGGCCCTTAGCATGGTGGTGATCGCGGCTCTCATCTACTGGGTGATGGGGCGCGTGTGGCAACTCCGAGCTAGCGTCCCCGATTGGAGCAACGTCCAACAGATCGATCTCAGTCAGCTGGGCTTGGCCGGTAGCTTCAGTTCGAGTTATTTCCGAAGCCTGGGCGCAGTGTTTCTGTTGGCGCTCGCCGTTCGATTTTTCCTGAGCCGCTACAGCATGCTGCTGGATGAGCACGGAAGTTTTATGGTGGGCGTGGATTACGTCGATCAAAACATCGCCATCCCGCTGGTATGGTTTCTCATCGTAAGCTGCGTGCTCTCGGCCATTGCGCTGCTCGCCAATAAGTGGCGGCTGGCATTGTTGGTGGTGCTGGCGTTCATCCTGCGCAATGTGGTTCCGCCCATCGTGACGGCTACCTATGTGAGACCCAGCGAAATCACCCTCGAGCGGCCGTTCATCATGCGCCACATCGCTGCTACGCGCTCAGCCTACGGTATCGACCAGCGCACCAATGAAATCGAGTTCCAAGCTCAGCCGGAACAGAAGATCGATCTCGCGAAACACAAACCGCTGCTCGATAACGTACGCCTGTGGGATTGGCACGCTTTTCATGACACGCTGCCCCAGTTGCAGCCGTACCGGCTGTACACCTATTCGCAAACTGACGTGGATCGATACACCATCGATGGCCAAATGCGCCAGGTGCTGATTTCGCCGCGCGAGCTCGATCTGACCCAACTCAGCAACGGCTGGATCAATACGCATTTCATTTACACGCACGGCTACGGAATTGTGATGGCCGAGGCCAATCAAGTTTCCCCCAACGGCCTGCCGGTGCTGGCAATCAAAGATACGCCGCCCGAAATCAGCTTGCCTGGGTTGAAGTTGTCAAAGCCCGAGCTCTACTACGGCGAGAACGTGCACGATCCGGTATTCGTCCGCACTGCTCAGAAGGAGTTTAACTATCCCGCCGGCGAGCACAATGTGGAAAACCGTTACGATGGCCAGGGCGGATTTCCAATTTCGTCTCTGCTTTTGCGTCTGGCGGAAGCGGTTTCAAATGGCGACTGGAACGTTCTGCTCACCAGTTACCTTACTCCCGAAAGCCGCATGATGATTCGCCGCAACGTGCGGCGGCGTCTGGACACGCTGGCGGATTTTCTGTCTTGGGATGCGGACCCGTATCTGGTCTTGACCGCGGATGGCCGCCTGGTTTGGATCGTGGACGGTTATATGACCTCGCGCGTACATCCGTATTCGCGCGAGATTGGCGTGGAAGGTATCGGAACTATCAATTACATTCGCAACTCGGTGAAAGCCACCGTGGATGCCTACAACGGCACAGTCCACATGTACGTGTTCGATCCCGAGGATCCCCTTCTTCAGGCTTATCGCAATCTCTTCCCAGCACTGTTTGAATCCGCCTCCGCCATGCCTGCCGAGCTGCGCGCGCACGTCCGTTACCCCCAAACAATCTTCGCCGCGCAGTCGGAGATCTACAGGATCTTTCACATGCGTGACCCAGACACGTTCTATAACAAGTCGGATGCCTGGGACATCGCCAAATTCACGAGCGAACAAAACGGCCAACCCGCGCCGGTTGTCCCGAGCTACGTGGTTGCCACTTTGCCGGGTGAGACCAAGCCCGAATTTCTCTTGATGATTCCGTTCACGCCGCGCACCCGCGACAATCTCATCGGACTCATGATGGCGCGCTGCGATGGCGAGCATTTGGGTGAGAAGGTGGTGCTGCTGCTGTCCAAACAAGAGATCATTTACGGCCCCATGCAAGTGGAGGCGCGCATCAACCAGGATCAGAACATCTCGAAGGATCTCACGCTGTGGAATCAGCAAGGTTCCCAAGTGTTGCGCGGTCAGATGCTGGTGCTGCCCATCGAGCACACTTTCTTATACGTAGAGCCCATATATCTGCAAGCCTCGCAAGCCAAGATGCCGCAGTTGAAAAAGATCGCGCTGGCCATGGGCAACACGCTAGTCTACGCGGACACCTACCAGCAAGCGTTGGAGCAACTGGCCGGTCAGAATTACCCAGCTCCACAACCAACGGCGCCAACCACTCCCGGAACGCCCACCCCAGCACAACCGTCCGATGCACGCATCACGGAAATCCGCCGGCATATGCAGCGCTATCGAGAGCTGGTGTCGCAAGGCAAGCTGTCGGAAGCCGGCAAAGAACTGGAAGCGATTCAGGCGCTGGTGGGGCAGTAAATCTCTCTCAAATCTGATAAATTCGCCGGAGCCCTGGCCAACGGTCGAAATCAGCGTCAAAACTCAAGATGGATTGAACCCCGCGCCGTTCCATAACAGCAATGTGAACCGAGTCGCGAGCGGAGAGGGACGCGTGGCCTTGCGCTATCTCAGTGGCTCGGAGCACATCCACTTTCTCGATGGGAAATACCTCATCGACGAGATCGAGCGTCAGTTTTATCGTAGGCGCGATCGCACTTCTGCGATCGATTGCAGTATATCGATGCAGGATCTCTTGCAACATTTCGGCATCCGTTACTAGCCGCTTACCCGCTGCAGTTAGCCGCTCCAACAAATCTGCGACTCGGCCTTCTTCGGGTGAGGCCCACCGATAAGATACATCGGAATATTCGAGTCGATGAAAATCACTGTTGATAGCCGCGCTCGATCTCTTCCAGCATTTGGTCGATGTCGGCAGTGGGAAACGAGTATTCAGCCGCCTTGCGAATTGCTTTCAGCTTGAACTGTTGGTCATGGAGAGGTTGGCGTGAGCGTGCCTCGCGTAACGCGCGGCGGACCCATTCCCCAACCGTCACCTGTTCGCGGCGAGCAAGACGCCGGATCTCCGCCATTTCGGGATCGGGCAACAGAACTTGAAGGCGCTTGCTCATACTGTGAGTATATCATGATCATTCAATGCTCCGGACAGTATCCTGCTCATTTCGCCAGCAAAAACGGCTCCTTCGTGGCAATAAACTCTACCGGCACTTCACTCACAAACGTCTTCAACCATTCGGCGCAGTACTCCATCCCCGGCTGTTCGCTCGGAATGTGCCCAAGCAAGATCAGCGCCTTTTTCTTGCCCTGTGATACCGCGTCCGTCACGTACTCAATGGTCTCCCACTCCGGCACTTCGCCGATCCCGAGAACCTCCACATCGTCGCGCCGTAGCAGCTTCAGGTGACGTTCGGGTCCGGATGCGCCCGGCGCCAGCGCCACTTTCGTAATCTTCATTTGCGGATTGGCCACAAAACGGAGTACATGGATTCCCAATCGCGTTTTCATCTGTTCAGCCAGTTGCGCCACGGTCATCTCGGGCACCACAAACAAGTTAGGCTCCGTAGCACTTTGAAACTTCTGCCACTGAAGCGCTCGAACCACCCCGAACATAATTCCATCGGGCTTCATCATGTGCCAGTGATCGTGAAATCGCCACACCACGAGGTTGTGCTCTTTGATAAACCGCTCTTTCTCCACCCATACAGCATCGTGCTCTTTTTCGAAGGCTTCGGTGCGATCCAGATGGCTATAGAACGTCGGCTCATGCGTGATGATCAGATTCTTGCCCGCTGCCGCTGAGCGTACCAGCACGTCATAGGTCGCCATCATCGTGGTTGCGATACCAGTCACGCGCGTTTCGGGATCGCCTGCCTTGAACGTGTCTACCGTTTCACTTCGCCAGGGCAAGCCCACATGCGCCTGAATGCGCTCGATCACTTGCCGCGCGGTTAGAGCGCCGCTTTGCTGGCCATGCAGAGCCGCTGCCATTGCGAATGAAAAGAAAGCTATCCGAAGGTTCATCCCAACCATCCTACTTCACCCCGAATCGCCATTCCGAACCGCGACCGTAAGGGAGCCGGTGCCTTTTTTTCGCAACGATCGGACCGAAGAGCACCGACTCCCTCACGGTCGCGGTTCGGTTTTTCAGCCGACGTTTTGCACCCGATGTTACCCTTAAATCAGATGGCCCTTTCCGATTCCTTCTTCGGCCAGAAATTTGGCATCACCGAACACGATCTCGAAGCCTATCTTTCCGAAGCTCTCGCACCCGGCGGCGATTACGCCGATCTCTATTTCGAATACCTCGCTACCAGCAACTTGAGTATCGACGAATCCATCGTCAAGAGCGCGGTGCAAGGCGTTTCGCTCGGCGTCGGGGTGCGCGTGATCGCCGGAGAACGCACCGGCTACGCCTATAGCGGCGATCTCAGCCCGGACAAGATTCGCCACGCTGCGCGCGTAGCGGCTTGCATTGCCAAGGGTCCAGCGCAAGTGGAGAAGACCGGATTCGACGAATCCCACAAGCGTAATCTCTACCCGCTGCTGACCGCGCCCAATGAGACCAGCCTGGCCGAACGCGTAGATTTGGTGAAGCGCGCCGATCGAGCCGCCCGCGCTTATGACCCGCGCGTGTTTCACGCACAGGCCAGCTATATCGATAGCCTCCGCCAGGTTTTGGTGGCCACCTCGGACGGCGTCCTCAGCTTCGATCGCCAACCGCTGGCCCGTCTCGGCGTGAGCGTCCTCGCGCGCAATGGCGACGGCCTTTCTCAGCGAGGTTACGCCGGCGGCGGTGGTCGCGTCGCACTCGATTTTTTCTTAAACGATAAGACGCCTGAACATTTCGCCCAGGAAGCAGCGCGTCAAGCCATCGTGCAATTGGATGCCGTGCCCGCACCGGCCGGCGAAATGACCGTGGTATTGGGTCCGGGATGGCCCGGCATTCTATTGCACGAAGCCGTCGGACATGGCCTGGAAGCCGATTTCAACCGCAAGAAAGTTTCGGCGTTCAGCGATCGCATTGGACAGCTCGTTGCCAGCCCGCTAGTCACCGTCATTGACGACGGCACCATCCGCAACCGCCGTGGATCGCTGAATGTGGACGACGAAGGCGTCCCCACCGAGCGGAACCTGCTCATCGAAAACGGCGTACTGCGCGGCTATCTGTTCGACAAGCTATCCAGCCGGCTATTGCGCTCGGGAACCACCGGCAACGGCCGCCGAGAAAGCTACCAGCACATTCCCATGCCTCGCATGACCAACACCTTCATGCTCGCAGGCGACAGCGACCCCGCCGATATCGTCCGCTCCGTGCCGCGCGGACTCTACTGCGCCAGTTTCGGCGGAGGCCAAGTGGATATTACCAGCGGAAATTTCGTATTCAGCGCGTCCGAAAGCTACCTCATCGAAGATGGAAAAATCACGCGGCCAGTGCGCGGTGCAACCTTAACCGGCAATGGGCCGGAGGCACTGAAATACGTCAGCATGGTCGGCAACGATCTTAAGCTCGATGAAGGCGTCGGCATTTGCGGCAAGGAAGGCCAAAGCGTTCCCGTGGGCGTTGGTATTCCCACCATCAAATTGGATCGCATGACCGTGGGCGGCACGGCGGGATGATCCATCCGGAACTTGCCACACAGACCATCCGCCTGGCACTCGATCGCGGCGCGACCGATGCCGAGTGTACGCTCGCGGAAGGCGAAGAATTCTCGGCGCTGGTCCGCATGCGGTCGCTCGAAAAGCTGAAGGATGCCGGATCGCGCGCCGCCGGATTGCGAGTGCTGGTGGGCCAGCGCGTGGGTTCATCCTACACCTCCGATCTTTCCTCTGAGGGCATCCGCATGATGGTGGATTCGGCCATCCAGCTTGCGGCCATCTCCACGGAGGATCCGCACGCCGGTCTGCCGGACCCATCCGAACTCGGTGCACTGCCAGGAGACCTTCGGCTCCACTCGGACGACATCAGCGCCATCGACACGGACTATCGTGTAGAGCTGGCGAAGCTAACCGAAGAAGCCGCCTTCGCCGCCGACCCGCGGATCACCAACTCTGAAGGCGCCTCCTTCGATGCCTACTCGGGCGAGCGATTATTTGCCAACTCGCGTGGGTTTCTCGGCTCCTACCGGACCAGCAGTTGCTCGCTCAGCACCACGCCGGTGGCGCGCCAAGGCGAGTCCATGGAGCGCGATTATTGGTACTCCTCCGCGCGCAGCCACTCTCGTATCGAAAGCCCCTCTGCCATCGGCCGGCGTGCGGCTGAGCGCACCGTCCGCCGTCTGGGTGCGCGCAAGGTGCCCACCCAGAAGGTACGGATCATTTTCGATCAGCAAACCTCGCGTACGTTGCTCAGCAACATCTTCGATGCCGTGGAAGGCGATGCGATTTATCGCCAGGCGTCCTTCCTGGCCGGTAAGCTGGGTGAGCGCGTAGCATCGGAAAATGTCACCATCATCGATGACGGTACGCTTCCCGGACTCTTCGGTACATCGCCATTCGACGATGAAGGCGTTCCCTCGCGCCGCACCGTGGTGATCGATCGCGGCGTATTGAAAAGCTATCTTCTCAACACTTACACCGCTCGTAAACTCGGCATGAAAACCACCGGCAACGCGGCACGCGGTATCACCGGAAATACCGGAGTCGGCCACGGCAATCTATTCCTCGAAAAAGGCGAGCGCTCGCCGGACGAATTGATCCGCGGCATTCGCAAAGGATTGTATGTCACCGAGCTGATAGGTTCCGGCATCAACATCGTGACCGGGGATTATTCGCGCGGCGCCGCCGGCCAGTGGATTGAGAACGGTGAATTCGCATATCCTGTATCCGAGATCACCATTGCGTCCACGCTGCAGCGAATGCTCATGGATCTTGAATCCGTGGGCTCCGATCTGGAGTTTAGAGGGTCCGTCGCGTCCCCGACCCTGGTGATCCAGGAGATGACCGTCAGTGGCCAGTAAGACCATCATCTACACTGTCGCGGTGCTGCTTTTTCTGGGCGGCATCGGGGCTTGGTTTATCCTTCGCAATTCGGCGCAAGCCAACGTGCCTACTCCGCTCACGGCGGACGCCAAGGCCTACGTGCGGAACCTGAAGCTCAGCGAGGTTTCCATGAAGGCCACCGAGAGCTACGTCGGCCAGACGGTGACCGAGATCGAAGGGAAAATTACCAACTCCGGCGATCGCATCGCGCAGCACGTGGACGTCTACTGCATTTTTTATAACGCCTACGGCGAGGTTGTGATTCGTGAGCGCGTACCCATCATCACCACCCCGCTCAAACCGGGAGAGACGCGCGCGTTCCGCTTGCCCTTCGACGATATCCCGGAGGGCTGGAACAACCAGATGCCCCAACTGGTGATCGCGCGCATCCAATTTGCCTGATGGCTCGCATCCTGGTGGTGGAAGATGATCCCGACCAACTTGAAATGCGCAAAATGATTCTGGAACATGCAGGCTATGAAGTGGCCACCGCGCAAAACGCTGCTGAAGCGATCCAGCAGCTGCCGGGCTGCGAATTGTTGGTTATGGATCTTCGGCTGCCTACGCTTGAAGACGGCCAGCGCCTGATTCAGGCGGCATCTGGTTCGGCAAAAATTATTGTGCTCTCCGGAGATGCGGAAACCGGCTTGCGGGTGGATGAGTTTCTCACCAAGCCGTGTTCATCGAAAAAACTGCTCGAAGCCATCGCCAAATTTTGCCTACTGCTTATCTCGCTGTGCGCCGCACTGCACGCCGGCGTCTTCACGATTTCGAAAACGTCCGAAGTGGTAGTCGAGCTGGATATGCGCGCACCGGGAACGGATTGGGCCGAGGGTGGTAACGAAGCCCGGCTCGCGACACTGGTTCTGGATGGCGAACCGCAACAACAGGTTATGCTGTACTCGGGCGCGGATCAATTCACCTACACGGTTTTCCTCGGAAAGGTCGCCGCGGGCGAACATCGACTGGATTATAGCGGCCAGGGCGTGGAACTGATCGCAGCGCGGTTCCGCGAAGAGACATCCGATGTCGTAGCCAATGCTCCCGTGTTCTACGCGCGCGCCAACACCCTCGGAAAATTCACCGATATCCCGCTGGTCGTTTATTGCGAGCGTCTGTCTGAAAACGGAAACGCGTTCCTACAATACACCTTGATTTTTTCCAATGAAGACGGCGGCACTTCCACCCGCGCCTTGATGGCTCGCTGGGGACGCACCACCGACGTCGAATATGTCTACCGGGCGTTTCTTTCACCCGACGGCTCCGTGCGCAAAGCCACCATCCAGGTGGAAGGCCACAAAGAAAAAGAATTCGCGGGGCGTCGCGATGGATCGCATCCGCTACTAATGCCCGTGACTGACAACAACATGATCGGTGAAGTTGATAAACCCAACGCCGTCCGGTATCAGATTGCGCCGGTCCTGGTGGATCTCACCGGCCACTCGCGCGAAGAAGTGATGGATCAGCATCCCATAACGTACAAGCTAATGGCGAAGGAGCTGAAGCGCGAGGGAAAACTTCGCCCCTTCGGAACCATCGACGGCGAAAAGGTGAGCGATCCACGAAATTATCTCTACTTCGAGATGCAGCTCGGGCGCAGCGAAAGCTCCATCGCCACGTTAGTGCGCCTCAAAGGCAATCCCCGATGGTACAGCTCCCATCTTGGCCATGCCGATTTCGCCATTCGAACATGGAAACGGAATTCGGCCGAAAGCCCCAGCGGATTTGTCCGCACCACGGTGGAGCTCCCGCCCGGAACCAAGCCCGAACAAATCGCCGAGATCGGTTTCGAATGCCTGGTTCCCGAGAAGGCTTCCGATGCGCCATGCCGCGTGGAAGCCGTGACCAAATGCTTCTTCCTGGATCGCGAATACACGCTCAACACAAATATCTGGACGCTGGATGCCGCGCGAGAAATCCCACCCGGCGCAATATGGACATCCGCGTTAAAGTGATCCCGAAAAGCTCGAAGACCGAGCTCACCGGTTATTTACCAGACGGCACCTGGAAGGTGAAGGTAGCGGCAGCGCCTGAAAAAGGCAAAGCCAATCGCGCTCTGTGCGAGTTCATCGCGGAAAAGTTAGGCGTAGCGAAAAGCAAAGTGCGGATTGTCTCCGGCGAAACATCGCACCTAAAACGAATCCACGTCGATTAACGGAAATAGGTAGTTGTCGCCGTTTCAATCCGGACGTTCGAAAAAATCGCCGTCTCCAGCGTGTTCGCGTCATGCGAGCACACGCCGATCCCTACATACACCGGATCCTCAAGCACCACCGTCGCGGGCCCGGTAGGAGCCATTTCCCCGTCTCCTTTCGCCGCGTACATCGTGAACTGATTTCCAACCCGCGCGATGCGAATCCTGCTGGGCATATTCAACGTGGATCGCTGCTCCAAAGTCTCAGCTCCCGCTGTCGGCCGGAACTGGAGCGATGTCAGCCCATCTCCGTGCAGCGCCACATCGGCATACGCCGCGCTCCGATCCAGGTTCTGGCGGATCATCAACACAGCCTTTCTGTGATCCACCGCGCCCGCCCCGAGGAACTTCACATCGGCCGTCACCACCACATCGCCGGATATTTGTCTCCAGGCAAAGTGAAACGCGTCCACCTTCGCCCAAATGTTGTCGCCGCCGCCGGTCACGCGATAATTCCCCCTATCGGCATTAAATTCGATAGAACCCGTCTTCGGGTTCTCGCCAACATCGGCGTCGCGCTCGAAGATCCCCACTGCCGCGGAGCACACAATAACCGCCCATACCGCCAGCCCACAAATCCGCAAAGTCTTCATACTCTCCTCACACGACGTGTTATCAACAGAACCGCTCCGGCCGCCAACGTGCCAAGCGAAATCCACTGCGTCAACGACAGCCCGAAATGCAATCCCTGCTCGTGGAAACGGAAAAACTCAATCACGAATCGCGCGCCCGAATACAGCGTCAGATACCAGCCGAGGATAGCGCCCGATGGATGCGGCCGCCGGATCAGCCAATACAGCGCCGCAAAAATCAGCGCATCGGCCAAAACTTCATAGAGCTGCGCAGGATGCAGCGGAATGCCCAACGGGACATTGGTCAAGTCGTGCGCTTCGAGATTGCGAAAAGTAACCGCCCAGGGTCGATCGCATTCCGTCCCCCAGCAACAACCCGCCGCGAAACAGCCCAGGCGCCCGATAGCTTGCCCAGCAGCCAAGCCCGGCGCAAACACGTCGCACGTCTCAAAAGCAGGCAGCCGATTGCGCCGCATGTACAAAATCGCCGTCACTAGCGCAAGCAAGAATCCGCCTTGATAGACTCCCGCGGCTTGCAGCGTGCTGATGGAAAAAAGCGACCCCGGATCGGCCCAATACTGCTTGAAATCGAACAGGATCATGAACAGCTTGGCACCCACTAAGCCAGCCAGGGCACAATAGATGGCGAGGTTGGTCACGGGCTCAATCGGCAGCTTCGCGCGCCGCGCCAGCCGCATCGTGATCCATAAACCCGCCAGAAATCCCAGGGCCACTAGCGTCCCGTAGGTGGGTATGAAGAACTTTCCAATGGTAATTAACTTCGGGAACATTCGGGTGACCTACCGGCGCTCTTCCTTTCTCGCGTCAACCACATGTCCAGCAACAGCAGGCCGGCTCCCACGCTGATGGCGCTATCGGCGACATTGAAAGCGGGAAAGTAATGCGGCCCGGCGTGGACCTCTATGAAATCCGTCACGGTCCGATTCACGATCCGGTCGTAGAGATTTCCGAACGCGCCCCCCAGCACCAATGCCAAACCATTGCGCAGCAGCGCGCTATGTGTACCTCGCAGCAACATGGTGGCAATCACCGTGAGAACGGCAATCGAGAAGCCGATCAGCACCACGTTGCGCCAAGCACCGGAAGCGTCGGCCAGCAGCCCGAAAGCGATGCCGGGATTCTCCGTGTGAACAATATCGAAGAAGCCCGGAATTACATCGCGAGGCCGATCCCACAAGCCGATGTTGGATTTGATCAGTACCTTTGTGAATCGATCCAGCAGTACCACTCCCGCCGCTAGAACGAACGGAAAAAGGCGGTGAGTCCGGTTACTCGCCATCCACAGCCTTCTTCAATCCTCGGCTAGCGCTGATCATCCTCTACCTTTATCGTACTAGAAGCACTCCAATCCACCAGCCGTTCACTTTTTCATTCCCGCCAGCCAGTTCAGGCAAATATTGACGGGCCGAGCCGCGCCTTCATCGAGGGTCCGAATAATCAGAAACCGCTGTCCATCAGGGCGCACGCCATAGGGGGCTGCCCCAGGTTCGTGCGTATCGAAGAGTACCACCGGAATTCCCGCTGCGAATCTGGCGCCCGTGTTCACAGGGGCGGTCATCATCTTGCGATCAAGCGCCTCGAAAAAAAGCTCCTTGCCATCGCTGCCCCATCGCGCTAATCCGCCGCCGGCGGTCGAGATCTGCCATTTGCCCGGTATCCCCATGCCGCCTTCGGTAAAACTCCGTACATAGATTTCGGGCCGTCCGGACTCGTCGGATGTGTACGCGATCCAACGGCCGTTGGGGGAAAATGTACCGTCGTCCTCATTGAACTCGGTCTGCAGCACCGGCACGGGTTTTCGGTCACCGAATAGAGGCAGCACCCACATATCCGCCGTCTTCGGCCCCTGTTGGGTGAAGAGAATAAACCGTCCATCGCGTGACCAGTCCGTTGGAATCGAAAACTGAGCGGTTTTTAGAAGTAATTCCTCATTCCCGGCCCCACTCAGATCCTTCGAGTAAAGGCCGTAATCTGCCTGTCGGCGGACAGCGAATGCGACCCGGCGTCCGTCCTGGGACCAGACCGGACTCGACTTATCTCCGGTCCCAAATGTGAATCGAGATTTGGAGCTGCGAACCAGGTCCAGAAGCCAAATGTCTTCTTTCCGGTGTGCCGCGCTGGTCATGCTCAGAGCGATAGTGCTGCCGTCAGGTGAAAAACTAACTCGAAAGCCCAGGTACTCCTGCGGCACGTCGAGACTTTCGATGTGCTTTCCGCTGCGATCGAACCATGCGAGTTGCTGGACCGCGCGGGATCGAGACGCGCGCCAGGCGAGCACGCCGCTGGCAGATACAGAGAAATCGCTGGTATTGCGGTTGACCGCCGTACCGACCTGGTCGACAAGGACGAAAGGCTCGCCCCTAAATTCCAGCCGACTTGTATCGAAAGCGCGTACCATCAGATTGTTATCTCCCGCGAAGAGCAAGTACCCAGGCGGGGCGTATGATACGTGAGAATTACCGTCCATCAGCCGGCGGACATTTTTCGGATCGGGCTTGGACCGGATGTCTCCGACAAAAATTCCATTCTTCCCCGTCTGACCTCTAGTCGCCACAATCGCCACGAAAAGAAAGTGACGCCCATCGGGAAGGAACTCCGGCTGCCGATGCGATTCCTGCTGACCCGATGAGTCAAGCGCGGTGACCGTGACCGGGTGACCACCGGTTGCGGAGATCTGCGATAGTCCCCCAGTCCAGTCTGGAGCAAAGACAATGCTCCCTGCGCCACCGTCCAAACCCTTGCCCCACGAGCCGCCGCGCCCGAGTGGCGCGTCGCATAGTGTTTCCGGAGGCCCGCCGTTAGCGGGAACTTTCTTTAGCTTTCCATCTGCAAAGAACGCCAGATACCGGCTGTCGGGCGACCAAAACGGATACGTAACATTCGATGTCCCAGCCAGCGGCTGGGCTGCTAGAACATCCAACGGCCGCACCCAGAGTTGGCTGGTCCCCGAATCATCGAAACCGACAAAAGCCAGCCGTGAGCCATCTGGGGATATCACCGCTGGACC
Organism: Bryobacteraceae bacterium; assembly: GCA_036008345.1. Taxonomy (GTDB): domain Bacteria; phylum Acidobacteriota; class Terriglobia; order Bryobacterales; family Bryobacteraceae; genus Palsa-89. Next base: position 26,101 of record DASYNU010000085.1, read on the forward strand.
ATAAAGGTTGAGGTCCGCGAATAGTACCTTTTCCGGCGGGTAGATCGAAAACCGCAAGGGTCGCATTTCCGACGGCTTCTGCCGAAAGTAGGCGACCGCGAGAACGAGAAAGGCCAGGGATACAGCCGCCAGCAGCACAGAAGGCAGCAGTACTCGTGTCTTCCTTTGTACGACCGTCGGGGTGGAAATGCCCGCCTGTGAGCCTGCGGCAGCGATCCATTTCAACTCGACTAAAACATCGTGCGCACTCTGCCAGCGCACCTCTGGATCTTTCGCCAGGCATGTCCGCACCACATGGTCGAGCGCTGGCGGACTCATGCTTTGCAGCGTCGATATGGACGGCGGTTCCGAACTCATGATCGCCGAGATCAAACTTGCTTGGCTCGATCC
>DASYNU010000086.1:0-15400 GCA_036008345.1 Bryobacteraceae bacterium
AGTTATTTTCGTGACGTCCGGCCCATCATCCAGCGCCAATGCCAGGGCTGCCACCAGCCGAATCTGAAATCTTCGAATCTCGATCTCACATCCTATGAGGGTTTTCAAGCGGGCGGCAAGCATGGGCCCGGTCCTGCGGCGCTCATTGGCTACATCACTGGCGAAAGCAAGCCGCAGATGCCGCTGGGCCAGCCTCCGCTTCCCTCGGATCAGATCGAGATGTTTCGAGCGTGGATCGCGGCTGGCGCCAAGGATGACACGCCAACAGAAGCGCGCGAGGATCTGGCGGTCGACAAACCCATTGTCTATACGCAACCACCTGTCATTAACGCGCTGGCTTTTTCTCCCGATGGCAAGAAGCTGGCCGTTTCCGGGAACCGTGAAATCCTGATTCACTCGCTGGACGGCGCGGTGCCGCCGCAACGGCTGCCCGGTCTTTCGGATCGCATCCTGTCGCTGGTCTTTTCGAAGGACGGCGCGACGCTGGTAGCTGCCGGAGGAACGGCGTCGCGGTTCGGGGAGCTGCAGATCTGGGATGTGGGCAGCGGGAAGTTGAGGCGATCGCTGACCGTCACTGGTGACACTGTCTTCGGAGTGTCCATCTCGCCGGATGCTTCGAGAATCGCTGTAGGGTGCACGGATAATTCCGTGCGAATCGTGGATGCGGCGAGTGGCAAAGAGCTCTTCAAAATCGGCAACCACGAGAACTGGGTTCTTGGGACCATCTTTGGTGTGGATGGCAAACGCATTGTTTCCGTCGGCCGCGATCGTGCGGCTAAACTCACGGATGCAACGTCCGGCGCATTCCTCGAAAACGTTAATCTGCTACGCGGGGAGTTGGCTGCTATTGCGCGCCATCCCACCAAGGACATCGTTGTCCTCGGGGGCGAAGATCGCGTGCCCTACATATATATGATGGATCGGGCACAGAATATGAAGATCGCCGACGATAGTACGCTGATCCGCAAGCTGGAACGTCAGGATGGCTCTATCGCGGCGCTGGCATGGTCCGAGGACGGGAAGCATATCGCGGTGGGCGGCGCTTCGCCTGAGGTCACGATTTACGATGCGGAGTCTGGGAAGCGATCAGCGACTTCGAAGGGGCATAGGGCGGGTATTTACGCTGTGGCGTTTAGTCCGGATGGGGAGACGCTGGCTACGGGGGGATTCGATGGTGAGGTGCGGTTGTATCGCGTGGCGACGGGGGAATTGGTGAAGGAGTTTGTTCCGGTGCCTATTACGGAAAACTTGAGGAGTCAGAAATGAGGCACGTCGACATGAGTGTCGACGCTGCAGGCAGGAGTGCCTGCGCCACATTGCTGTTTCTGTGCCAGGTTGCGTTTGCTGGCGCGCCGGTTATTACGGAACTGCAGCCGCGTGGGGCTGAACGCGGGCATCCATTCAGTTTGACTGTCGTGGGGCGCGATTTGCCCGCCGACGCGCGTATATTCTCTACGCTGCCGGCGTCTTTTACTTTGGTGAAGGCGGATGCGCCGGCCATGCCTGGACGGTCCATCGAATTTTTGGTTGAGCCGAAATCCGATGTCGCGCCCGGGGTTTATCCGGTTCGTATCGAGTCTCCAAAGGGAATTTCGAACGTGCTGCTGTTTACTGTCGGGACTTTCCCGGAGATCACGGAAGAAGAATCGCGTCCTTATGCACGTCCCAATCTGAATGATTCCATCGAGACCGCGGAGCCAATCCAATCTTCGCCTGTAACGGTGAACGGCACGCTGCGCGGGCCGGAGCGCGATGTTTTTCGAGTTTACGGCAAAGCGGGCGAGCGCCGCGTGTTTGAAGTGGAAGCGCGGCGATGCGGATCGACCATCGATCCCGTGCTGCGCATTTTGGATGGCGGCGGCAAGCAATTGGCGATCAGCGATGATGCGCCAGGAGCTGGCCTCGATCCGCGGATCGACTTCACGTTCCCGCGTGAAGGTAATTACTACGTGGAGGTCCACGATGCCCGCTTCAGCAAGCAGACGCAGAATTTTTATCGTCTGAAGATGGGTAGCTACGCGTACGCGGACGGAATTTTCCCGTTGGGCGGAAGGCGCGGCGAGGCTACTGAGGTGACATTTTTTGGATCGAACCTCAAGACGCCCGTAAAGACCACGGTAGATCTTAGCAAGCTCGCGCCTGAGAACCGGCTCACCACTGTTTCACTGCCGGATTCGCCCGTGCTTCCGGTGAACTTCGCTGTTAGCGATCTTCCGGAACTTGTGGGATCCGTCGACGGGCGGCTGCCGGTGCCGAGCGTGATGAATGCGCGGTTAATGCAGCCGGGGCAGATCGATCGATACAAAATCACGGTGGAACCTGAGGACTCGCTCCTGTTTGAACTGCAGGCGAGAGAGCTGGGAACGTCGCTGCTTGAAGGCATCATCACAGTGTATGACGCGAGCGGCAAAAAACTTGACTCCGCCGGCGACAAGCCGCTTCCCGAAGATGTTTTCGCGGTGCAAGGCAGCAGCCGCACCAGTAGCGATCCGTTTCTGAATATCAAAGTGCCGAAAGATGTCCACGAGATCACCGTGGCGGTGGAGGATCTGGCTGAACGTGGTGGTCCGCTGTATGGATATCGGCTGGTCACGCGGCGGGATGCCGAGGATTTCCGCCTGGCGCTCGCGGAGCCCTATGTGAACGTCCCTGCGGGCGGCACTGCGTTGCTGAACGTGGTGGCGGATCGGCGCGGCTATGATGGGCCCATCCAGATCACGATTCCCGATCTGCCCAAAGGAATTCAGATCGATGGCGGATTGATACCGCGCGAACGTGTTGTCAACAACAACCGCACCTACAATCGCGAAGGCATTCTGACTCTTACCGCGGCTCCGGGTGTGGAGCTGTCCGCGCGGCAACTGGTGGTTTGGGGCGAGGGAAAACTTGCCAGTGGAGAACCTATCCGCCGGCGCGCGCGCAGCCCGGGCATGCTGGTCGGTGTTACCGGTGCGACGGCGCAAGGCGTGGTGGATCGCCAGCGTCCGGTGTCCGCTCCCTGGTTGAACTTCGATCTTCCGGCAGCGATTTCCGAGCCTCCACCGGCGACGCTTGAAGTGAAACAGACCGGGCTCAAGCAAATGGAAGAAGGCGGCCGCTATGAATTCGCGTACACCTGGAATTTGAGGGCTGGGACGCCTCCCAAAGACGTGGATGTAGAGATCGTAGGCGCGCGCGATATCCGCATCACGGATATGAAACAGTCGGAGAAGGGCGGTACATTCATTGTTAATACAACGAAAGCTACCGATCCGGCTCGATACGATCTATATATTAATGGCATGCTGAAGACAGACAGCGGCGAGGAAATGATCGTTTCCCGGCCGATTGTATTTGAAGTTACCGGAGGCGGCACCCCTTGAGAGATCAAACCATGAAGTTTTCGATTACGCTGCTGGCTGCTACGTCGCTGCTCGGCGCCACCGACGCTCCAAAAGTGAACTTTGTTCGCGATGTTGCGCCCGTTCTTAACAAAGCGGGCTGCATGTCCGGGACCTGTCATGGCGCGGCGAAAGGCAAGAACGGATTCAAGCTCTCTCTGCGCGGCTACGATCCTCAATTCGATTATGAAGCGCTGCTATACGATCTGGGCGGACGCCGCTTCAATCGCGCCGATCCAGGCCGCAGCCTGATGCTCACCAAGCCCACGCAGCAAGTAGCGCATGGCGGCGGGTTGCGTTTTGAAATCAATTCGGATTATTACAAGATCATCTACAACTGGATCGCGCAAGGTGTTCCCTACGGTGATCCGGCTAAAGACTCGGTGAAGAGCCTGGACGTGGAACCGAAAGAAATCTTCCTGGACAAGCCGGGTGGAACGACGACGGTGAAAATAGTCGCCACGTTCAACGACGGCGGCACGCGCGAAGTTACTCGCGAAGCGAATATCGATAGCAACATCCCCGATGTGGCGGCTGTGGGTGACAAAGCGGACATCAAAGGCGCGCGCATTGGAGAGGCAACACTGCTGGTGCGTTATCAAGGGAAGTTCACTTCTGTTCCGGTGACGATTCTCAATCCAGCGCCCGGCTTTGCTTGGAAGCAGCTCCCGCAAAACAATTACATCGATCAGTTGATTGACGCGAAGCTGCAGCGGCTGAAGATCCAACCCTCCGGACCGGTGGACGATGCCGGATTCCTGCGGCGCGTATCGCTGGATCTCACCGGCCAGTTGCCGGGTCCCAATGAAATTCGCGCTTTTGTGGCCGATGCAACGCCGGTAAAAGTGAAACGCGAGCGCCTGATCGAGAAGCTGATCGGGAGCCCAGCGTTCATCGATCATTGGACCCTGAAGTGGGGCGATCTGTTGCAGGCCAATCGCAAATATCTCGGCGAGAAGGGCGTCTACGAGTTCGACGAGTGGATTCGCGAGTCGTTCGCCTCGAACCAGCCCTACGACAAAATGGTGCACGAGATTCTCTCGTCAAGCGGCAGCTCCAACCAGAATCCGGCGGCCAATTTCTTCCGGGTGACGCGGGATCCCAAGCCCACCATGGAAAAGACTACACAAGTATTTCTGGGCGTCCGCATGGTGTGCGCGCAGTGCCACGATCATCCCTTCGAGCGCTGGACGCAGAACCAGTATTACGAGATGTCCGCGTTTTATTCGGCCCTCGGAATCCGGCCAGGGTATGAAGTTGGCGAAGAAATCATTTACAATCAGCGCGCCGATTTCGATATGAAGCATCCCAAGGATGGGCGCGTAATGAATCCGGCGTTCATCGTGCCCGCTTCTTACGGGACTTCGGGACCTGTCCCGACGGATTCTCATCGGCGCATGGCGCTGGCGGAGTGGGTGACATCCAAGGACAATCCCTTTTTTGCGAAATCCACCGTCAATCGGGTGTGGAGTTACTTCTTTGGCCGCGGGATCATCGATCCGGTGGATGACATTCGGGCGTCGAATCCGCCCAGCAATCCCGCATTGCTGGATGCGCTCACCAAGGACTTTCTGGATCACAACTTCGATCTTCGACAGCTCATGCGCACTATCGCCAATTCGCGAACTTATCAAGCCAGCATGACGGCGAATGAATGGAACGCGGGGGATGGAGATAATTTTTCGCATGCCGTTCCACGCCGTCTGGCTGCGGAGGAATTGTTGGATGCACTTACGCTGGCCACGGGTGTGCGGCCTAATCTCCCTGAAGTACCGCCGGACACACGCGCCGAGCAGTTGCCCGATCCGCATGTGGGCAAGGATGGATTTCTGGATCTGTTTGGACGTCCATCGCGCGAATCCTCGTGCGAGTGCGAGCGCCGCAGCGATATCAGCCTTCCGCAAGCGCTGAATCTGGTGAATGGGCAAACTATTTCGGATGCCGTGGCGGGAGGGAATGGACGCGTTGCGAAAGCTATCTTGAGCGGCAAATCGGATCGCGATTTGGTTGACGAATTGTATCTGGCTACCTTCAGCCGGCCGCCCACGCCGGTGGAAGCAGAGCTTGGGCTGAAATATCTCAGCTCTGGGTCGCGCGGCCGGGCAGCACTGGCGCAGGATCTGCTGTGGGCGCTGGTGAACAGCAAGCCGTTTTTGTACAACTACTGAGGAGGATTCGATGCTCGTAATTCCTGGACACCGCTGCTACACCTGCGAAGGACCCACGCGGCGTGAGCTGCTCCGCGCGGGCTCCATCGGCCTCTTCGGTTTGAATCTGGCGCAATTTCTTGCGTGGCAAGGCGCTGCGAAAGGCGCCAGCAAGCTGGAAGGCTCGCGCGGTTTCGGCAGCGCGAAATCCGTGATCATGGTTTTCCTGCAAGGCGGACCCAGCCACATCGATATTTGGGATCCCAAGCCCGACGCGCCGCTCAATATTCGTGGCGAGTTCAAGCCCATCAAGACCAAAATTCCCGGAACGAACATCAGTGAAACCATGCCGATGATGGCCGACGCCATCAGCAAAGCCACGCTGATTCGCTCGATGAGCTATACGCCCAACGGGCTCTTCAACCACACTGCGGCGATCTACCAAATGTTGACCGGCTATCCGCCGGATCGAGTTTCGCCATCGGGCCAGTTGGAGCCTCCAAGTCCCGCGGATTTCCCAACCGCCGGCAGTCACGTTTCGAAGTTGAAGCCACCTACCGAAGCCGTACTGCCATTTGTGGAGCTGCCGCGTCCGTTGCAGGAATCCGGCGTGATCGGGAAAGGCGGGGCGGCCGGATTTCTTGGAAAAGCGTACGACCCATATCGGATGTATCAAGATCCGGCTAAGCCGCTTCAGATCGACGATCTTTCGCTGCGCAAAGACATCGGCGCGGATCGGCTGAAGGATCGTTTCGAACTGCTGAAGGGCATCAATGGTTCGATGCCCGATTTGGAAAAGGCGCTCCATTCGCAGGCTATCGACGAATATTACGGGAAGGCCTTCGATCTGGTTCTGTCAGGCAAGGCGCGCGACGCATTTGACTTGTCCAAGGAATCCGGAAAAATGCGCGAGCGTTATGGGATGACTACGTTCGGCCAAGGCTTGCTGCTCTCGCGCCGGTTGATCGAAGCCGGCACGCGCTTCGTTCAGATGAATTGGCCGGCGGTAGCGAATGGCAATCCCGAAATCGATGCGTGGGACACGCACGCGGCTAATTTCGCACCGCTCAAGAATCTGCATTGCCCGAAGCTGGATCGCGGACTTTCGGCGCTGCTGGAGGACATGGACGATCGCGGATTGTTGAAGGAGACGCTGGTGGTCGCGGTCGGCGAATTTGGGCGTTCGCCTCGCGTGGGCGTGAGCACTTCCGGAAATTCGAATGCGCCGGACGGTCGTGATCATTGGCCGTACTGCTACAGCGCGGTGGTGGCGGGTTGCGGAATCGCTCGGGGCGCGCAGTATGGCGAATCGGATCAGACGGCGTCATCGCCGAAGGACAAGCCCGTGCATCCGAACGACCTACTGGCGACAACTTATTACGCTCTGGGAATTGATCCGGACATGCAGGTTTTGAATCACTTGAATCAACCGCGGGAATTGGTTAAGGGCAAGGTGGTTACGGAGCTTTGGACGTAGAGCGGCAAGGCACCGACTCCCTTACGGTCGCGGTTCGGCTACGGGCGCCCGTCCCCTTGCTTACGCGCGGGGCTACAATTCGGGCAAAGTGGCGGACCCAAAGTAGCGCTGCGCGTCAGCAAGGGGACCAATATTTGACGGCTTCTCACGGTCGCGGTTGGGCTACAAACGATCGTTACCGAACCGCGAGCGTAAGCGACCGGTGCTTTTTCTTAGCACCTAAGGATTGAAGGGCAGATCGCCGCACGGCGGAGCTACCTTCTGTGGCGACGTACTTGCGGCCATGGCTTCGAAGAACTGGCGGAACAGCGGATTGTAGGGGTAGGAGGTTTGCCGCCAGGCCGACTGGAACGCTGGCTGGCGCGCCCAATAGCGAAATACGCTGACCCATCCTGCATTCCTCGGATTTTCAAGATCGCTCCGGTTATAGAGATGCACGTCGGCCCATACGTTCTCTATTAATTGAATGGCCTCCAGGCAGAAAAAGAACTCTTTCGCGGGATCGGGCGGCGGCGCTGTAGGCTTCGGCTCGGCTACACAATCCACTTTTTTGTCGCAGAAGATCTGTGGGATCAAGTGCGCCAGGCTCGGATCATCCAGACGCTTCATCAGAGCGGAGTAGGCTTCGGTATGGTGCGTTGAGACTGCATCAGAGACCTCGGTGGGCGGATACCATTGCTGGTATAAGCAATTGAACAGGCGTTCCAAACCGTCCGGATCGTTCAAAATCCCTTTCGCAGCGTCCGCAGGCAACTTCACATTCCCGAAGGCCGACTCGACGATGTGTTGGCCCAGGCGGCGATAGCTCTCGAATTGCGACTCGGTAAAGAATTGATCGGCGGTCGACTCGTGCGGAAAAACAGGATGAACGGCCTGGTATTGGGTGACATCCTCCGGCTCGTCACCGGTCAGGCTGGATTTTAGATAGAGGATCCTCCGCGCACGGATTTGTGCGTCTTCGGCCGCGGCCATTTCCGGGAAGCTGACAACGTCAGTTGGGATAATGGCAGGAATTCATCATACACATATTTGTGCAAGCGTAAAAGTTCGGGAAAAGGGGACGACGCAATCTTACTTAGAAAAAGCTGGGACGGAGATAGGAACGGTAGGGCTTGCGATGGCCCCGGAGGCATTGGTTTTCGTCACCAGGAAATGCAAGATGGTTCCGGTTGTAACTGCTTTGGAAAGATGTAAAGTGAAGCGCAGTTGATTTCCCGAGGCTTGATCCGGCGCTGCTTCTACCGTGATGCCAAGTTGTTTGGACTCGTCTATCTCGGGTTGTGCATTGGCGAGAAGAGCTCCATGGAGTACGCCGGTGATGGGATGCGCGCCGTCCCAGGGGGTGGCTGGGTCGTCAAACGTCACCGAGTCAATTCTAGCTGGGACGGTATCGATATCGACGGACAAGACCCCGCTTACCTTGACGCGAATCTTATTCAGGCTGATCGAATCCAGCAGACCTTTTATCTTGGAATTCGACAATATAGTTTCAACGCTGTCCTCCGGCCGTACCTGTGAGGTGCCCACCAGGCGTTGAAGAACGCCAATCATCTGGCCTCTTACGGTTTTGTCCACCAAGGCGGCAGCGGGCACGAAGAATACCGCCGGTGACGCCAGAAATAGTTTCTTCAGCTCCGAGGTGAGGAAACGATCCAACGGAAAGAAAGCGATGATTACATCCGATGCCTCCTTGGGGATTAACTTATTGGCCCGGAAGCCGAAATCGCTGATGCGGTCCAATTGGCCGGCCGATCCATCCGGCCAGAGGACTTGAGCCGCGGGAACCACCTGGCCCGTGAAAGCGCCAATGCCCTTCACTATGCCCGTTTCTTTGAAGTTGAATTCGGATCCGGCGGCCAGCACACCCAGGAACTGAAGCAGGCGCATGGTCCAATTTCTGGCGGTCCACGTTTGGGCATCCAAAGCTTCGCCTCGAGCAATTCGGTATTCGACGCTGGCTAGCTGATTGGCGGTGACGCTGGGGGGCGCCGCGCCGGCCTGTCCCGGCAATCCCGCGGCAGCCATGGCTTTCGGTGTCCCGCTCAGTAGCCATTCAGAATCGTCGATAAACACGCTATGAACGATGAAGGCGGCATCCTGGCTTTTGTTCGAAATGGTAAGTTCAATAACCGCATACTGGCTCGAGATGGCTTTGCCGAACAGGGTTTTCGAAATAGCCGGCGGCAGCAGAACCGCTTCCACCGTGACGTTGCTTCTAGCAGCCATATCCGTTGGCAGGGTGAAGCCCTGAGTCTTGGCGTCCTGAAGTTTTTGAATGTCCGCCGCACTTTGTGCCCAAGCGCTGGATGCGAGAAGCAGGACTCGGATGAATTTCGAAAACATGTGGAGATTTGTGCCCGCCTCATTTTCCCAGCGCCGGGCGGCTTCCATGGACGGCTAGGGTTGTCTGCTCGCGCGGGAAGGGCTTGGCGGCCGCTCGTTTCCTATTGATGGCATTAGGTCTGGCGCAGTTGTTCCATGGGAGCCACTTCTTTCCCAAAGTTTGTGACTCGCTGGTGCGGCGCTTTGACTTTCTTGCGTGCCCTTGCGGACACGCTCGAAGATGGTGAAGGAACGTGGCCTGGATTGATATGCCCGTTCCAGGTTGGACCTCACAGATTGGGCCTCACCCTGGACCAAAATGTCAAACCGGGCTATACTCGCTTTCATGAGGTGTGCCATGCTCACTCGAACTGCCGTCGCGCTTGTCTTCACGATCCTGCCTGCCTGGTGTGGTGATTGGAACCCCAAGCTGGCCGAACAGTATCTCGATTCGCGCCAACAGGCGTGGGTAGCTTGGCCGCACGCGCTGGAGTCGGGAGTGGCTTGTGTTTCGTGCCATACCGGCTTGCCTTATCTGTTGGCTCGGCCGGCCTTGAGGCGCACCCTCGGCGAGGGTGGCCCTACGCTTTACGAGGGCGTGCTGGTTGCGAGCATGCGGGCAACGGTGGTCAGGACGGATGCTAACGATCTGTTCCGCGGATTGAAAGGGCCGATCGTGGATCAAGTGTACGGGGCGCAAGTGGTGCTCTCGGCACTGGTGCTGGCCATGGACGACGCGCAGCGCGGCCGCATGAGCCCGGAAGCAGAAGCGTCGTTCAAGCGGTTGTGGTCCACGCAAGTGCAGGCTGGCGACGATAAGGGTGCTTGGCACTGGTCGGATTTCGATCTGGATCCTTGGGAGACAAAAGACGCGGCGTATTATGGTGGCGCGCTGGCAGCCTTGGCAACTGGTATTGCGCCGGATGGTTATCAGGCGCGACCCGAGATTCGTGAGAATATTGCCCAACTGAAGACTTATCTGCACGATGGTCTGAAAACGCAGCCCCTCCATAACCGGCTATTCCTGTTGATGGCGTCCGCGAAAATGCGCGATTTGTTGCCGGAAGCGGACAAGCAGGCGATTCTGGATGAGGTGTGGAAGAAGCAGCAGGCGGATGGTGGTTGGACCCTGGAATCATTGGGCCAGTGGAAAAAGCGCGATCAAGCGCCACCCGCCAGTGGCTCCAACAGTTACGCTACAGCAGTGGTTGCCTACGCGGTGGAGCTAGTGGGCGCCGGCCATTCCGAGGCTTCCCTGGCGCGTGGCTTGGCGTGGCTAAAGACGCATCAGGATCCGGCCACCGGCCGTTGGTCCGCGGATTCGATGAACCATCCGCATGACGCTGGGACGATGCCGGCGCTGTTCATGAGCGATGCCGCCACGGGCTATGCCACGGCGGCGCTGCTGGCGTCCGAGCGGTCAGCGCCTCATCAACAGGGACGGCCCACGGCAAAGGTCAGCGAAGTGCGTGCAGCTCGAAATCCCTAAGCTGATAGCGAAACTCGCCGTGGGATTTGAGACGTGTATCGCACCAGGCGATGCCTTGTTGGATTGCGTCTAACTCGCCGCGCCACCACGGTCCGTTGCCGCCCGACGTGTAGAAATCGCGGCAGAGCGCCAGATGCCGGCTGAATCCCGCTGTTAAGCGCGCTTCGTAGTGTGCCAGTACGCTGTCGGCCGGGCCGTCTTTGGCCACTGCGCGAATTACTGCCGAGGCCAGGATCGCCTCGCGGATGGCGTGCGCGGTTCCGTCGCCACAGAGTGGGTCGAACGCCATTGCGGCAGTGCCGCAGGCTAACCAACGGTCGCCTGCAACAGGCGAGACAATTCGCGGATAGGCTGGAAACTGGCGACCGCTAGCTTGGGCTTCGGCAATCTGCTTTTCAATCACGCGGCTCGCTGACAAGAGCGCGGCTGGCGCTCTGCCTACGCCCAGCAGCCAAGCTGCGCCGGGGGCGTTGGGGATCAGAAACAGCCATCCGTTTTCAAGCGATTCTATCCAACAAGTTTCGGGCGCCGAGGTTTCCTTCAGCGTCACGGCGACTGCGGACGCCATCCGCGAGCCGAATGGATGCTCCTCGGCGGGCGCCGGCAGCGGGCGCGAAGCGAAAACGGTCCAAGCTGTTGCGGCGCCTGAATCCTGAAGCGTCAAGCCGGGCTTTAGTTCTTTCAGTAGTAATTCTTCAGAGACCACCACGGCGGAATGGTGGAGCGCGAGCGGCGTGGAATCCGGTCCCCAAGCTACCATTCGGTTATTTATGTGAGGCGCGTCGCAAAAAAGATCGGCCCGGTCGAAGATGTCTCGGATTAGGGCGAGAGCATGGCCGTTGAGCATGATTGCCGGTAGGCGCGGGCGATCCACTGGCTCAAGCGCCACTTCGAGACCCGCTTTATGCAGCAGATAGGCGCAACAATAGGCGGCGACACCGTCGCCTTGGATGATTACGCGTGCCATGCAATTGGCAGCCGAAAGCGCCTGCCCCACGTTGACCCACAAGGGTTCAGGCTCCCGTGGGGCAGGCGCTTTCGCCTGCCAACCGATTCGCTACGGCGTACCAACGATTCCCGCGTAAGTCACCAAGGTGAGATGCAGAAATAAATTTTCGCATAGGGCGGACTATGGGAAAACCAGATCCAGATTGCGCCAGTCCTTGGTGGCCGATGCGCATTTACTGGTCCAGTCCGGCGAATTGTTGAGATGGTCCGGCACTTGCGCCGGCCAGTAACAACTTACAAAGCAGTCGTAAATATCGCGCTCCACGGGTTGGCAAAGTCCCGCGGTGCCGCCGGCGGCGTCCACTTCCCAGCCCGGCGTGAACATCAGCGAGCATGCCATGGGGACATGCGGGCGCTGCGGAGCGGGCGGACTCTGCAGCGCGACTACATCGTCATCCTTACGCGAAACGACGTAGTTGTCGATGCGTACCGCTTTCTTATTCAAAGGGCGCATGTGTCTCATGAGGATGCCTTCCTTTCAGCGAACTGGTCGAGAAAGCGCGGCCAGGGCCAGCCACAACGCACGCATTGGGTTCATGTTAGCGCACTGTGATACTCCTTTCCCGGATGGGAAGGCAGAATGGATTGAGGAGGCCCCATCAACTATTTCGACAAGGAGGGACGGCCACTTCTGCTCGTGGAGTAACGTTGCGCACGTCCTAACGTCCAGCCGGTTGAGTAAACCAACGCCTGGCCGGGTTACTCTAGAATCCAGACTCATGGATACTCCTTTTCGTTTGGACGGACGCCGTGCCGTGGTCACTGGCGGCGCTAGTGGAATCGGTGAAGCAACCTGCCGCGTTCTGGCTGCGGCCGGAGCAGCGGTGACCATCGTCGACATCAACGCTGCCGGCGCCAAATCGCTAGCGGACCAACTCACTGGCGCTTCCGTTTTGATTTGCGATATTACGGATGCGGGCGCAGTAGATGCGGCCTTCGCTTCGCTCGCCGAAATCGACATCCTGGTGAACAACGCCGGGATTGGTCTAGTGGGGAACATCGAAGAAACTCCAACGGATGATTTTGCCCGGCTGTTTAGTGTGAACGTGGAAGGCATGTACCTGGTCACGAAAGCAGCCATGGGAAAGCTGGTGGCTTCGAAAGGCGTGATTGTGAACATCGGGTCGGTAGCCGGCCTGGTTGGCATCAAGCGTCGCTTCGCCTATTGCGCGACTAAGGGCGCGGTGGTGGCGATGTCGCGTCAACTGGCGGTAGATTATGCCGGGAAAGTGCGCGTCAATTGCCTGTGTCCCGGTACGGTTGAAACGCCATTTGTCGAAGCGTACCTGGAGAAGTATCACAAACACGAAAAGGAAAAAGTGCGTGCGGAACTGAATCAGCGCCAGTTGGTGGGGCGCTTGGGGCGGCCCGATGAGATCGCTCACGCGGTGCTATATCTTTGTTCGCGCGAGGCGGAATTTGTCACTGGCACGGCGATGGTCATCGATGGCGGTTGGACAGCCGCCTAAGGCACCGGCTCCGTTGAAGACGGCCTGGCGCGGTTTTCTGTTGTCACGAATAGGGCGGGTTAGCAGGTGTTAGCGACCGGCGCTGACGACATGCTCGTGGCGCCGTACCGGCGCATTTATTGGTCTACTGCTCCCGGCCTGTACCATGATCTCTTGAACCTGTCTATCGGCGCAATCATGTCCCCACCCTCACATAGCTCGCAGTGAGGATTGCTTTTGGTCATGGTGCGATAGTTAACGTCCCCGATTGTGAGCTCCTTCGGATCGGGCAGGCCACTTGCGCCGATCAGGCCAGTGTCAGTGATGAACCTATGGACGCGCGCAACCTCATGTCTGTGATGCTCGGGCGGGTACCGGTGGTCTAAGATCAGCATGTCGTGATTGGTAACGCACAGCTGGCCTTTGTAGTCGCGGAATGGGTGCTCAATGGGAGTGTTTTTCCAAATGTGTAATTCGAATTCACCAGCCTGGGTTCTTTCCCACAGGTTCTCTCGGGCGAATACCTTACACATGTGCTCTGGACATACCCGTATAATGGTATAAGGCAGAGCGCTCATGCTGGGTCTCGACGAACTAAAGAAACAAATCGATGCGCTCCAACAAGGACAAGTCTCTCTTGATGCGTTTGAGGATTGGTTTCGTACCAACTCGCGTGGATCTTATGCGTCGCCCGACCGCGCCCTAAGCGAAGCCGCTGCTTCAGTGGAAGCCGCCTTTTCGAGGTATTCGTTTGAGGAATCAGACGAGCGACGGTTACGCGATGACCTACTGAGGGCTGCTTACCCGCTCGCTTGGCTCGCGCCGGCATTGATGGAGATTGAGCTAATCGAGTGGAGTGAAAAAACCGGCGCCGTGCATGATACGGAAGAGAACCGATCAGAAGCATTCCAGGGTCAGCCTCCCGATCAACTAGCGGGAACGAACGCATCATTCGACATCACCTGCGTAGCAGCATAAGCGGAATACGGGCCACAGCTTGCCCATCCAAAAAGGCAACTATTATCCATCCCGCGGGTGATGGCATGCTTGTGGTGTCGATGTTGAACTCTGTTGTGAGCGTGAAACCTCCCGGTCCAGACGAGTCCAGTTTGTAACCGTAAACAAAGGGATAATCGTCGGCTTGAGATATAAAAGGCCCACTCTTATCCAAAACCTGGATCTTAAGAACGTGCTTCGCGAAATCTCCTGGCTGAGAATTCAGGAACGTCACAACAAAAAAATGCGCGCTCTTTGTGCCGCCAGCAAGCCGGATCGCCGTCATTATCCGAACAGCGGTGGGCACATCTGTTTTCTCGAAGAGGACCGCTTCGCATACAATCACATTTGCAGATAACAATGCCATTTGGGCCAACTCCCAGCAGAGTGCCAACCCGCTCGCCGTCGGAGACCGTCGTAGATCACGACAAATCTACCGTATAACCTATCATTCAGTGGCATCAACCCGGGCTGCAACACTAGCCGCTCAGATTTCCGAAGCGGCTTTCGCTTCAGTATACTGCCTTCGCAGTTCGGTCGTTTTGTCAACAGTAGGCGGTTGGCCTGTCAGGTAACTGGTCGTACTAAATAACTCCGCACAATGGTCTTCGTCTCGATCGAGCCCCATTTTCAGATACAGAGAGTGTTAGATTGAGCAGGTGCGGCGGAGAGATTTTCTAGGGGCGTTGGCTGGGGCTGCATTTGCGCGGCAGAATCCTGCTGACTTTACGCTGGAGATCGGGCCGGTTACCGTCGAACTCGCGCCTGGGACCAACGTGAAGACGATTGGTTACAACGGGTCGGCGCCGGGACCTCTGCTCCGAATACCCGAAGGAAAATTGATCACCATCGAGGTCCATAACAATACTGGATCTGAAGAAGTGGTGCATTGGCATGGGCTCCATATTCCTTCGGATGTCGATGGGTCGCTGGAAGAAGGTACACCGGGGGTTCCTGCGGGAGGGCGGCGCCGCTACGGCTTCACTGCTGCGCCGAGCGGAACGCGCTGGTATCACTCGCACGTAATGGCGATGCGCAATCTGAAGCGCGCTACCTATACCGGGCAGTTCGGCTTTCTTTATGTGGAACCGAAGAACGATCCGGGCGCTTACGATCAGGAAGTGTTTCTGGCG
>DASYNU010000087.1:0-18695 GCA_036008345.1 Bryobacteraceae bacterium
GTGACATGGGCCTCTGACAATCTGTCGGCGGTCACGATAGCGGCTGGTGGTTTGGCGACGGGCGCAAGCGTGGGATCGGCCAACATCACGGCCACCCAGAGTTCCATCACTTCCAACAAATTCCTGTTGACGGTGACGAAAGCGACACCGTTGATTACTTGGACCAACCCGGCCAACCTCTCGTTCGGCAGCGCGCTCGGATCTATCCAACTGGACGCCACGGCCAACATTCCTGGGACGTTTATCTACAATCCGCCTGCCGGTACCGTGCTCCTCCCCGGCGCCAACCAAACGCTCTCCGTTACGTTCACCCCGGCCGACACCACCAACTACACTACCGGCGGGGCTACAGCTTCGATCACGATAAATCCGGTACCCACCAGCGGTCCGCCACAACTCGTGGTCACCAGCGTATTGAGCCGCGACCCGAACACGGGCAATATAGTGGTTCTTGTGACATTGGCGGACGCCGGCGGCTCAACGGCTCCCAACGTTCAACTGACTATCGCGAAGATCGGCACGACGGTCCCAATCACGGTACTACCGGTATCCGCCGGCGATATCTTATCCGGTACCCTGGCTCAGATCACGCTTCAATTCCCGGGCTCGATCGGCACAACGGGTACCAACACAACTCTTACGCTAGATGGCACATACACCGGCGGGACCTTTACGGTGGCGGGACGCATACAGTTGCCCTGAGATCGGAACACAATGCTAAGGCTACTAAGTACTGCTGCTATGAAGACCGAGCCAAGAACGGTACTCTCGCGCCCAAGTAATGGTATCGGGGGTACCAGAGTTTTCTTGATTTCCAACATGCTTTCACTTAATCTATCGACGGAGCTAGCACTCAGCTGGCGCCTGCGGGATGATCTGCCCGCCAGCTTGCCTGACTTGCAATCGTGCAACAAAGGAGAATCGTTGTGAAGAAAAGTGGCCTCATCTTTTTCTTTAGCGTTGCATTCGGCTGCGTGATGGCACGAGCAGATACCGTCGACATTGTGTTCGATCATGGGTCGCAAACCGGCTCTCCAGGCGACACATTGCAATTCTTCGCGACGCTGTCGAACCCAAGCTCTGACACCGTCTTCTTGAACTTTTATGGGATCAATCTAAGCGGACTGCCCCAGAGCTCAATTGTCAACGACCTGACTTTTTTCTTTACAAATGTACCGATCTCTCTCGCCCCAGGCGCTAACAGCGGAGACATCGAACTGTTCGACATTGCGATTCCCAACGCCTTTCCACCCAGTAGCAACGACGGAAACTACACGCTTATCGGAGGGGGCCCCAATGATCAAAACATCGTTGGAACAGCCAATTTCACGGTCAACGTCGCGGGCGTTTCTACCGTACCTGAGCCTTCTTACAAATGGTTCTTGATCCTCGGAATAGCTTTGTTAACGGCGACCCGCAAGATTGTAAAATTCGCCTTCACGACCTGAGGCACCTTCGCCACTCTCTTGGCCGAGAATGGCGCTTCAGAATCCAGCATGCTGGAGCGCTATTCCCACATTCGGATCGACGCCAAGCGTGATGCTCCGTAACGGGTGGTGAGCGCGGTAGGAATCGAACCTACAACCTAGTGATTAAGAGTCACTTGCTCTGCCAATTGAGCTACGCGCCCGTTCGTTTCTGGTGGAAGACTGAACTGAAGTTCTCTCCGATTGTACCATTGGATTAAACCTATGCCCAGCATCGGACGCGTGCTTGAAACTTCACTCTACGTCGATCAATTGGATCGTTCCATCAATTTCTACACGCGCCTGTTCGGTTTCGAGAAAATGGTTGCCGATGACCGCTTCTGCGCGCTCAACGTCCGAGGCCAACAGGTGCTGCTGCTGTTCCGGAAGCGCGCAACCCTGGAGCCGATGGTGTTTCCCGGCGGCATTCTTCCGCCGCACGACGGCGATGGTCAAACGCACCTGGCTTTCACCATCGCAGCCGAAGATGAAAAGGAATGGACCGAGAGTCTCAACGCGGCGGAAGTGCCGATCGAAAGCCGAGTAACCTGGCCGCGCGGTGGATTCAGCCTGTACTTTCGCGATCCCGACGGACATTTGCTAGAGTTGGTCAGCCCAGGTTGTTGGCCCATTTATTGAGGAGGAGCATGCGTCGTCGTGAAGTGATCGCGGGAATGCTGGCTGCGATGGGAGCAGGCGCGGCCCACGGGCAATCGGCTCTCGATGAGTTGCGCGCCGACGCACGTGCGTTGGGATTCGATCTCACTGACCAAGAGCTGGCAGCCATCCAGACGTACGTTGCTGATTTCTTGAGAGCTGCGGAACGTGTTTCGAATGCCATCCCGCCGGCGCGCGCTCCGAAGTACGGGCCGCGAAATTCGACGCGTCCACTGGCTTCTGAAAATACGCTCAATGCCTGGTACGTGACCGCGTCCATCAAAGGCGCAGCGTCTGGGCCTTTAGCGGGCAAGAAAATCGCCATTAAGGATAACGTCTGCGTCGCGGGCCTGCCGATGATGAACGGCTCAAAAGTTCTGGAGGGGTTTGTTCCTTCGAGCGATGCAACCGTGGTGGTGCGGCTACTGGATGCGGGCGCGGAAATCGCCGGCAAGTCGGTGTGCGAGAGCTTCTGCATGAGCTTCGGAAGTCACACCGGCGATACAGGCTTCGTGCTGAACCCGCACGATCACACACGCACCACTGGCGGATCTTCGAGCGGCAGCGCGGCGCTAGTTGGGTCCAACGTTGTGGATATGGCTGTAGGCTGCGATGAAGGCGGCTCCATTCGTGTGCCCTCCGCGTTCTGCGGCATCGTGGGGCTGAAACCGACTTGGGGATTGGTCCCGTTCACCGGCATCTTTCCGCTCGAGATGACCATCGATCACGTTGGCCCTATGGCGCGCACCGTGCACGATTGCGCGTTGATGCTCGAAACCATGGCCGGTCCCGACGGCCTTGATTCTCGTCAGAATGCGTCGTTTGAGCGCCAGCCTTACACCACGCTGATGAAAGTTGGAGGTAAGGGGCTACGAATCGGCATCCTGAAGGAAGGGTTCGGATTGCCGGACGGCGAGAAAGACGTGGATGCGCTGGTGCTGGACGCGGCACACCGTTTTGAACGGGCCGGCGCAAAGGTAAGCATGCTTTCGGTGAAGGAGCACACTACGCTGGCGCTGGATTGCCTCAATCTTGTTTCGGCGGCGATGGCGCCTGTGGCACGCGATTCGATGGGCTTGAACTGGAAAGGCCACTATCAGTTGGAGCTGGCCGAGTTCTATGTGAAGCATCGCCAGGAGCGCGCGGCGTTGTTTCCGCCCGAGGTGAAATTGTGGCTGATAATCGAGCGGATGCTTGATCGCACGGGGGACGGCCTGTATTACGCCCGTGCCCAGAACGTGGCTTTGAGCGTGCGCGCGGCTTACGATCATGCGCTGGAACAGGTGGATGTGCTGGTGATGCCGACCGTGGCCGCACGGCCCCCCAAGCTGCCACCAACCAACGTGGACTTCGCTACCAGCCTGAAACTATCGGACGGAGCCGCGCTGAATACGCCGCAATTCGATTTGACGGGGCATCCCGCGCTGAGCGTCCCATGCGGGAAACTGGACGGCCTGCCGATCGGGATGATGATCGTGGGCCGGCATGGCGCGGATGCGATGGTGCTGCGAGCGGGATATGCGTTTGAGCAGTTGGGTTAATTAGGTGTTGGCCGGCGGAAGGGCCTGCACCACGATTTGCGCGATATCCATCAGCTTAGGCGGCGTTTTCGAGACAGCGGCCAGCGCATCTCGGAACATGGTGTTACAAAATGGACAGGCAGCTCCCACCACGCTTGCGCCGGTAGCCACCAATTCCTCCGCCCGCTCCGCACTTACACGCTTGCCTTTTTCCTCGCCAAGAAATGCCAGGCCTCCGCCTGCGCCGCAACAGAACGAACGTTCGCGCGCGCGGGGAGGATCAACCACTGTTCCAAAACGCCCGATCACGTTGCGAGGTTCATCGTACACGCCGCGATAGCGTCCGAGATAACACGGATCGTGATAAACGATGCTGTCACCGTTCGCGGTTTTAGCGGGCAACTGGTCCAGATGCCGCGCCAGGAATTCGCTGTGATGTTCCACTGGCGGCGCTTGGCCGAACTCCTTCCAATCCGTACCAATGGTTCGCACGCAATGCGGACAAATGGAAACGATCTTCTTGACCTTGCTCTGCTGCAGGGTTTCCAGATTATTCTCGGCGAGTTGGCCGAAAGCCAGATCATTCCCCAACCGCCGGGCCGGATCTCCGGTACATTTTTCCTTCCGCAAAACTCCGAAGCTGACGTTCAGATGCCGCATCACTTTTGCGAACGATGCCACAATCTCGCGGCCCTGCGGGTCGTAAGCGCCCATGCAACCCAGCCACAAACAATATTCCTGCGTGCCGTCAAAAATGGGCAGGTCCTGCTTCTGGATGAACTTATCGCGCTCGGTGGAGGAAAAACCCAGCGAGTTTCCATTGCGCTCCAGATTTAAGAAGAGCTTCGTTCCGTAATCGTCTTCCCACTTGCCCGTGTTCACCGCGCCGCGCCGCAGGCCGATGATGATCGGCAGGTGCTGCACTCCCACCGGACATTGATACTCGCAGGCCCCACATGTCGTGCATTGAAACGCCGCCTCCTGCGAAAGATATTTCCCCAGCAACGGTGTCTCGCTGGCCGGTCCGAACTCATTCAGATACCCCCGCACGCCCAGCGCGATTTCTTTCGGGTTCAAAACTTTGCCGGTGTTGTTGGCCGGGCAATGCTCGGTGCAGCGTCCGCACTCCACGCACGTGTAGGCCTGCAGCGAGACCAGTTGGGTGATGTCTTTGCCGGTGTCCAGCCCGAAATCGTCATCGCCCACCAGCGTTGGGATCTTGCTGAACGTGTCGCGTTTCAAGAACACGGTGAGCGGGCTCAAAACCAGGTGCAAGTGCTTGGTGTGGGGGATCAGCGGCAAGAAGACCAAAAGGGTCAAGGTATGAGCCCACCACAACCCTCTGCTTTCCTCTTTGCCGGGAAGAAAAGTCCCGAGATAGGTAACCATCAATAGGAAAATGAGCAGCGCAATGAAGCCCGATTCCCAGGACAGTGGACCTAGCCACTTGGGCCGTAGCACCAAACGTCGAAAGGCGAGTCCGCTTATGGAAATGGCCACCAGGACCCCAAAAATCGCTGCGACCACGAAGTAAATTCTTCCAAAGAAGCCATCGCGGGAGATGAGATGCAGTCCCATACCCTCGGCGAAATGGTTGATAGTGACCAGCGCGAATGCACAGAATCCCCAAAAGACAAAGGCGTGCGCCAAACCGGGAAGCGGCCGCTGCCGGATGACCTTCCCTTGCAGCAGGACCTCCCAAACGAAGTCACGAACCCGGCGTCCCACCGGCTGGAGGCTGAACTCCGGATCTTTTTTCGAGCGCAGCACGGTTTGCCAGACTTTACGGAATCGCAGCCAGAAGCCGCAAAGTGACAAGACCAACAGGGCCAGAAACAGCACGGTCTCCAGCCAGGAGAATTGAACCATAAAGAGCGAGTGTAGCGCAGGCGGGGGTAAAGCTTGGCGCGATTCGCTACGATAGATGTTTTGGAGCAATATCTGGAGCGACCATTGCAATTTATCATCTCAGGCGCGGCCGGTTTTATAGGCTCGCATTTGTGCGACCGGCTGATCGGGGAAGGCCATTCCGTGATGGGGTTGGATAACTTCGTCACTGGCGCAGCGCGAAACCTCGAGCATCTGCAAGGCAATCCAGCATTTAAGTTTCGTGAATGGGACGTCGCGCATCCCTTGGAAGTCCAAGGCCCGGTGGATGGCGTGCTACATTTGGCCTCACTGGCCTCTCCGAAAGATTATCTGGAACATCCTATCGAGACCCTGGAAGTGGGATCGACGGGGACCCGCAACATGCTGGAAATCGCCTGCCAGCACCACGCCAGGTTTCTGCTGACCTCTACTTCGGAATGCTATGGAGACCCGCAAGTGCATCCGCAGGTGGAAACCTACTGGGGCAATGTGAATCCGGTTGGCCCACGCTCTTGCTACGACGAGAGCAAGCGTTATGCGGAAGCCCTAACCATGGCTTATCACCGGGTCCACAAAGTGCGGACCAACATCGCGCGCATCTTTAACACCTACGGGCCTCGGATGCAGTTGAACGATGGGCGCGTGGTACCCGCTTTCATCGATCAGGCATTGCGGGGCGAGCCGATGACGGTGTTCGGTGACGGCTCACAGACGCGCAGTTTCTGTTACGTGGACGATCTGGTGGACGGGCTCTACCGGCTGGCGTTTTCAGACGAACGCTATCCGGTGAATCTCGGCAATCCGCAGGAGATGACGATTCTCGATTTCGCGGAGCGGATCCGGCGGCTCACGCGAACCGATGCGCCGATCAAGTACGAGCCGCTGCCCGAGGACGATCCCAAGCAGCGCCAGCCGCAGATTGACAAGGCCAAGCGCGTGTTGGGTTGGCAGCCGAAAGTCGATCTGGAAACCGGACTGCAGGCGACTATTGAGTATTTCCAGAAGTTGGAATCTCCGGTGGTGGCGCGGTAACCGAGCCGCGAGCCATGGGCCTGCTGGCACCAAACGTGATGAAGACGCATGGTGGCGCACGCACTCTTCGGTGCTGCGCCGAGACACATCCCGGCGTATGGCGGACATCGACACGAATGTCGATGCAGCACGCAAAAGTGCGTGCGCCACAATGCGTCTTCAACGGAGCGTAACGGACACTGTGCGGCATCCGTGGTGGCGCTTACTCCCTGTCGCGGCTCAGCTTAACGGGCCGACCCAGACCTTCGCCGCTGCGCTCCGGCCAAGCTGCACCGGCTTTCCCTCAATGCCCAGCGTCAGGGTGTCGTCGTAATTGGTAGCCAGTATCTTCACCTTGGCGCCCGGGCGAATCCCGATTCCGTGGAGATACTCGAGCAAGCGCCGGTCACGCTCGAACACGCTTACCACTACAGCGCCAGAAGAAGACGGCACTTCGTCCAGAGGTCTCCAGCCGCGATTGCGGCGATCCTGCGGGGTGTCGCGCTCCACCCGGTTTCCGTGCGGGCAAGCTTCGCCGGTGCCGAGCCGTTCCAGCAAGCGGCGCTCGAAATCGGCAGAAACTGCGTGCTCCAACTGCTCGGCCTCTTCATGGACCTTATACCATTCCATGCCGAAGATTTCGGTGAGCATGCGCTCAATCAAATGATGCCGGTTGAGCAAGCGGTTGGCGATGTCGCGGCCACCGGGAGTGAGCGACAACTGGCCGTCGCGGCCCACGCGAATCAGGGAGTCGCGCTTCAGGCGCTTGATAGCCATGGTCACAGCCGGTGCCGATACGTTCAGCCAGCGAGCCAGCGTGGCTGCGATAACGGGTTCGCCTTCGCTCTCCGCTTCCGCAATGGTCTTTAGATAGTTCTCCTTGGAGATGGTAATCTTCACGCTAAATCAGATTGTAGCGTGGCCCACCGGCGCAAGAAGAAAGCGGGTTGGCAATCCGCTGCAGGATGCCATCCTGGATGCCATCCCACTGTCACTTAGTTTTCCCTGTTGTAGGATCGGGACCGGTGGTGGGGCAGGGCCATGCCCTGCCAGGTGGGTCATGAGCCGGTTGTCGCATACGGTGGACGAACCAATGGCTTGCTGGGTGCCGGAAAGTCACTTCCTCGATATCTCGGCGGGGCATGGCCCCGCCCCACAAGGCCCCCAATCTCGGTTCCGGCAAAACTAAGTGGCATTGGGATGCCATCCTGCCCCACGACGAATTTGATCTCCCGGGTAACTTCCCGGTGGCCCGTTTACGCCATGATACTTTAGTTAACTATGCCCAAACTTAAAACCACGCGCATGATAATTTGCCTGACGGCCGTGAGCATTCCGCTCCTGCTGCTGGCCGGCGAAAAAGTAGATCTTCTGGTGATCAACCGGATCAAATCCGAAGCCTTTGAAAATTCCAAGGTCATGGATCACATGTTCTATCTGACCGATGTTAACGGCCCGCGTCTCACTGGTTCGCCCGCCTACAAAGCGGCGGCGGATTGGGTGGTGAAGAGAATGACCGAGTACGGCCTGAGCGCGAAAGAAGAGAAATGGGGACCGTTCGGGCGAGGTTGGGCCACAAGACATTTTGAGGCGCACATGATCGAGCCTCAATATCAGCCGCTGATCGGCGTGCCGCTGGCCTGGACCGCGGGAACGGATGGAACGGTGACGGGGGAGCCGATCATGGTCTCGATAAAAGTGGAAGCCGACTTCGAGAAATACAAGGGCAAGTTAAAGGGCAAAGTGGTGATGTCGGCGCCGGCGAAGCAACTAGCCATGCAGACCACTGCTTCCGGACATCGGCTCACGGACACGGAACTGGCTGAGGAAGCCATCGCGCCCGAACCCGGCCGGTCGCCCTTTGGGTTCCGTCCACCAGGCAGCACGGACCAGCCACCAGCTACTCCCGAAGAGGCGCGGCAGCGGCGTGAAGAACGGCGCAAGTTTCAAGAAAAGCTGGCTCAGTTCATGAAGGATGAAGGCGCACTAGTTTTGCTCTCGTTCGGCTACAACGGCGATGGCGGCACGGTGTTCGCATCTTCAGGCGGACCGTACGATGTTAAGAAACCCATTGCCGTGACTTCGGTCGCGCTTACGCCGGAGCACTACAATCGCATCGCGCGATTGATGGAGCACAATATCCCGGTGAAGCTTCAATTCAATATTCAGAATCAAATCTTCGAAGACCAGACGGATTCGATGAACGTGGTTGCAGAGATCCCCGGCAATACCAAGAAAGACGAGATCGTGATGCTGGGCGCGCACCTAGATTCCTGGCACGGCGGCACCGGCGCTACCGATAACGCGGCCGGCAGCGCGGTGGTAATGGAAGCAGTCCGCATACTGAAGTCGCTTAATCTGAATATGGACCGAACGGTCCGCATGGCGCTCTGGAGCGGGGAAGAAGAGGGCCTGTTGGGATCGAAGGCGTACGTGAAGGAGCATTTCGCGGATCGTGAAACAATGAAGCTTTCGGCTCAGCACGCGAAACTGGCCGGTTACTTCAATTACGACAACGGTACTGGAAAAATCCGCGGAATTTATCTGCAGGGCAACGATATGGTGCGGCCGATTTTCGAATCGTGGCTGGAGCCGTTCAAGGACCTGGGCGCCTCCACCGTGACCATTCGAAACACCGGCGGAACGGACCATCAATCCTTCGATGCAGTCGGGCTGCCGGGCTTCCAATTCATCCAGGACCCCATGGATTACACCACGCGCACGCATCATTCCAACATGGATGTGTACGATCACGTGCAACCGGGCGACCTGATGCAGGCCTCCGCGATCATGGCGGCGTTCGTCTACAACACGGCCATGCGGGAGGAGATGCTGCCGCGCAAGCCCTTGCCGAAGCCGCAGCCGGAGCGCAGGCCGGGCGGACCGACGGAATAAGATTGCAGGCCGCGAATAAACGCGAATAAACGCGGATCTGATTTGCGTTCATTCGCGGCCTAATAGATTTGTGCGCATAATAGTCCTCATGCGCACTGCTGTCATCGCCCTCGTTGCTGCACTCACCGTCTCCGCGGCTGACTCTGTCGACCTTGCTGTTGTCAATCGAATCAAGGCCGAGGAGTTTCAGAATTCCAAGGTCATGGAGATCCTCCAAAATCTTTCCGACCGGTACGGCCCTCGCCTGACCGGGTCGCCGGAATTCAAAGAGGCTGCGGATTGGGCCTTGAAGCGCCTTCAAGAGTACGGCCTCGAGAATGCTCATCTTGAAAAATGGGGACCGTTCGGCCGGAGCTGGACGCTCGAGAAGTTTGCGGTGGAGATGACCCAGCCGCGTTATTCACTTCTGAACGCATGGCCGCTGGCTTGGTCACAGAACACGAAAGGCGCGGTCAGCGGGGAACCAATTCTTGCGACAATGCCGGCCACGTTTCGCCCCAAGAAGGGCGCCGACGATCTGGAGAAATACATTGAGAAGTGGAAAGGCAAGCTGAAGGGCAAGATCATCCTGATTTCTGAACCGATCAACAATATCGTGGAGTCGGAGTCAAAGCCGGCCTTCCGGCGCTATACCGATGCCGAGCTTCAAGATCTGGCAGTCGCGCCTGCCCCGGTGGAGAAGATGAAGATCGATATGACCAATCTGGATGTGCCGGATGACGCCGACCAGCGCATGCGCTTCTTCACCAGTATGTCGCCCGCGATGATCGATGCGTTCATGGATCAGAGGGAAGAGCTCTCCGCCAAACGCGCGCAGTTTCTCCTGGCGGAAGGTGTCGCGGCGGTGATTGAAGACGACCGGCGGGCGCGGGATGGAATGGTGTTCGCCGAGGCCGCCGGTCCGCACAATCCGAAGAGCCAGCTGGCGCCGGCGACATTCGTGGTGACGTCCGAGCAATACAATCGCATCGCGCGCTTGATTGGCGACAAACCCGGCGACAAAGCTAAAGTCGAGCTGGCGGTGAACTTGAAGACTCATGCGTCAGACGCCCCGGTGGACGCGTACAACTTGATCGCCGAGATCCCAGGCAGCTCGAAGAAAGACGAAATCGTCATGCTGGGCGCGCATTTCGATTCCTGGCACAGCGGCACGGGAGCCACTGACAATGGCGCCGGCAGCGCAGTGATGCTGGAAGTGGTGCGGATTTTGAAAGCCCTGGATCTGAAAATGGATCGAACCGTTCGCATCGCGCTGTGGAGCGGGGAAGAGCAGGGATTGTTGGGATCGAAAGCCTATGTCAAGGAACATTTCGGCGACCCCAAGACCATGAAACTGACTTCGGCGCACGCCACGCTCTCCGGCTATTTCAATCTGGACAATGGCAGCGGCAAGATCCGCGGAGTGTATCTGCAGGATCATGATGCCATGCGGCCGATTTTCGCCGACTGGCTGGCGCCATTCCGCGATCTGGGAGTCAGCACCATCACCATTCGCAATACGGGAGGAACGGATCACCAGTCATTCGATGCGCTGGGGCTGCCGGGATTCCAGTTCATTCAGGATCCGCTGGATTATTCCACGGTCGCCCATCATTCGAGCATGGATGTCTACGATCACGCCATCGCCGGCGATTTGATGCAATGCTCGGCAGTGATCGCGTCGGTGGTGTACGACGCAGCCACGCGGAAAGAGATGTTGCCCCGGAAGCCGTTGCCGAAGCCGGGAGAGTCGAGCCCGGCGGCGACGAAGTAGTGGCCTAAGGTAGGCAGCGCATGACGCTGCCTCACATGTGCTATTCGCTGACTTGGAACGTCCCTACGAACGAGCCACGATTACCGCTGTATTTCCAGACTGTGCCGAGTCCGGTTCCGCCGAAATCGTTGGAAACGGTGTAGGCGGCCATGGCGTGCTCGACAGGAGTGAGCGGTTGATACCAGACTGACTCATTGTGACAGACCTGGTCGGCATCCGTCATTGCGCGTGTTTCCAGCTTCACCATGTTTCCAGCGGTCATGACGGCTTTGCGGGTGTGGACATTGTTGTCAGCCATGGCGAATTCGATGGGCTGATATTCAATGTGCACTACGTCCGCGAGTAACTGGCCGCCCATTTTCTGAGCGAACGCTTTCAATGCCAGGCGCTGCTCGGCGTTGGCACGCTCATCAATGATCAGCACAGCTTTCACCGGATAAACCGTATCGATGACATTGCCGAGCGTGTTGCTCGCGTGGATGGCGCCCATCACCGAGAGGCCGTCCAGGTTCACGCCTTGGAAACTGCCTTGATCAATCTTCCATCCCATCACGGCCAGATCGCCGGTAAGGCCGACTTCGGCGTTGGCGAAACAGGGGCCGGTGTAAACGTCGGCGGTGCGGGCTTCAATATACTCGCCGCGGACGTGGGTGGAGGGAAGGCTCGCGCTGAGGGCCAGCGTAGCAGAGATACCGAGCGAAGCTGCTGCACAGAGGATAGTTCTCATGTTGCAATCTCCTGGTTCAAGTTCTTCTTACAGTGTAGCACTGGGAAAAGCACCGACTCCCTCACGGTCGCGGCTCGGCTACACGCATCGACTATTTCTTCTTCTTCGGCTGCAGGGCTTCGAGCGCTACTTTGCGAAGTTGTTCCTTCAGCTTCCGGATTTCCTTGGTGTGCGTACCCAGCCGGTCGAAAAGTTCTTGCTGGCTCTCGATGCCGGCGCCGACCAGATAGGCCGTGGCCTCCGAACGGCTGCTGAATAGAGTGGCCTCCACCAGTTGGTCGACTCGCTCCAGGGCTTCGTCACTCAGCCGAACCATCACGACATTGCTGCGGCCTTCCCCCTTGCTGCCAAATCGATCGAGTAAATTCTGAAGATCGGGAACATCGGACAAGTGGCCGATATATGCGCCTAGTATTTTTTTAGACATAGAGTCAAGCTCCTTCGAGCGGCTTCCTAAGCCGGATAGCTCCCCCGATCGCAATCAGCACAAGTATCGCGGCACTGCCGTAGAAAACATACACGATTCCGTAGCGGGAAGCCAAATCGCCGGCAAAGAGCAGCGCGATCCCTTGCGATATCGAGATGAGAGACATGGTGCTGCTGCTCACGCGGCCACGCATCTCATGCGGCACCTGTCCCTGCATGAGTGCTGTCGCGGCAATGACCATCAGCGATGCGCCGACGCCAATTCCCAGGCATCCGATCAACGCTACCAGGTCGTTCGGGAAGCGCGCGATGGCGCCAATGGAAATTCCGCAGAGTAGAATTCCGGCAGTCACTAAATGCGCTTTTTGCTGGATGCGGCGTGCCAGCGGCGTCACGGCGAACCCTCCCGACAGCATCCCCACGCCGATCAGCGATCCGAGCGTGCCGAACAAGTACGAGTTCGAATGCAGCACGTCACGCACGAATACGGCGGTCAATGAGCCGAATGCACTCATCGCGAATGTGCCCGCCGCGATGGAGAGAATTACGAAACTGATCACCGGATGTCCCAGGATGAAGCGGGTTCCGGAGAACAGATCCTTCAGCACCGAGTCGACATGCCGGTTCGCGTGGGCCGGCCGCGCCGGGATGGACATGGCCGCGATCATCAATCCGGAGAAGACAAAGCTCGCACTGTCGAGGTAGTAGCAGACGTTCGGTCCAGCCCAGCCGGCCAATGCGCCGGCAATGGCGGGACTCGCGATTTGCAGCATTTGTACGGTCTGTTGCAACACGGCGTTGGCGCTCATCAATCCTTCCAGGGGCACAATCTGCGGCAGCACCACGGATCGCGCGGGCAGAAAGAAACTAGAGAAGGTACTGAGGGCGAAGAAGACCATGTAGATATGCCAGGGCGCTCCGGCGATCACCAGTCCCAGCGCCAACACCGCCCGCGCCAGGTCGCTGGTAACCAGAGTGCGTTTGGGGTTCCAACGATCCACGAACACGCCGGCCAACGGGCCCACCAGCGCCATGGGAAGCAGGAAGAAGACCGTGACCAGCGTGATGGCGCGCGCCGAGGCGTGCATGCGGAAGGACATCGCGCTCAGCACCGCGTAGAGCGCCAGGAAATCGCCGAAGATGCTGACTAATTGGGCAAGCCAAAGTTTGCGGAAGGCGGGGATGGCCAACGCCTGGCGCAGGGTCATTTGTGCATTACCCGAAGCAGCCATACGGGTATTGTAATTACATGTAATCGGTAAGTCAAGAGGGGTGTGGCTCGGGGATGGGGGCTCGGGGCTGAGGTTGGTTTAATGGATGGGTGAGGGTGATTCTGTTTGGTGCTACCGGGATGGTG
Source organism: Bryobacteraceae bacterium (assembly GCA_036008345.1). Classification (GTDB taxonomy): domain Bacteria; phylum Acidobacteriota; class Terriglobia; order Bryobacterales; family Bryobacteraceae; genus Palsa-89. The sequence goes on from DASYNU010000087.1 coordinate 13,682, forward strand.
GGGCAGGGCGTTTTGCGGGAATGCCTGCTTGATCCCGGGGTGCACGAGGTGCAGTCGATTGGGCGGAGCGCAAGTGGGAAGCAGGATCCCAAGCTGCGGGAATTGATACACGCGGATTTCCTGGATTATTCGGACATCGAGAGCCAACTCGCCGGATTCGATGCGTGCTTTTTTTGCCTAGGCGTTTCCTCGGCCGGGCTGACGGAGGAGCAGTATACGCGCAGCACCTATGACATTACCTTGGCCGCTGCACGAACGCTGGCGCGGCTCAATCCTGAGATGACGTTTATCTACGTATCAGGCATGGGCACGGACAGCTCCGAGCGCGGCCGCAGCATGTGGGCGCGAGTAAAGGGCAAGACCGAAAACGAGCTTCAACGGCTCCCTTTCAAGGCCGCCTACATGTTCCGGCCCGGAGTAATTGTGCCGCTTCATGGAGTCAAATCTAAGACTCAACTCTACCGGTTTTTCTACGCGGTGCTGGGGCCGCTGCTTCCTTTGTTGAGCGGACGATTTCCGAAGTATGTGACCACCACCGAGCAGATCGGCCGGGCCATGATAAAGGTCGCGAGAGACGGATGGCCGACGCCAATTCTTGAAAGCTCGGATATCAATGCAGTTCTGGTGGGTAATAAGTGATCTGGCGGCGTTCGAGGCTTGATCGTTTCAAATCCCCGCCTGGTTCGAAGTTCGTCCACACTTCACGCTCGGTCCAATTTCCTTCCGCGTCGTACTTGTAAACGAAGCGGGTGTGCTGTTTGTCAGAGTGTTCGTTGCTGTGCCGCGGATTGCCCTGTTCGTCCACACCCACGTCGCGGCTGGTGTGTTCTGAATTCTCTTCAATAGGATTATCGTGGTCGTCGAAATGGAAGGTAGTACGGTCTTCGCTTAGAGTGCCCATACGATTGGTTCGCTCCACCTTGCGGCCCTTTTCATCGTACGCATACGTGATGGTTAGCAGCACATTCTTTGGGCCAAATGCGGTCGCCAAAGCTGCCCTGAACTTTTCGCGAGCTTCCGGAGGCGCGTCTTTCAGGCTGTTTTCAAGGCCAGGAAGCAGGAGGGTATCGCCGCCTAGCACCTCCTGTTTCACCGTTCGTCCTGCGCTATCTCGCGTCAATATCATTCGTCGCTGCAGACGGTGGAGGGTGTCATGCACGGTCACTTCACTTGCTTGGTCGTGATCGTCGAAGGCGGTGGTCACGGTTGCGGCGCCGCTCGTGCCGAACAGCGAGGCTGCGCCCTCGATATCCAGCGAATAGGCCACGGTGCCTTCCACTTTCGGAAGAAACTGAATCTTCGTTTTCCGGCCGCTGGAATCGTAACGGTAAATCTCGGATTCGCCGCTGACGCCTTTCTGGTCGATGTTGACGATGCGAACAATTCGTCCGTCGCCGTCATAAAAGTAGAGGACTTTGCTAACGGGACCATCGTCCATCTGGAAACTTGTCTCCCGGATTCGACCAGCTTTATTGTAAAGGCGGGCCGTCCGCGCAACGGACCCATCGGGGTTGATTGCTTCGGTTCCAATAACCTGACCGTCAGAACGGAATCGCGCCGACGTCCGGCGTTTGAACGGCTGCCAGTCGTTCTTGGCTTGATCCCATTCCGCCCACTCCGTCCCTAGCGTTTCGACGCTGCCGTGAACGTCCCATTTCGTGAGATCATTCATTATACTCGACCGAAATTAAGTATAATCCCCGCGCTGGAGCGGTGGGGCCGGGGGGAATTCCGCATCCCGGCTCAAGGCGCGCCAAAATGCCGGCGCGGTCCACGTTTCCTTTTCCGGTTTCTAACAAAACTCCCACGATATTGCGGACCATATGCTTCAAAAAGCCGCTGCCGGTCACGCGATAGATCAATCGGTCGCCTTCCTGCGCGAGTCGTGAACAGAAAATCGTGCGGACCTTGGAGTTTCCAGGTAGTTCGTCGCGGTCATCGGTGGCGGCGAAGGCAGTGAAGTCGTGCTCGCCTTCGAGCAACGGCGCGGCCGCGATCATTTCTTCGGCGCGCAACGGATAAGGGTGATGGTAGACGTAGCGGCGCTCGAAGGGCGGGCAGATCTCACTGCGAAGGATGCGATATTCGTACGTTTTCGCTTTTGCCTGGAACCGCGGATGGAAATTGAGATGCGCCTCTTCGGCTTTTGTCACACGGATATCGCGCGCGAGCAGCCGGTTCATGGCTCGCGCCAGGTTTTGCACCGGGATTGGATTTTCTATACTGAACGCTGCCACTTGCGCCAGCGCGTGAACGCCGGCATCGGTCCGGCCGGAGCCTGCCACCTGTACCGGCTGGCCCTCAATTTCCGAAATCGCTTGCTCCAGTGTGCCTTGGATAGTCCGCAGGCCGGGTTGCACCTGCCAGCCGTGATAGTCGGTGCCATCGTAGGAAAGCTGGATCTTAATTCGCCGCATGGACGGGCCGCGATCCCGGTTTGATCACCGGACTTCCGGCGCGGCACAGCGGACAATCTTCGGGCGCGTAGGCGACCACTTCGAGCGTTTTGAGTGCCACGCGCGGAACGCCGAGATCCACAGCGCCTCCGCTGCGATCGATGATGGAACCAGCTCCGAGCACCCGCGCGCCGGATTCTTTCAGAATCGCGATCACTTCCCGCGAGCTGCCGCCGGTAGTAACAACATCTTCCACTACCACGGCGGTTTCGCCCGGCTCGACACTGAAGCCTCGGCGCAAAACCATCTTGCCGGATGCATCGCGTTCAGTAAAGACGAAGCGCGCGCCCAGGGCCCGGGCTACCTCATGGCCGATTATCAGGCCGCCGATGGCTGGTGAGGCCACAATCGCAGTGTCCAGCGCAGGTTCCAGGCGTCGGAATTCAGTAGCCAACAATCGCCCAAAATGCTCGGCGTACCGCGGATGTTGCAGCACCAGCGCGCACTGTAGGTATTCGGGACTGTGTAGTCCACTAGTCAGCCGGAAATGGCCGCGCAGGTAGGCGCCAGTGTCGTAGAAGGCGCTGAGAATGGAATCGGTTTCGGGCGGCACAAGGCCAATATAGCAATAACACTCCGTACAGACGTGACAGCCGAAATGGGAGGTGACAACCCGCGGTGGTTCCGTTTTGCACGAAGCTGGTTCCATTGTGGTAATTTTTGCGGGCGCGTCGTTCGTTCGATCGTAGAGTTGCGAGCTTCACCTTAGAAATGAACGCTTTCTGCTTTGGAAGCGAGCTTGCATTGAGTCCAATGCGATGAAATCAAGCACAGCTCAGGGAGCCAGGGTCGATCCTGCTGACTATCCGCGTTTCAATCTCCAACCCATTACTTCTATTGAATCTCCCCAACCCTACACCCACCCGACCGGCTCCTTGGGCTCAACGCTCAAATCATCGCCCGGCTGTCACCGGTGACAACTATTTGACGCGCGACAGAATCCCGCCCAGAACCCTACTACATTAGAGAGATGATTCGCATCGTCTCGCTGATCGCGAGTGCCACCGAAATCGTGCATGCGCTGGGGCTGGGTCAAGCGCAGGTGGGGCGCAGCCACGAATGCGATTTTCCTGAGGAAGTTCGAACGCTTCCAGTCTGCACCACGCCCAGCTTTCCGGTAAACGGCGACAGCGCCGAAATCGACGCCCAAGTGAAACAGCGGCTGGCGAGTGCCCTTTCCGTTTACGAAGTCTTCGAAAACGTGCTGGAACAGTTGCAGCCAACGCATATAATCACCCAGACGCAATGCCGTGTGTGCGCCGTAACTCCGGAAGATGTCGAGCGCGCATTGGCGCGTTCCATCTCTAGCCGTCCCAAATTGATAGCACTGGAACCTAATGCGCTGGATGACATCTGGAAGGATATAAATCGAGTCGCCTTCGCTTGCGGCGTGGCTGACAAGGGCGAGGATGTTGTGACCACCCTTCGTCATCAGATGTTGCAGATCTCGACACGAGCCGGTAGTGCCGGGCGTCGGCCGCGCGTAGCCTGCATCGAGTGGCATGAGCCGTTGATGGCTGCTGGTAATTGGGTTCCGGAGTTGGTGGAGTTGGCGAACGGGGAAAACCTGTTCGGAAAAGCCGGTCTGCATTCCCCGTGGATGAACTGGGGGGAACTGGTGGCATCCGACCCCGATGTAATCATCAGCATGCCGTGCGGTTTCGATCTGGGGCGAACGCGCCAGGAGATGTATTGGTTGACCGATCGGCCGGAATGGCGAGAATTGCGTGCGGTTCGGAGCGGGGAAGTGTACCTGGCGGATGGCAATCAGTATCTGAACCGGCCAGGGCCCAGGATCGTGGAGTCGCTGGAAATCCTCGCGGAGATCCTGCATCCGGCGCAGTTCGAGCCGAAGATCGAGGGGGTTGGTTGGGAACGGTTCCAGCAAACGAATTAGAAAGCTATTCCGGGGGAGAGGGACCATGGCTATCGACAACAAACTGATTGAGGAAGCACGCAAGGTTTCGGAATTACCTTCGGGCTTTTCCTGACCAACCAATCGGCACGCCGGATTATGAGCAGGCGGCACAATGCAGCAATCAATGCCGGTCGCGCGGCATTGCTGGTTCCGCGGCTGATTTCTTGATCTGCGCGGTGGCGCTCGCTAGGAGATGGCAGATCCTCTCGACGGATACCGACTTCAAAGCCTATGCGAAGGCAGTGCCGATCGCAATGTATCCCTTCGCGGGCCGCCCGTGGTAATCTGCAACCGGCTGACGCGTGTCCATACTCCTATTCAGCTCGCTCGTCTTTTTGGCGGCGACCGCTGCCGGATTTATAGGTTCCTTGACGGGCCTGGGCGGAGGCGTTGTTATTACGCCGGTTCTGGCGCTGCTTTTTCACGTCGACTTGCGATACGCCATGGGGGCCTCGCTGGTTTCTGTGATCGCCACCTCGTCAGGAGCGGCTTCCGCATACGTGCGCGAGGGTTTTTCGAACGTGCGTATCGGGTTGCTTCTGGAAATTGCAACTACCTGCGGCGCGATTGTGGGCGCCGTTATCGCTACCCGTACTCCTACAGCGGCCCTTTCGATCATTATGGGCGTGGTGCTGCTGGT
>DASYNU010000088.1:0-30952 GCA_036008345.1 Bryobacteraceae bacterium
GGGCGGGCATTGGGGGCGGCCTGCTGCGTCGTGACCGGCACCGGGGTGGCCGGTCCGCCATTCATCGGATGAACGTTAGGTGCGGCGGCATCCACACCACCGTTTCCCCCGACGCTTTTTCGAGGACCGCCCGGCATCAGGGCCGCGCGAATGGAAAGGTTGAGCGATGTTTTCTTGCCGCTTAGCTCAGCCTGGTCGAAGGAAATGCTCAGTGAGTTCGTATCTGCCGCACGCACTTCGCCCTCGAGTATCGTGCCCTCCGGAATTGCGATTCCGCCGGGCAGAAGCACGGCGCTGACTGCACGAGCTTTCACCGGATCGCCCGCTTTGGCGCTTTTCGCTTTAATCGTTTTTAGTAATTCTGCCTGTACAAATTGTTTTTGTTGCGCCGAAGATGACAACGGTAAGCAACCTGCGGCCACTAGTATGGTTAGCCAGACTTTCATAATTGCCTCCTGATTTACTTCTCGATGTTTAGTTCTCGCCCGGCGGATTGGCGGCTGCCAGCGCGGCATACCGCTCACTCTCGGTCCTGGCTTTGTCCATCAAACCTTGTTTCCGGTAAACTTGTGCCAGCATGAAGTGCAGTGCCGCGTTTTCAGGGGCCAGCTCGACGGCTCTCTCCAACTCACTTCGAGCCTTGTCCAATTGATCCCGGTGATTGTACGCCTTTCCCAGTTGCCGATGCACCCGAAAGTCTTCCGGTGCGATCCGGGCGGCGTCCAGCAGGTAGGGCAGCGCTTCGTTCGCGCGATTCTCATCCAAAAGAAGACTGCCCAGATCCAGCGATGGCCCGGGGATCTTGTCCGCCGCATCCTTCTGCCAATCGATCGCGGTTTGGTAGGCGGCCACGGCTTTGTCGATCTGGTTCAAACCCTCAAAGCTTAATCCCAGGTTGTCTTCCGCCTTCACGTTCCGGGGCTCCAGCTTCAGGCATTGCTCGAATGCGCTGACGGCTTCCGCAAACCGGTTTTCGCTGTATTTGGTGCGGCCCAGATAATACCAGCCAAGTGAATCCTTGGGATTCCATTCCACCGCCTTTGTGAACCATTTATCCGCGTCAGGATAATCCTTCAACAACACATAATTGCCGGCCACGGCTTGGAGGTCCGCCGCGTTTGGCTTGCGGTATCGCGCGGCTTCGGTATATTCGGCGAGCGACGATTTCGGGTCCTTTTTCTTGAAAAGAATGTAGCCGAGGAGATAGTGCCCATCGGCCGAGCTTTTGTGGATTTCCAGATATCGGCGGGTCACCTGTTCGGCTTCCGGCAATTTACCTGACTCCAGCAGCGATCGGGCTTCGGCCAGCGGAGTGTCCGGTGAAGAATGCGCACCGGTCAGCACGTTATAGCGTTCGGTTTCGGCGCGCGCCTGTTCTTCCAATCCGCTCTTTCGCAATACCTGGGCCAGCAGGAAGTGCAAGGGAGCATTCTCCGGAGCGAGCTCCACAGCCTTGCGCAGCTCGACTTGCGACTCCGGCAATCGATTCAATTGCAGATAAGCCTTCCCGAGCCCGCGATGTGCCCGCCACTCGCCAGGGGCGATTCGGGTCGCGTCCAAGAGATACGGAACAGCCTCGTCCGGCCGGTCATTTTCCACCAGCAGAGTGCCGAGATTAAGATACGGCTCGGGATTTTCGGGAGCAGAGCCTGAGCTAAGTATGACCGCCTTAAGATATGCTGTGAAAGCGTCTTCGATTTTGCCCAGCGCTTCGTAGGAAAGCCCCAGATAGTCAGCGGCTTTAGCGTTTCGCGGATCCAGATTCAAACATTCGGTGAAGATCCGCACAGCCTCGGCGAAATATTTCTGATTATATTTGGCGCGTCCGAGATAGTACTTGGCATGTACGTCATTCGGATCCAGCTGGACCGACTTGGTGAGCCACTGATCCGCGGCCGCATAGTCCTCCATCAAGAAATAATCGCCGCCGATCGCTTCCAGGTCGAGCGCGCCAGGTGGCCGATAACGCGCGCCCTCCTTATATTCAGCTAGCGAAGGCTTTGGATTTCCTTCGCGGAACAGAATGTATCCGAGCAAGTAGTGAGCGTCCGCCGAATTCTGGTGAGTCTCCAGATACCGCCGGGCGGTGGCCTCGGCATCATTCAATTTGGCGGCATCCACCATTGATTGAACTTCGAGAAGTGCCGGATCGGGAGATGCGGGTGGCGCCGCAGGATGCGTTTGCCCAAGGAGTGATGCGAAGGGCAACAGCAGACCGGCAAACAGAAACGCGTGGCGCATACTTCTCAATTGACACCTGGCCTTGGCGGCGGATGAACCGGGGACGCGGTTCCGGCAGGCCGCGAGCGCAGTCGAGGATCGATCTGAATTGCCAGATCCCGCGCGCGTTTCGACCCCTCGGTGTCGCCGTGTTGCCCTAACATGAGGCTCAGGTTGAAGTACAGCCCGGCTCGTAACGGATCTATCTGAAGACCGGCATGGCACACGTCGATGGCGCTTTTCCAATCGCCCGCTGAGTAAAGCGCGGCGCCCAGACTCTCATACACCGCTACGTTATCCGGATCAAGCTCGATTGCGCGGCGGAACGACTCAATCTGCCCGCCCGGATCACCCAGAGCGCCGCGCGTGAGGCCCAGATCGAATTGGGCCGTAGCGTCCTTCGGATAAAGCCGCGCGGTAAACGCCAGGACTTCGGAACCCCTTTTCAGATCACCGCTTTCGCCAAGAGTGGCGCCCATGAAGATCAGCGCACGCAGAAAATAGGGATAGACCTTAAGCGCCTGTCCGTCTTTTTCCAAAGCGCCCTTGATGTCGCCGGCCGCTTTCAGGGCGGATGCCTGCTCGAAGAGCTTATCGGCGTCCTCCTTGAAATCGCGCGACATCCGCTGCAGCATCATCCAGCGATTTCCCAGATCGATGATGCCGCTGCTATCTCCGTATCGGAGCTGGGCCGCCGCGTATGCCAGCTTCGGTTCCATCTCGGACAGCCACATCTCACCGAAGTAGCCGCCCCCCGGGGCGGTGTTGTCCATCGAAATACCCTTCGCTACATCGGAGAACGCCTCTCCCTTAGCCAGACGTGCAGCCGCGCCCTCCGCCTTCTGTTTTTCGTCCACCACTAAAATGCGAAGGAACTCTCGTAACGGCGGAATCTGCGATCGAAGACTCTCATCGCGCTTTGCGGATTGGACTCCCTGCTCTGAATGCACGCGAATCCAGTGATCCGACATATGGAAGACGCCTTGATCCACCTGCGGCATGTGGCAGCCGATACATTGGGCGCTGGCGTTCACTGGGCACAGCGCGGCGCGCGGTTTCGCCGCACTGGAGTGGCAGCCCAAGCAGCTTGCGGTGGATGCCTTCTCAACTTCTGCGGCCGTTCGATCACGATGGGGATCGTGACAATTTGTGCACGTCAGCGCCTTTCCGCTTTGTACGAAGCACTCTGAGTTGCGAAGCGCGGAAACCTGGCTAGAAACCAGCATTTCTTTAGGCAGGGGATCGGACCGGTCCACAAGGCCCATGTGACACCGGGCGCAAGTATCCAGGCGCTGGTCAATGGGTAATTTGTCCGGATTGACAACACCTGCGCCGGATTTGCCCTGACGAATGGCTTGCACGTGATCGAGACTGGGACCATGGCAGCTCTCGCATTCCACTCCTCCGTGCGCGCCCGCCCCTAATGTGCCAGGTTCGCCGTGACAGGTGAGACATTTCTCCTGGAATCCGGGACTGAGCACTCTGCCGAAGGCGTCTTCATACGAACCCGGCTCGCCGCTACCGAAGCCGGGCGAGATCGCCAGTGCGTGATTCGGAGAATTATACACATATCGCGCTTCGATGAGCGCCGGCCGCTCCAACGGAATGGAGCCCAGTTTATCGATCGAAAGAAGAAAGCTCAGGCCATGGCGTTCGCCGCCCATGATTACTTTCGCGGGCAAGCTAGTCTTTGCGCCACCCGGCATGGCTGCAGAGAAAACGAACCCACCGCTCTGGCGCTGGATCTCGTATTCGAACGGCTTGGTGGACCCTTCTTTGGCACGGCCATGGTAGCCGGGCGGCAACAATGGGGTCGCCGCGCCCTGCCAGGTTCTGGCCATGGCGGTCTTAGCTTGGCTGGCGGCGATCTCCTGATGGCAAGATGCGCATACCGCCGCTCCGGCATAGTGGGCGTCGCCCGCATCCGCGCGACAACCCAGCGGCGAGATGGCCACCAGTAAGGCGACTCGTAGGTGCCACCGATGGATCCCGCCTAAGAATCTCTCCACATCTGAAGGGTACCGTTTCCGGTACCCGATGTCTTGCTGTCCGAGGCTAGAAATTGAGCTGGAACTGTGCTTGCCCCTGACGTTGCGTATTGTTTTGGCTATTGATCACGCGGCCAAAGTTCGGATCTGCAAGTCCCAGATCCGGACCACCGAACACAACCCTATTCAGCAGGTTGAAATACGAAAAGCGCAACTCCGCTTTCACATGCTCGCCCATGTGGAAGAACTTATGCAGCGAGACGTTTTCATTCAAGTTCCAGGGGGCACGAATATCGAGCACGCGTTGCGCCGTACCCAATGTCCATAGACCAGGATCAGAAAAGGCGGCTGAATTGAGCACCGGGAGTCCCTTATAGACATTGCTATACGAGAACTCCTGCTGAACACCGGAAACTACGTTAGCCCGATTGCACGGGGCACAGCCATTATCCAGTGGATCGCCGGGAGCATACACAGAACCACCGGGGTTCCCACTCCAGAGTGGAGTCCCCTGTGCGTAGGTGAGAATAGCGCTAACCTGCCATCCGCCGACCACATTGTTGACGATTCCCTTGTTGTTCAGAAATCGTTTGCCCTGCCCGATCGGCAGCTCATATGCTCCGGAGATAGTTAACATGTTGGGCTGGTCATTGTTGTCGATAGACCATTCCGCCTTCTGATTGTTCTTGTTCAGAGAATCGGCTCCGAACGAGGTGAAACCGGAGTTCGTGTTCGACATCATGCGCGAGAGGTTGTAGCTCACCAGGAAAAACAGGCCGTCCGAGAACCGTCTTTCCACCTGCACCTGCATGGCATTGTAGAAAGATGATCCGGTTTCATCGAAATTATTGAAAATATTCGAATACTGCGGGTAGGGGCGCAAGGCCTGCTGCACCGTGGCGCTGCTTCCGAAATCGGTGACGAAACCTGGATAGGGGCTTTGTATTCCCGCTGCAATAGCCTGCGGAGAGTTCACAGGCATTGATAGCAGGCTGCCGAAAGAGAGATACTGCGGGCTCATCTGGTTAATTGGGTTCAATTGGCCAGGGAGGCGATTGGCTCTATTACCGACGTAATGCACGGAAATAAACATTTTCTTCGGTAATTCGCGCTGAACGCCGATATTCCAGGCGATCACGTAAGGCGCGATGCCGTCGTTAGCTGAGAAGGCATTAATCTGCTGGCCAATCCCCAGGCTGGGGCTGAACGGTGTGAGCGCCGGTTCGGGAAGAACGTTGCTATCCCAACTGCCGAAGGCCGGCGTAGTGCTACCCGTCGAATTCCTGTGGAAGGACCCGGTGAGCAGGTTGGCGTAGTTTACGGCAACCTTGGCGGTGCCATATTCATAGGCGCCGCCATCCAGATAGTTCTGTGCGAAACCGCCTTGCAAAACGGTCTTATTATTGAAGCCGTAAGAAAAGCCGACCCGAGGACTGAAGTGATCCCACTTGATGTTGGCGCGATCGAAGCCTGCGCAACCAGTGCAATTGCCGAACTGAGTGGCCGCTCCGGGAATACCGCCGGCGCCCGGATTTGGAATCGCCGAGTTGAAGAACACGATCTGGTTATGCACCTCGGTGAAGGGCACCATGACGTCCCAGCGCACACCTATGTTGATGGTGAGGTTGGGTCTTAGCTTAATGTTGTCCTGGATGTACGGCGAAAAATCGCGGTTGCGAAGCTTCAATTCCGGCGAACCTACGCGGTCGGCGCTATCCACCGTGCCGAGCAGGAAGCTGGCGAATGCATTTCCCGTGGTTCCGAGACTGGCCGGGTTGGCCGTCTGATTGTTGCTGAAATTAAAGTTGCCCGCGCACTGCTGGCACTCGTTATCATCCTGATAAGTGCGCCGCAACTCCCACCCGATGTTGAACGTATTTTTGCCTTTAATCCACAAGTAGTTGTTTTCCATCACCCAGCCCAGCTTCCGGTTGATGGATTGAATCCAGGGCGACCCAAACGTGGTAGGCGCAAGTGGACCGCTGAAGTTTATGGCTGGAAGTTGCGGAGCGCCGGGAGCAGCTGCGAAATTGATATTTTTCTCCAGGCTGATTTGGTCGTTCAGCTCACCCAGCCAGCTTGCACCGAAGGTCATTACCAGGTGCGGGGTGATGGCGTTGGAGTAGTCGATGAGAAACACGGTGCCAAGATCGGGATTGAGGGTTTCGCTGCCTAGCTCGCCCAATAGGTGGGAACCGGTTTCCGTGGCATAGGAGGTCTGCTTGTCCCGCCAGCTGCTCCAATGGATGGATTGCTTTTCGTTGATGTTGTAATCAATGTTGTAGCCCCAATTCGTTTGCCGCGTCGGGATAACGCCTTCGTTGGATTGGAAGTTGTTCACATAACCCGGAAAAGTGGGATTGGGCATCAGCGAGAGCAAGGTGCTGGATAACGGGCTGAAGCGGCTCTGAGGAATTTGATTGTTGGCGAAGGGCGCCCCCGTGGATGGATCGTAAATCGTTAGACCCGTTGCGGCGAAATTCCCCTGTTTCTCAGCGGCCGTGGGCAGGGACATGAAAGTCAGGTCCGGGTAGTTACGCCGGTACCACTCCGCGCTGACATGGAAGAACAAGCGGTTCTTGCCGTTGTACAGTTTGGGGATCCAGACCGGGCCCCCGATGGTAAACCCGTAATTGTTTTCGTTGTCGACAGGGACGGTCGGGTTGTAGGCCCCGCGTGCATCGAAGAAGTTGTTTCGCAAGATGTCGAAACCGTCTCCATGAAACTGGTTCGTACCGGAGGCAGTCTGCCAGGTCACCACCCCTTGCGCCAAGCCATATTGTGCTGAAAAAGACGAGCGCAATACGTCGCCCTCAGCGACCAATTCAAAGGGCGGATTCCAGATGGTCTCGAAGCCTTGCGTTTCCGACTGCGCCATCGGAACGCCGTTAAACACCACTTCGCTCTCAAAGTCCACGCCGCCGTTGATTCGGTGGCTGAAGTTGCTGCCGGTCACGCCGGGGGCCAGGAAAATGAACGAATCAATCTGACGGCCGCGGCCGTCGCCTTCATCCAGCTCGATCGGCAAGTTCTGCACCGTTTCATGTGTAAGGGTAGTGCCGACCTCTGGTTCGGTCGTATTCAGAGTGATGGCGCTTTCTTGCACCTCCACGCTCTGCGTCACATTGCCGGTCTGCATTGATATGTCAACAGTGGAGGGACGTCCGACTTCTACCAACACCCCATTGTGGACGGCTGTCTGAAACCCGGCATTCTCGGCTTGCACAGTGTAGGTGCCCGGGATCAGGTCTGTGACCGTGTAAGTGCCCGAGCTACTGGTGACTGAGTGGCTGGCCACTTTGGTCGCGACATTTGTGATGGTTATCTTTACACTCGGCATGACGCTGCCGGTCGCGTCCACTACGGTACCCGTAATCGAGCTAAGGGCTTGGCCGTGTAGGAGTGCGGGGGAAGTCAGAAGCACGAGGCAGGCCACTAAACCTGCGGTTAACGAGCGCCAGCTAGTTGTGCGGGCACGATGTAACAGGGGAAGCATCAAGAGAATCCTCATGTGCGGCTCCTTGCCGAGAACGTCTGAAATCGAAAGGTCTAACCCGAAACAATTACGCTATAGTGTTTTAGCATTAGGCCCGGCCGCAAGTGGTGAGGGATTGCTGAAATTTTAGTGAAATCTTTTGGGGCACAGCGAGTTAACGGTTTCATCCGGCCGGGATTAGCTCGCGGTATCATGGCGTAAGGTGCCCCGCCTAGAGGTGTAAGTACCTCGCGATTGTGCTTCTGCGGCCGTTAGAATGTGGGCGACCTTACTAACGCGGAGTAACAATGTTTGTTGGCACAAGTTCTTGTTTCCGATTCGGGCGACCTCTTCCGTTAGTTGCGATATAATCGGCGCATGCTAGTTGACCGGGGTGGGGAGCCGGCCGGTCCGTCTGCGCGAGGGAAAATCCAAGCCGCCATGCCTGCGGTGCACGAGAGGGCGGCTGATGGTGAGCCTGCAGCGAGGGACTGCGCCCAGATTTATCGTTGCGAAGATGTGGAGATTGATCCTTCCTTAGGCTGCCTGAAACGCGGTGGAATCGAGCAGCATCTTCGCCAACAATCCTTTCATTTACTTTTGTACATGATCGAGCGGCGCCAGCGGCTTATCAGCAAGGAAGAGCTGATTGAGAACTTCTGGCAAGGCGCGGCGGTCACCGACAATGCTGTTGTCCAGTGCATCAAGGAGATCCGAACGGTTCTGGGAGACGATCCGCACGAACCGCGATTTATCCGGACCATTTACAAGTTCGGATACCGCTTCATCGCAAATGTAGTGGAAGAGCCGGTTGCCGCCGAAGTGAGCCGTCCGAATATCGAAATCGACGGAGCTGGGCTTTTGTCCTTCGAGGGGACGACCGCTGTGACGGAAGCAATGGCGGCCGAAGGCGAAACGAAGTCTCAAGGTCAAGGGGCGATCAGTCCCCACGTTTACTGGAAGCCGTGGCTCCGTAAAATAGTCCTGGGTCTGGTTGCCACGGGAGGAATGGTACTGGCCTGGACCGTGCTCCGTCACCCTGCGGCCCCCAGAATGGAAGTGACGCTGCCTGAAGTCCCGGGACGGAAGGCGCTCGCGGTTATGTATTTCGAGAATCAGAGCGCCAAGCCGAACCTAAACTGGCTGAGCGAGGGCTTGGCCGACATGTTCATCACCGACCTGGCCCGTTTCGACAAGCTGACAGTACTGAGCCGCGAGCAACTGCATCTGTTGCTCGAGAGAAACGGCCACGAGCGGCAAAACGGGATTCGCCTGGACGACGCACTGGATATTGCGCGGAAGAGTCATGCAGAGGCCCTGCTGCTGGGCAGTTTCCTGACGCTCGGAGAAAAAATCGTAGTCAACACGCGTCTGTTCCAAACCTCTAGCGGCCAATTGCTCGCCGCGGATCAGTTCGAAGTGGACCAGCCCGCGGATATTCTGGCGCGGATCGATCTATTGTCGCCCACGGTAGCGGCGCGATTGGGCGCTGCGCCTCTAGACAAACACCACCAGACCGGCCTCGCCGAGGCGATGACGAACAACCTGGAGGCGTACCAATACTATTCGCTCGGGGTAAGCAAGGCGCAGGCGTTTCAGAACTCCCAGGCCATCGCGCTGTTGGGCAAGGCGGTCCAACTGGATCCGAAATTCGCCTTGGCCTACGCGCGGATCGGATACGCCTACTCCGTAACGGATTTCGTTCCGGAAAGAGGCAGACCGTACCTGGCAAGGGCTATTCAACTGTCGGATCATCTGGCGCCCAAGGACCGCTTGTTTGTCACAGCGTGGTATGCGATCGCCCGGCAGGATTACGCCGCCGCAATCCGGACCATGCAACAAATTGTCGACCAATTCCCCTTGGAGACCGAAGCGTACACGCGTTTGGCACGGCTTCTGATCGGCGAGGAACGGCCGCAGGAAGCCATGGCCGTGGTGCGGCGAGGAATCCAGGTAGATCCTGAATTCGGAGATCTGTACAACGTTCTAGGCATCTGTTATCTGGGCTTGGGGCGCTATGACGAGGCCATTGCGGCGCATCAGCGCTACGTGCAGCTTGCGCCGTCGGAGCCCAATGCCCACGACAGCCTGGGCATGTCTCTTCAACATGCTGGGAGATACGAGAGTGCAGTGGCTGAGTACAATGGCGCCTTGCTGCTCGATCCGGAATTTGAGCCGGCCATTATTCACCTGGGTGACGTCTACTTTCAGCAGGGCCGTTACCGCGAGGCAATCCGGCAATACCAGCGCTACATTCAAATCACGGGGTCCGACACGGCGCGCGCAGTGGGGTATGGCAGCATCGCGCAGGTATATCGGCGGCTTAAGGAATTCAGCAAAGCCGAACAAGCCGCGCAGAATGAGACTAAGTTTGAGAAAGGAGCGGTCTGGAACTCCTTGCTCCTGGCCTTAGACCAGGGCCAGCCCGCCAGAGCGGCCCGCTTGAAAGAAAGCTTCGATCAGATTCTTCGGAGCGGGCCTTACCCCACGCGTGGCTCCAGAAACGAACTCAGAAGCTACGATTATTATCTCGGTACGTTGGAGTTGCGCGAAAAACACATGGATCAGGCTACTCAACATTTCCGCGAGGCACTGCGCCACCTGCCAGCGAGCTCAGGAATGGATCTTTATGAAGATTGCCTCGGTAACGCCTATCTCGGCCAAGCCCGCCTGGAGGAAGCCATCAGCGAATATCAGCGCATTCTTCGGCTGAATCAGAACTATCCCTTGGCCCAATACCATCTCGCGCAAGCCTACCAGCGAAAGGGCCAGGTGGCCGAGGCGCGGACCGCATACGAACGATTTCTCCAGATCTGGAAGAGCGCGGATGCGGATATTCCCGAGGTGGTGGACGCCAAGCGAGAGTTTACTATCCTGAGATCCGGAACGTCGGTCCCTAACTGAAACCTGTCCTTCATGAATTCTTAGCATTTCAGAGGGACCCAACATGTCGAACGGGTTGCAGCAACGGATCATCAAGGCCTTCGTTCGGCGCGACGCTCACTCCGCCCAACCTGGCGCACCAACCGCCAGGACGCTTCAGCGTCTAAAATGGATCGACATTAGCGATTGGGAGGAGCAGGTCAGATGGTGAGGATGTTGCATTTTTGGGAAGCACTCGTTCAGGATGCACGGTACGCTTTCCGCGGCATGGCAGGCAGCAAGTTGTTCACCGGCATGGCCGTCCTTTCGCTCGCCCTAGGCATCGGCGCGAATACGGCAATCTATAGTTTCATGGACAGCGTCATGTTTCGGGCGCTTCCGGTCAAGCATTCTGAACAATTAGTGATCCTAAACTGGCGGGCTAAATCCGAAGCTCCAGTGGTCCACAGCCATTGGGGATCGAATTACGATGAACCAGGTGGCGGCCTGACTAGTCCGAACTTCCCCTACCCTGTTTTTGACCTCCTCCGCAATCACAAGGACGTGCTGGCCTCGCTCTTTGGCCATGTCGGTGGGGGACAAGTGGATCTTGTCATCGACGGTCAGGCAGAGCTTGCGACTGGTCAATACGTCACTGGCAGTTTTTTTGAGGGGCTCGGCGTATCGCCTGCCGCCGGACGCCTGATTAACCTGGACGACGATCGAGTCGGAGCCCCGGCCATTGCCGTAATTACCGACGATTATTGGCACACGAGATTCGCCGGCAGCCCCTCGGTGGTCGGCAAGCACATTCTGATCAACAAAACACCATTCACGGTCGCCGGCGTGGCCGCTCCCGATTTCTACGGAGTATCTCCAAACAGCAAGCCAAGCGTGTTCCTTCCGATGGCAAGCATAGTCATCACGCGGCCAGAGTCGGTTGGAGAAGACACGTTCCACGACGGTACGTATTACTGGATTGAGTTGATGGGACGGTTGAGAAGCGGCGTCACGCTGATGCAGGCGCAAGCTCAGCTTGCCGGACCCTTCCACGGTTTTGTCCAGAGCACCGCGACGAAGGAGAGAGAACGGGCGGATCTTCCGTCGCTCTGGCTTCAGGAAGGTGGATCGGGCGTCGATGCCCTACGCCGCCAGTATTCGAAGCCGCTGTGGATTCTCATGACCATGGTCGGGCTGATCCTGGCGGTTGCGTGCTTCAACATTGCCAACTTGCTGCTGGCCCGGGCCGCGAGCAGGCGACGCGAAATCGCACTTCGGCTCAGTCTGGGCGCGGGCCGTTTCCGCATTGTCCGTCAATTGCTGACGGAGAGCATCGTCCTGGCCCTTCTGAGCGGGATTGCCGGCGTCGGCGTTGCTGCTCTCTGCATTCGATTCCTGTTGCTTTTGTTGAACAATGGAAACGACAACTTTACGGTGAACGTTGGTTTGGATTGGCGTGTGCTGTCATTCACGCTACTCGCTGCATTCGTCAGTGGTATTTTCTTTGGGTTAGCACCCGCCCTGCAGGCCACCCGCGTGGATCTCACACCCGCACTGAAGGAAACCCGCGCTAGCGAGTCACGCGGAAAAGTACGTCACCTTGGCGTGCGATGGGGATTGAGCCAAGGCCTTGTGGTCGCGCAGATTGGCATTTCTGTCTTGTTGGTTGTCGCAGCCGGTTTGTTCGTTCGCACCGTGACGAATCTTCATTCGGTGAGCCTGGGATTCAACGCCGAGAACATCCTGGTTTTCGATCTCGACGCAACTCGGGCCGGCTACAAGGAGGCTACTCTCAAGCAGTTCTACGCGGAACTCGAACGGCGGTTCCAAGCGATTCCAGGGGTGCGCGGGGCAACCAGCAGCGACATACCGTTGGTCGGCGGCTGGAGCAGCAGCACCAGTATCGGAGTGCCCGGCATCCCCGAGCCCCCCGAAGGCCAGCGCGGTCCGAACACCTCGCTCGCGCAGGTGGGTACGACCTTTTTTGAAACAATGCAGATCCCTATTGTTGCCGGCCGGGCGATCGACAAGCGCGATGTGGAGGGCGCGCCTGCGGTGGGAGTAGTCAATCCGGTTCTCGTGGAGAAGTACTTTCACGGTGAGAATCCAGTTGGGCGCCATTTTCGACTCGGGGGGACCAAGGGGATAGACATTGAAATCGTAGGCGTCGCGCGCACAGCACGTTATAGCTCGCTCAAGCGTGCAATTCCTCCAGTAACGTACACAAGCTGGCTTCAGACGCCTAAAAGCCGGCGGCTTCAGGAGATGGTCTTCGAACTTCGCACTAGTGGGAATCCCCTCGCGTTGGCCAACACCGTCCGCCAGATCGTTCACCAGGTGGGACCGCAAGTTCCGTTGGCAGGCATAACCACGCAGTCGCGCCGCATTGATGAGACGATTCTTCAGGAACGCACGTTCGCACAACTGTGCGCCTGTTTTGGCGGCCTGGCTCTGCTCATGGCCTGCGTGGGGCTGTATGGAACGATGGCCTACGCGGTGGCGCGTCGCACCGGAGAAATTGGCATTCGCATGGCTTTGGGCGCCACACGCGGCCACGTCGTTTGGATGGTCCTGCGCGAAGTCGCGGCGCTTTGCGCTTTCGGACTACTCATTGGGCTTGGCAGCGCCTACAAAACCACCGTCTTCGTGAAGTCATTCTTGTTCGGGGTCGCGCCTAACGACCCGCTTGCGATTGGCGTCTCCGCGGCGATCTTGGTCGCCTGCGCTCTCCTCGCCGGATACCTACCTGCATTTCGAGCCTCCCGCATCGATCCCGTGGTGGCCCTGCGAAATGAATAACTAACTCCTGACCGGACCGAATCCGAGTCTCCTACCTTATTCACGTCGCGGCGACCGCACGGACGCGCGCAAAAGCCAACTACATTCCGTCTATGATTGCGTTCAGCGTCACGCTGGGCCGCATCGCTGCCGCGCACTTAGCGTCGTCCGGGAAATAGTAACCGCCGATGTCCACCGGCTTGCCCTGTGCCACCAACAACTCCTGAGTAATCTTGCCCGCGTTCTCCGCCAGCGCGGCGGCTACCGGAGTGAAGCGTTGCTTAAACTCCCCGTCCTCGTCCTGGGCGGCGAGTGCCTTTGCCCACGCCAACGCGAGATAGTATGTCGAGCCGCGGTTGTCGATCTCGTTCACCTTGCGCGAAGGCTCGCGGGCGTCTTCGAGGTACTGGCCGATGGCCTGGTCCAGCGTTTTCGAAAACAGCGCCGCGCGCGGGTTGCCGGTTTTTGTCGCCATCAACTCCAGCGCGGGCACCAGCGCACAATATTCGCCGAGCGAGTCCCAGCGCAGATGACCTTCTTTAACAAACTGCTGCACGTGCTTGGGCGCCGAACCGCCGGCCCCGGTTTCAAACAATCCGCCGCCTCTGAGCAGCGGCACGATCGAGAGCATGCGGGCGCTTGTCCCCAACTCGAAAATCGGGAACAGGTCGGTGAGATAGTCACGAAGCACGTTCCCCGTAACGGAGATGGTGTCCTCGCCGCGGCGAATTCGTTCTAGCGAGAATTTCATTGCGTCCACCGGCTTCATGATCTTGATTTCCAATCCCAAGATGTTTTGCTCCGGTAAGTAGGCATTCACCTTCTGAATGATTTGCGCATCGTGGCCACGATCTGGGTCGAGCCAGAACACCGCGGGTGCGCCGGTTGCACGCGCGCGTGCCACGGCCAGTTTTACCCAATCGCGGATGGCCTCGTCTTTCGTCTGGCAGGCGCGGAATATATCGCCGTGCTCGACGCTCTGTTCGAGCAGCGTCCTGCCGCCGGCATCCACAATGCGAATCGTGCCGTTGCCGGGTGCGGCAAACGTCTTGTCATGCGAACCGTACTCTTCGGCCTTCTGCGCCATGAGCCCCACGTTGGAGACGCTGCCCATGGTGGCCGGATCGAACTGTCCGTGCCTCTTGCAGTCCTCGATCACAACCTGATAAATGGTGGCGTAGCAGCGGTCCGGGATCATGGCTACAGTGTCTTCGAGCGCGTCCTCTTTGTTCCACATCTTGCCGCCGTCTCGGATCACGACCGGCATCGACGCGTCGACGATCACGTCGTTGGGAACGTGCAGGTTGGTCTTACCCATCCGCGAATCGACCATCGCCAAACCGGGCCCCTTGTCGTAACAGGCTGCGATATCGGCTTCGAACTCGGACTTCTTCCCGGCCGGAAGCTGGTTGAGTTTGTCGAGCACGTCTGCCAGTCCGTTGTTGACGTTGGCGCCAACCTCTAGGATCGCGCCGGCGTGCTTTTCCAGCGCATCGGCGAAATACACCGCCACACAGTGCCCGAACATGACCGGATCGGAGACCTTCATCATGGTGCATTTCAGATGCAACGACAACAGAGCATTGTCAGCTTTAGCGGCCGCCATCTGCTCCGCATAGAATCTTCGCAGCGCCGCCACGTTCATCACCGCGCAGTCGATGACTTCGCCCTCGAGCAACGGGATGCTTTGCTTCAGCACCTTCACCGCGCCGGCTGAGTCCACGAATTCGATGCGCACGCTGGTTGCGGCACCCACCGTCGTGGATTTCTCGCTGCCATAGAAGTCCTGGTCATTCATGTGGGCGACACGCGTCACGGAACCGGGCGTCGAACCCGGCTGGGGCCAGTTTTTCATCATCTTGTGTGGATGCTTCTGCGCGAACGCTTTGACCGACCTCGCAGCACGACGGTCCGAATTGCCTTCGCGCAATACGGGGTTCACCGCCGAGCCCAGGACCACGGCAAAGCGGGCCTGGAGCGCACGCTCCTCTTCCGTTGACGGCTCCTCGATATAGTCGGGTATGTTGTAGCCCTTTCCGCGGAGTTCCGTAATCGCTTCCCGGAGTTGCGGAATCGAGGCGC
Source organism: Bryobacteraceae bacterium (assembly GCA_036008345.1). GTDB lineage: Bacteria > Acidobacteriota > Terriglobia > Bryobacterales > Bryobacteraceae > Palsa-89. Next base: position 15,406 of record DASYNU010000088.1, read on the forward strand.
TGATATTGGGTAGCTTGATGATGTTGGCTTCCGGTGTTTTCGCCAGCTTCCCCAGGCGCGTCAACTCGTCGGGAATCTTCTGGCCGTTCCGCAGACACTCAGGGAAGTTGGCGATAATACGTCCACCGAGCGAGATGTCAGCCGTTTCGATCTCCACCTCTGTCCCCTTGAAGTACGCCCGCAGGATGGGCAGCAGCGCGTACGACGCGAGTGCGGGTGCCTCGTCGGTCTTGGTCCACGTGAGCTTCATGTATTGGTCTCGGTGTGAAAGAGTGTAGAGAGAACGCGGTCGCAAAAGCGGAACGGTCCCAAACTGAAAGCGTAGGATAGCATGACTAACCCGCTGAATCACAACTCAATAGCCTGGATGATTCCTGGTTGAAGGCTTGCTCTTTTCCACGGCCACTGGCGCTTCAGTTGCCAGAAGACGATGCTCGTACTGAGGATTTGGCCGCCTGATCGATTAAGCCGAAAGGGGACTCACCATCGCAGCGGCCTTGATACTCGGCAAGCGCACAGTACAAGCAAACGCGACGCGTGCGCGCTTCGGCCGTATGACAGGCGGTGCGATGGCCTTGACCATCCGTAAGGCCGAGAGCATAATTTGGAAAGGCGAAAACCAATACGATGTGTAGCTTCTCTTACTCGCATATACTAGCTGGCGCCTGCAGCATTTTATTGAGCTCCGTGGCGCAAGCCGACCCGATCGCGCCGCTGGCCTTTACTACCCAGGTTCAGTCTTCGCGAGTCATTCAAGGTGCGCAGGATCCCATTTACGCCTACCTTTACAACTTTGCGCCGGTGGGGTCCCCAGCCACCATTGCCCAGGTGACCGCTGCCTACGGTTTTCTGAACCCCGCCAGCCTCGGAGGTTATTTGGGCCCGGTCGCGGCCACGGGCGGCGCCACCTTTCTCACTCTTCCGTTCCCTCTGAACACCAGTAATCTCAGCCCGGGAAGTTTTCCGTACCAGGTAACAACTATCAACAAATCCACCGGCGGGTCTTCCACCCAATCCGGGCAATTTACGGTCCTTGCCCACGCCAAGCCCGCATTGTTCGCTCAAGGGCAAATTATTCCTCTTTCAAAGCCGAACCTGATCTCTTTCGCCGCCCCTGCATTTGCCGAGGCTGGTCCCACTGGAACCGAAGCGGCTGGGGGCGCCTACAGTCCCACGATGCTCGGCGACCCTCCGCCCGGCGTGCCTACCGCTGAGTTAGACTTGGATGCCGTTTCGTCTTTCGGTAGCCCGGACATCACCACCACTCTTGCGCCGTTCACCGACTTGCCTTCAAACGACGATCCCGCTCAGGGGTTGCCCTTTCAAATCAACTTCCTGGTGCCGTCGCTTGGTGACTATAGCACCACGTTCCTTCTGTATTATTCAGATGAGCAGGATCTTCCCGGGGCTGACCTTCCGGGCTCGGAACTGGCCTCGTTCAATGTGAATGTAGACGTTACGGCGGCCACCGCGTACTGGACTATAACAACCGACACAGTCCCCGAACCCAACGCCTTGGTGCTGATTGCGCTCGGAATCTGCACTCTGATCCATTTTGCGCGAAGAGTGCACGCGGGTCGGCGGTTCTGACAGACCAGAAAGTTGTCGAGTGGAGAATGCTGAACTCGCTATCGTTGGCCGAATGAGCATTTGGACACGTGGTTGGCTTTTCACTACATTTTAGAAGTAAGCAGACGAGTGGGAATGGATCGTCAATCCGGAAGTTGAGGCCGGATCAACAATTCCCAGGTATTAGGACTAATAGGTCGGCATCTCATCTTGTGCGCGCGTCTCACTGATTTCGCCTCCGCGGCTCAGCCCCCGCGGTTTATCTCGGCCAAGAGCCACAACCTCGCGCGCTCGCAAGTCGCCAGTCCCGCAGGGCGGTATCCGCAGAGACTTTCAGAGCCGCGGCCGTTTCCTCCATGCGCAATCCGCAGAAGAACCGGAATTCGATCACACGAGCCTTGCGCGGGTCGACTTCTGCTAGAGCACTCAAGGCGTCGTCGAGTGCAACCAATCCACTTCAGTATGCGGATCCGTTCGCACGCGCCGTTGGCGGCATGCATTGAACCACTGACCCAGCAAAGATTCGGGACCCTCCGTTCCGCGCGACAGCCGGACTTTGACTAGAGCGAGCGCAGGAAATTGATGACATCCTGGCGCTCCCGAGCCTTCAGCCGATTGAAATGGTCGATGACCTTATTTGCCTCGCTTTCCTTGCCCCTGTGCGCTTCGATAGCCTCCACTAGATTGCTTGTTCGTCCGTCATGGAGGAAAAAGACGCGCTGTCCGACACCCCAGAGCGGAGCCGTTCGGAACTCATCGGGGCCTGCGCCACCTTGCGTGATGCCGTCCGCGAGACCTCTACCCATGTGGTGGACAAGGAGGTCGGAAAAGAGATTCACGGCCTGGTTGGACAGGGCTGCACTCGGGACCTTGGAGGAACCACTCGCTATCATCCTGCCGGTAGTGAATGAAGGCGTGTGACAGTGAGCACAACCAATCTTTGCGAAAAGGGCCCGCCCATTGACGCTGGACGGGCTGCCGGGCGCCGGAGTGGGTGGGGCCAGCATCCGCATGAAGTCGGCAAACGCTTCGATGTCTGAGAGGACGGCCGTATTGGAGTTGGAACCGGGCGTGGAGGTAGGCGTGAAGTTGAGTGTATCCTCGGGCGTGGCGTTGAAGAGACAGCCGGGAGTCTCGTCGCGCTCTTGGGGGAAGAGTTGGTTTGTGATTCCCATTTCGACGTTGTAGGCCTCGCCCGCGAACATGATAAGGGACTTATTTTGAGCCTTCCATCCGAACCGGGTAATCGTCCCGTCGTTTGCGCTGAAGTTCGCATTGCCGCTCAGGTGCGCGTTAGCGTGACCGGAGATGCCCAATCCAGCCTTGAGCGACGCGTTGGCCGTCATATTCGCGAGGATCGCCGAGTCTGGAATTGCTTCGATGAGCCCGGTACCAAAGACAGGTGTCGGAATGCGGAAAACGATATTCGGATTCCCACCCTGTCCGGACAGAGGGTTTCCGGCAGGCAGGAAAACGGGTTGGGCGATGACGCAGCCCGCGGCGTCAGTGCGGCCGGTAATGACGAAGAGGTCGTGCACTTCCCCATCGTTAGTTCCGTTCGGATTTCGTTTAAAGCGTGCTTCACGGACGGGACCATTTTGCGTAATGAACCATGGCACCACATTTTTGGCTCCATTAAGAGTCGCAATCGCGACCAAGGGATTCCGCGCAGGGCTTGATCCGCCGGCCGCCGGCTGCGAATGGCAAGACAAGCACTGGTTGGAGTTGAAGCGAGGCCCCAGCCCATTGTTGTTGCCTCCTGTCACGACCTCGATGTCAGCGAATCTAGAAAGCCCATCTTTAAAGAACGCGCTTTCATCCGCGGTAAGGCCTTGCAGGGGACCGCCAGCCCCTGGGGCGCCGCCGCGCACACCAGTATCCACGGGCTCTTTGATGGTTTGAGCGGACGCGCGAAGGCACAACGTTGCCAAAACCGCGGCAACGAATGAGCCGAGAACTCCTAACGCAACCTTCTGTCGCATTGTCATGACCTCCTCAGATTTCTTAAGGACAAATGCACCAGGTACCTACGAGTTTACTCGATGCACACCGCCAGAATTCCTCCGGTGGATCCGGCGCCGGCGACCATTACTGCTGTGCCTGCGATGCATACTGGGCATCTATGTCCCTCCTCTGAATTAGTTGATTGCTGTGCATGCGAATAATTTCACTTTTTTGGGGCGCTCGGCACCACCTCAGCTTGCCAGGTCGCGGACCAAGGGCGCAATTGGGAACACACGTGTACCTAAACGTTCGGAGGCGCTGATCGTCCTGCCCAGCTTGATCAACGAATACCCCGAACGCCCTGGCCCTCGATCTGGTGGCGCGCCGGGTGATCCATCCCGTGGATTCCCGGGCGACCGGCCAGTTCGCGGCCTCTTTGGCATATTGCCTGATAGCAGGCCCCCTTGTAGCCTGGCCCCGACTGAAGACCTGGTCAACCTTTTCAAAGTTAACGGGCTAGAAGAATGGAATCCCAAAAAAGGCCAGGATGCGGTTGGCGAAAGGCTCACCCGGCGGAAGGCGCCAAGCGTGGCTGCGTGAGCCTACTTCTTCTCCACGCCTTCGACCGGCGCGATACCTGGTTTATCTTGTTTCGATCCAGGTGCTGTCCCAAGATTCACTTGCGCGCCGAGTCGAATGATCTGCGTGTCGCTGGGTGCTTGGAAAAACGTGAATCCGTCACGTCCTTTCCACGCCTGCGGCCCGCCCAGCACGATCTTGTGCTGGAGGGTCACGTCATGAATTCTCCGGACCATGGCTTCGTAGCCCGGATCGCCTTGTTTGAGACCGGAAAAATTCCCAAGGTCCGTGCTTGCGGCAAAGATCACATCGATCCCTGGCACCGATGCGATCTTTTCAGCATTATCGACACCGATGGGCGTTTCGATCATGATCACCACCATCATGTTCTCGTTGATGGTCCGGTGATAGTCGCTTCCGTACAACGCTCCGTATTGCCCCATGCCCTGACTGCGGCGGCCTTGAGGCGGATACTTCGACCACCTCACGGCTGCCTCGGCCTTCTCCACTGTGTCGACCGTGGGAACAATCACCCCGAGCGCTCCAATATCGGTCGCCTTCTGGATCTCACTTTCCGTGGCATCGGGCACGCGAATAAACGGAACCGCGGACGATCCACGGCACGCCCAGATCATTCGCGCCACGTCGCCGTATGTTAGCGGACTGTGCTGCATCTCGATCCAAAGGAAATCATATCCTGCGTTGGCCAGCGCACAATACATATTTGGATCGGGAGATGAGATCGTTACACCAACGACAGATCTGCCGGCCATCAGTTTTTGCTTGGCGGCGTTGTAGATTACCGATTGGGTGGTTTGCTTGTCCTGCGCGATTACCGTCGACGCAAGTAGCGCGAAGGCTGCAGCGCACAGAGCCGCATGCCGCATTATCCAGAGCCGTCCCGCATTTGAAAACATATTGGGAACAGCATATCGCAAACGGATTGTGCTGCTTGGCCAGGGACAATTCGTGGCTGAATGGAATGGGCTAGTCCGGGCAAAAGTCGGGTGCCCCGCTCCGCACACGTCGTCAACGAAGGTAAAGCGCGGGCGTGTGTTCCGAGCGTGCGCAAAGCAAAGTTCGCTTCGAGTGACGCGCGCGGCACACTCTGCGTTCTTAATTTACACGGGTACGTCCCAACACATTGAGCCGGGTACCCCAACCAAACCCTTGCACGGGCGATTCTATTCTCTGAGAAACTTGCGTTTTCGGATCGTACGCGACGCCGGGCGCTGGCTTCTCATGTCCGAACAATGGCTATAAGTAAGTCGCCTGGGCCCACGATAGTTAGATGGCAAAAATGCAAACACACTGAATCCAGCAGCTCTTCGAAACTTGCGGCCGCATGGTGCAGATTTCGATTATTGATAAAAATCAGCGATAGGGTTTTTGGTAAGCGAAGGAGGCAGGCTCACTTCCCGTCGCTGAGCTTGAACTCCTGCCCGTTGGGCAAGTGAATTCTGGTGGCGTGTATGGCGTGGGCCGTGTTTCTGGCGGGATGGCCGGATATTGATATTTTGTCTCCAGGCTGGAGTGTCGCCGCATTCCAGCCTTGGCGCGCCATCGGGCCGGGGCTGGAGAATTCCCCTTGCCAGTTCTCAATAACACCTTTTTCGCCGGTCACGTCGAACTCGATGACACAGTGCGGATTGACGAAGTGAAAGTCGGTGACGGTTCCTTTCAAGGAGATTTCCTTCGTCTCATCAAATTCCGCCCATCCATGGTGCCCCCATAAGAGCGCCGGCAACAACGAGATTGCAAAAGGGGCTACGGCGAGCCAAGCATTTCTCATGATGTTTCCTCCTTGAGTCCTCATCGGCCCGGTTGCGCAGGCTTATCGTCGATCCAACGGTCCAGATCCCGCACATACCGCCGTCCATGGAAGGTGTAGGTCGGCGGGGTCACTACCAGGTAAGACTTGCCCACCAGGGCCTTGCCGCCCGGGCTCTTTTCACTCTTCGCGGTAGCGGAAACCCAGAGGTCGAAACTAAGATTCGGACTCTCGGAAGCGGGAATAAAGAGGCCGGTAGCGGTCAGCGTGCCCACTTGCTCGGCGGTGCTGCCTTCGGGAGCATGGAACACTTGCAGCGACCAGTTGACCTCGATGGGGCCCAGTTCCAGATCATCGGCAGTGTGCATTTTCCCATCCGGCCCGCGCTGATATCCGATACATTCAAACTGCAGATAACCTTTGGGATGGCCCGAATCGCTGAAAGACGCCACGGCTGAATCCGGCGAGACCTTGACGTAATCGACCCGATCGTAGATAGCCAAGGCAGCCGGCAACATGGACCCATTGAGCACAACGGAACGTTTGCCGAGTGGAGCGTCGGAAGCCACATCCGCCTCGGCGACGAGCTCGCGCGTCGTACGGGAAACAATGGCGCGGATCGCGACGCTCGGGCCCAAGTCCAAGTCCGCGGGCGTTCCCTGCGCTGGAAAATTGTACCCCACAAAGCGCACGCGATTGCCTCGCGATCCGGCTTTCAAAGACGATCGATTCAGCGCGAGAAGGGCCGGGCCCGCCGAGTCCCGCTGCCAGTGAACGTCAAACCCGAATTCCTGATATTGCCCCCAGAACCAGCGCCCCTCAGCGCTGGTGGTGTCGGCGGAGAACGTCATTACTTCACGAGCTTCAGTCAGCGGATCACCGGGTAGCCCACCATCCGTAGAAGCGCCGGAAGACCGTCCGCGCCACGCATAGTCACCATACAACATGCCGCGTCCAGCGCGAACCAGAACGGACCCGTCGGTGATGGAGGTCAGAATAGTCCGCGTCGTAAAGTCGCCATTCGGGGTCCGCTCGACCTGCATCTCGCCCCAATATTTGCCCCGTCCTGGCAGTGCTGCCGTCACCAGCCAGCGGCCAACCAAATCAGAACTGTCATGGTTGCGCCACGATTCCAATTCGGGCGTGGTGAGAGGGGCGATCTGCGAAAAAACGGTGGAAAGCCGGTTGACCGATTCCTCACTTGCGGGAAACTTCTGGCGGGCGGCATGCGATGTCACGAATTGCCTCCACTCACTGCCGGAGCGCCGCCAGGAAAGTGACCAGGCAAACGCGTGGCACTTCGCGCAAACGGCGTGGATTTCGTCGTTCGGAATATTCGCTTCCGGCTGAATTCTGCGTTCTGCAATATAACGGACCGGGGCGGCTTCGGCTGGGGCAAGTCCGTGAAAATTACTGAGGTTCTTGACGATCGCCCGCGCTTCCACAGCGCTGACCGAAACTCCGTGCTCCAGTATCATTCGCCTCACGACGTCTTGCCATTCTTCCGGCGTAGCACGCGACCAAGAAATACGCGCCAGGCGGCCGTGGTCGTCGCGAAAATGGCAGGGTCCACACTTGGCGAGCACCACTGGGTCGGTGACAGGTATGCCCTGATCGTCCGCAACAGCGGCTAAATTGCTTGCGCAGAGGATAGCGGCGATTGAGACAGATGGCCAATTCAAGACAACTCTCCTTCGGTTGGCTTCCAGGCGCGCTTGTTGGAAGGCAGGGGACGCCGATTGCTTTATGGGTATTAATCACTTTCGCTCTGTTTTGTACTGTTCAGGTTCGCCGCCAGCCAAGATCGTTGCAGCATCTTGGGGTAAGCATACTGCAGATTCTTGGGCCAAGCAATCCTCCTGACAAATCAGAAACACTCCTGTAGCCCGCCTGCCGCCATCGGGCAGCTAAGTTCAAACGCGCTTCCATGCGAATGGAAGTGAAATCAGTCACGCGTGGCCACATGATGATAAGCCGACATATCATGCGGAAGCTGAAGTATATGTCTGGGCCCTGAGCTTCTGGTAGTGCTACTCTGCGACACTCGACAGTCTCTTGTATGCACGGATCGCTGCGTTTTGAAACTCCCACGCTTGTTGCCCGGCTGGCGGCGTGCCCTTCCACACGAGTTGCCACGCGAATCCCTGCGAAAGCGGTTGTGCTATGAGGTGCGAGGCCTGCTCGGCGAACTCGGGATACAGTTGGGCGGCTTCTGCGATAGCAAGGCGATTCAGCTCAGGGTCGATCTCAATCGACTGCATGCGACCATCATAGCGTCATCGAGTCGAAGCGCTGTCTGTGCCCGGGGCCAGATACGTGCCGGCGTCCGGGACCTCCGTGCTGTTTGCCGTTCATCCATTGGCGGAATTAATGATGTAAAGTCACAGGACGATGACTCAATCCGATCGAGAAGCGCCTGCTTCGCAAAGTCCTTGGCGGCCTCTCGGTAACCAAACATTCCGATACCTGCTTGCTGCGGACTTGATCTCCGATATTGGGGCTTTCATGCAGAGTGTCGGCGCAGCGTGGCTAATGACCTCGCTCACCAATAGTCCGCTGTACATCGCTCTGATTCAGACCGCTTCCGCCTTGCCTTTTTTCTTGCTGGCACTTCCGGCAGGCTCGGTCGGAGACATCTTTGATCGCCGTAAGCTGATTCTCGGCACGGAAATATGGATGCTGGGAATTGCGGCCGTGCTGGCCGTGACAACATTCGCCGGAGCGATGACCCCTTGGCTCTTGCTCTTACTCACGCTGGGTCTCTCAATAGGTGACGCTGTCGAATCGCCTGCGTGGCGGGCAATATTCCCTGAGTTGGTCAACAAGGACGATCTGCCTGGCGCTCTGGCGCTGAGTGGAATCGAGTTCAACCTGGCTCGAGCGGTGGGACCGGGCCTCGCTGGCGTTATTATCGCGGTTCTCGGCGTGGCCACCGCGTTCGCTTTTAATGCTTTGTCTTTTTTGGGGGTGATTGTCGTTGTCGCGAAATGGAATAGGCCGGTGCGAAAGAGCAAATTGCCAGCCGAGACCTTCCGAGGGGCGACAGCCGCTGCCATTCGCTATGTACGGTACTCTCCTGGGATTCGCACATTACTGCTGCGGTCGGCCTGTCTTATCTTCTTCACCAGCTCATTTTGGGCACTCTTGCCAACCGCGGCAAGAGAAATAAGCAAGAGTCCACTCGCGTACGGCTTCCTGCTCGGGTTCTTCGGAGTGGGTGCGATAATCGGCGCCGTCGTGCTGCAACGGACCCGGTCGAGGCTTTCCACAGAGACCATACTTTCACTCGCAACTGCGACATTCGCCGCGATCATCTTGAGTTTGGCGCTACTGCGTACACCTGTGGTTCTCTGCGTGCTGATGCTATTCGGAGGCGCCTCCTGGACAGTGTTCATGTCCCTTTTCAATATCATGGTGCAAGACCTTGCACCCGATTGGGTGCGCGCGCGCGTGCTGGCGGTCTATCTTTTCGTATTTCAGGGAAGCGTTGCCGTGGGCAGCACCCTTTGGGGATTTGTGGCGTCGCACACAAATGTTCATATAACTCTTGTTTTCGCCAGTATTGGAACCGGCGCGTGTTTGTTTCTGGGCGCTTGGTTTAAGCTGCCGAATACGGCGGTGGATCTCAGCGTTTGGAATCACTGGGTCAAGCCCGCCATGCTTGAGGAACCCGCCCCGGACCAGGGACCGGTTCTCGTCACCGTGAAATATGTTATCGATCCGGCAAAGGCGCCGGCGTTTCTCCATGAAATCTACAAGTACCAACGGGTTCGTCGCCGTGACGGTGCGACGCGCTGGGGAGTTTTCTCTGATACGGAATCTCCGGATGTCTATCTGGAGAATTTTCTGGTTGATTCCTGGGCCGAACACGAGCGACAGCATTACCGCTTCACCGTGGCCGATCGGGAATTGGAGAAGCGGGTGCTTAGTTATGCCCTCAAGCCTGTCGAGGTAAAGCACTATATTTCGGCGCGCGAGGGGCTTCGCTTCTGACATTCCGGCAATGACGCCGGCGGTCTCGGAGAACCAATTTGTGTGCCGGAGAGAGCCTGTATATCGAGGATTATCGGCCCTCTATTTGACAACGTCGCAGCGCGATCATCGAACCTTGAACGGCCGCACGACGAGAAGCCGATTCTTCAAATGGAATGCGGCCGATGGGACTTTACTGCGGCGAATCAAGCAGCCACCGTTCGCAGGAGTAGAATATATTGACGCGCAGCCCTAGGAACAGGTTCTAACCTTCACCGCTGTCGAAAGGATTCGCCCTGTGAACAAAGAATACATCGTTGGCTGCGCGAAGGCAGTTTCTCCGTTGGTCGAATGATTCGCGCAGCAGTTCACTAGAAAGAGCCACATCAATGAACATCACGTACCGGGCTGTCGATTTCATCGCACTCCGCCTCCTGGTTGCAGCGGTGCTAGCTGTCGCCGCACACGCATCCACTCCCGTGCCCGAGACCTTAGTCGTACCAGGTCTCGGCCAGCCCGTTGAGATCGTTAAGGACCATTGGGGCATTTCGCATATCTACGCCAAGAATGAAGCGGACCTGTTCTTCGCTCAGGGCTACAACGTGGCACGGGATCGATTGTTCCAGCTTGAGATGTGGAGACGCCAAGCGACCGGTACGGTTGCCGAGATCCTCGGCAAGAAGGAACTGAAGCGCGATATCGGCAATCGCCTGTTCCTGTTCCGCGGAGACCTGAGCCAGGAGCTCAATTGGTATCACCCGCGCGGCGCAGCTATTATCCGGTCTTTTGTCGAGGGCATTAATGCATACATAGCAGAGACACAGCGGAATCCGGCGCTGCTGCCGCAGGAATTCACCATGCTCGGCGTCAAGCCCGGCAACTGGACGCCCGCGGTAGTCGTCTCGCGCTTCAATGGGCTGCTCGGAGCCGTTGACGTTGAACTGGTCTTGGCATCGATGATACGAGCGATCGGCGTCGAGAAGGTCAAGGACATCGCGTACTTTCAGCCCGCCCACCCTAATCTCGAAATTGATCCGACGATCGACACATCGCTGCTGACGAACGATATCCTCGATCTCTATCATGCTTTCCGCACCCCGCTCAAATTTACGCCCGATGAACTCTTGCCTGAATACCGCAGTCCGAAAACTGTTGCGCGTCTAGATCTCGATTTTGAAGCTCCGTGGGTCCACGGTCTTATAGAGCGCGGGGAAAACGTGGGCAGCAATAACTGGGTGGTCAGCGGAAAGCTCACCGCGAGCGGATATCCGATGATGATGAACGATCCGCACCGCAGTCTGGGAGCGCCATCGCTACGTTACTGGGTCCATCTAGTGGCGCCCGGCTGGGACGTGATCGGCGGCGGCGAGCCGACGCTGCCTGGTGTTTCGATTGGCCACAACGATTTCGGAGCTTGGGGACTCACAATATTCGGTGTTGACAGCGAAGATCTCTATGTCTACGAAACGAACCCGGCGAACCCTTCGCAGTACAAATATTCGGGCGCGTGGGAATCGATGAACGTCATTAAGGAATCGGTTCCGGTCAAAGGTGGCGCGCCGATATCGGTGGAGCTTAAATACACCCGGCACGGTCCGGTGGTCTTCGAGGACAGCATCCACCACAAAGCGTACGCGGTTCGCGCGGCCTGGCGCGAGATCGGTGGTGCGCCGTATCTGGCCAGCCTACGCATGGATCAGTCGCATAGTTGGCAGGAATTCCGGAACGCGTGCAGCTACAGCCGCGTCCCGGCCGAAAACATGGTTTGGGCGGACCGGGACGGCAACATCGGTTATCAGGCGGTCGGGATTGCCCCGCAGCGGCCGAACTGGAGCGGCCTGGTTCCCGTGCCCGGCGACGGCCGCTACGAATGGGACGGGTTCCTGCCCATCCAGGCGCTGCCGCATGTGCTCAATCCCGAAAATGGGTTCTACAACACGTCCAATGAATACCAGATCCCGCGCGGCTGGCCCTATAAAGATGCGCTGAATTACTTGTGGTCCGACCCTTACCGCGCGCAGAGCGTGGCCGAGTTTCTGGGTTCGGGCCGGAGGTTTTCCGTTGCCGATATGGTCCAGCTTCAGAACAACGATCTCTCGATACCGGCGCGGAGCCTGGTTCCCCTGTTGCGCGATCTCGAAATGCCAAATTCGGCAGCCCAGCAGGCTGCCTCGCGTTTGCTCCATTGGAACTACGTCCTCGAGAAGGACTCGGTGGAGGCCGGGATCTATGAAATGTGGCAGCGGCGGTTGGCGGCCAACGTGCGCGCGGCCGCGATACCGAAGGCCGTCCAAGACTTCGCGGGAGTTGCTCCGATGTCTAGGATCGTAAGTTGGATGCAGGTCCCCGACGGGCGCTTCGGCGCAGACCCGCTGGGGGGCCGGGACGCTCTTCTCATCAAGAGCCTCGATGAAGCGGTTGGGGAACTAGCGCAGCGCTTCGGTCCAGACATGGAGAAATGGAAACTGGGCGCATATCATTACGCACGCATTCTCAATCCGATGACGGACGCCCTAAGGCCCGAGCTTCAAGAGAAGTTCGACGTTGGACACTCGCCGCGTGGCGGGGACTCCTACACGATCACGGCAACCGGCGCGGGCGACAACCAGGTTGGGGGTGGATCCTTCAAGATCGTCGTTGACACGGAGAATTGGGATAACTCGGTCGGGTTGAATAGTCCAGGTCAGTCTGGCGATGCCAACGATCCTCATTACCGGGATCTTTACCAGTTGTGGGCGCGTGGAAAATATTTTCCGATTTTCTATTCACGCTCAAAGGTGGAATCTGTGGCGGAACGGGCGTTTTTGCTTACGCCGTCCTCCGGAGTAACTACTGGGTCCAAGTAGCGTGCCGAAAACCGCTCACGGAAAGCAATTGGCTAATTTGTCGTAAAACATGACTTCTTTGCCCCAGCTTGTTGCCTGAATACGCCACATCGGTTGTTAAGGCGTTAGACTGCCAAATGGAATTCCGGAGACGGCGTTATTCAGGCCGCATCCACATTCCAACTAAATCCAAACTGAATCCGGCAAATGTCGCTTTCGGGCCGGAGACAACCCGGAACGTATGAAATCCTTGTGCCTATCGGCACGAATATTCGAACTGGATTCACATCCAAGTGGCAATTTTCGCGTTCATCTTCTACATGGTTGTCTGATTGATTCTGCCGCCGTTCCGGATGGTCGGAATCGCGGTCCGCGGAGCGCTTTCGCTGCTGTTGACGATTCGTTACGCGGCCCTTCCGCGTGGTCCGCCGGATTGCCCATACTTGCGCTCACCACGTGGTGAGCCGAGCAACGATCTCCTCGCAAGCCGCATCTGCACGCACCTCTATTTCCGCTCGCATCTGATCCTGAATCGGATGCGCAACGTACACCGCGTCAAACTCGGGCCGGCCAAGTGCGGCGGCCTGCGCGCGAGCCGGTGTCATAAACTCAGTAGTCGCCACCGGGACCGCCGGGATCCCCCACCCTTCCAACTTCAGCGTGTCGTGCAGACTGCACGTTGTGCAGGACCCTCAATCCGCCAGACCCTCGATCACGGCGTCGGCACCGCGAATCGCTTCGAGAACTTCCACCGGTGCGGGCTTGGCGAAGGTCGGCTTCGTCGCGCGAATCACTCTCGCTACCCCGTGCTTCTCTCGAAGCAACACGTCCATGCGGTCCAGGAAGATGTTTCCGCCCGGTTTGCTGATGTCGAGTAGCGCGATGGTCTTGCCCGCGAGCGAGTCCAGGCGCGGCGCGGGACGAGCGGGCGCACCAGTTCTCTCATTGCTTGGATTCACGAGTATCAATGGCATGTGTTCCTCCTAGACTGGATAAGTGATCATCTGGCTTCCACGCGGTCCGGTCTGCCAGCTACCGATGATCGCTGAGAACTTCCCAGCGCGTCCACCCGCAACGATGATTTTGATTTGTTCTGGCTCCCGGAACTTCTGATAGCACGGCTCGCCGTCGATCATGACGGTCTTATAGGCATCGCGGGAGGCGATACCCTCGCCATCCTCCTCCTGGAAGCACCGGTGTGGAATGCCCGTGTTCTCGAAGAGAAACTGGCGCACATCCTGCTTATTCCAACCATCGCGGCGGATGGTCTGAACATGCTCCGGAGAAAGTACGAGCAGCGCCTCTGGTATCATGCACACGCGATACGACCACACCGTCGCCAAGCTATAGGAAATGGTCTTCAGCACGCCGCGCGCGGTGCGCGCCTTGTGATCGCTCACTCCGTGCGGCGCTTCACCTCCGAACAGGCTAACCGCACTCTGCTCCCTGGTGAGTCCGGCCTCGACGTGTAACGGCTCCCACGGGCTATCCTCTTCGCTCTCAGCAATGCAGAACGAGAACTTCCCCGGATTCCCTAGAGCCGACATGTCGATTGCCGTCGGACGTGCTCCGCCAATCTGAAGCAGGATCAACTGCAAGGCCCGCCCGAGTGTACTGTTTGCGCGGCTCACGTTGCTGAACAGATTCTGGCCGGAGTGAAACCCAAGCTCCTTGCGCACCGGTCCATTGAGAATGATGAGCGGCGCGGCGAAGTGCGTCGTCGCCTGAAGTCCGTGCGCGTTGAAGCGTTCGTCGCAGACTGCGCGGGTCAGCGGTAGCAGGACCCTCATCATCTCCGGCACGCACCCCGCCATCACCGCGTTCGCCGCGATCTTCTCGACGGTTGCCGGACCGAAACACGGAGGAACGCGAGCCACCACCTCATGCGGGTCTATCGCTACAGCGTCGAGCATTCGGCGCACCCGATCCTCCGTGGGCGGGACCACGGGCAGGCCATCTTCGAACGTGCGGAAGCAGAATTCGAACGGATCGTCGCCATCAGCCACGACGAGGCGCGAAGCCGCTGTCCCGCGTAGGCCGTGCAGGTCGAGCGCGGGCGCACTGGCGTCCTTGTTTTGTGGCTCCAGATGTCGCGACGAGCAGCCGGGCTTCATCGCCGGCGCTCCATCATGCTCGCTGGCCACCGGCGCGACTTCGAACATCGCTGCCAACTCGTTCAACACGGTCTTGTCGAAGCCGGGCTCCTTTCGCGCTACCCGCCCCTCGTCGTCGAGTAAAAACAGTGTCGGCACGGTTGCCACGCCGAGTTCCACGGAACGTTTGCAGTCGACGTCGAGTTCGAGCGGGAAGGCGATCTCCATCTGGCGCGCGAACGCGTTGGTGGCCGCAGCCGGGTCCTGGGACAATCCGTCTAACGGCGCACCGCCCGCCACCAGCCGGTTCAAGTAAGGCGTGATGAGCCGACACGTAGGACAGTCGGTTTGGAGAATAGCGAGCAGCCTCATCTCAACACTTCGGAGGGTATCATGGGCGAGCCTATGTTGACTAAACAACCGGGACCTGCCATCGAGACCCGAAGATTTGATAAAGGGTAAAACTTCCACCTCACCATGACGGAACGCTGCAGCAGCGTTTGAGGCGAAGTCGTCCTGCCAGATGACGGGGAGCATGCCGCTAAAATGCCTCGCAGGATCAGTTGGCCCGAATGAGTGCAGCATGGTGTTTAGCACACACCTTTTGCGCGTTCCAAAACCACAAGGTTTTCGAACCTTCGAAAGGTGGGGGCCAAGTCCAGTGGCTCGCTCCTGCTGTCGGTCGAGTCCGTAGAGGCTTTTTGGAATGAGTCGCTCGCGGCAGGTGGGATTTTTGATTCCCGCGTGCAGAGTAACCCAGACTTGCCGCAAGCGACCGAGGACAGCCGATAGTG
>DASYNU010000089.1:0-30550 GCA_036008345.1 Bryobacteraceae bacterium
GGTTTTCTTCCCGGAAGGCAACGCGGCCCCGTTCACGACGTAAATGTCGGGGAACCCGTCGTTGTTGTAATCGAAGGCAGCCACTCCACCGGTCATTGTCTCCGGAAGATACTTGTTTCCGGTAGCGCCATTCTTCAAAACCATTGGCAGAGCTTTGGCTTCGAACTGGACAGGCGAAGGCGCGCTGACCGGAAGATTCGCAGGTGGCGCATGCGCGAGTGCCGCAGTCACACGCTCGATTTCGGGATGTGCATTAGCGCGCCGAAGCATCTCGATGCTCTCGGTCCCGCGCCCATGCGTGTACAGAAACATGCCGTAGTCAACCAAGGCTCGTTGTTCTTTCAGACCGATCGCTTGCTGATAGAGTCGTTCAGCTTCCGCATCCTTGCCGAGAGCTTCGAACGCGAGAGCCAACCCGTTCAACGTACGGCCAGGTCGGCCGGCTTTACGCAACGCCGTATCGAAAGCATCCACCGCTTCTTCAAACCGGTTGAGACTGTAGCAGGTCCGGCCGAGGAAATAGCAGGCGTTCTCTTCGGCGGGACGGAGCTGGCAAGCGCGGCGCAGCGGATCCAGCGCGGATTTATAATCCTCCTGCGCCGCATACGACATGCCCAGGTACGTCAGCGCCCTGGTGTCGGAGGGCTGTTCCTGCGTCGCTTTCAGAAAGGCTTGTACAGCTCCAGGAAAGTCTCTACTCTGGAAGCGCTCTACTCCTTCCTCCAATGCGGTTTTTCTGCTCTGCGCCGCGATCCATCCGGCGACCAAGAGGAGGAGGGTCGTGATCGCGAACCGGGCAGCCACGCGCATGGTGAACAATTCTACAACGCTTTCTGGCGCGATCATGTGGGGCAGGTTGCTAACCTGCGCGCCGATTCCATCGGCACAGAACTGCGGGGTTGGCAACCCCGCGCAGGATGACATCCTGCCCCACCTCTGGCTGGTATCCTGGTGGAGACTCTCGGCAGCTCGCCGCTATGCCATCCTTCCAGCGCCGCGCGATCTTCGGCTGTTCGCTCGCACTGACAACGGCTCTACTCGTATCCTGCCATCAATCCGGAAGTAACCAGGCGGCTACAGCAGCCGTGATTCCGCTCCGGCCGCTGAACCTGGTGGTGGTCACGGTGGACACTCTGCGTCCCGATCATTTGCACTGTTACGGCTATTCGAAGATCGAAACACCGGCCATCGATAGCGTCGCTAAAGACGGA
Source organism: Bryobacteraceae bacterium (assembly GCA_036008345.1). GTDB lineage: Bacteria > Acidobacteriota > Terriglobia > Bryobacterales > Bryobacteraceae > Palsa-89. The sequence continues at coordinate 1,212 of DASYNU010000089.1, forward strand.
GTTCTTTTTGAAAATGCCGTCACCCAGACACCGCTGACTTCGCCATCGCATGCCAGCATCTTCACCGGCCTCAACCCCACCACGCATCACGTGCGGGACACGGGCGGCTTCATTCTGCAATCGTCATCCACAACGTTGGCTACTATTCTTCAACGACAGGGCTGGGACACCGCGGCGTTCATCAGTTCCGCTGTTTTGAAAAGGCTATTCGGGTTGAATCAGGGCTTTCGAGTGTATGACGATCAGATGCCCAAGCCCGGCAAGGGCCACGAATATCTGGAGGACGCCGAACGGCGCGCCGGCGACACCGTGGATCGAGCCATCCGGTGGTTGGATACGCAATCAGGCAAGCCGTTTTTCCTTTGGGTCCACGTGTATGATCCGCATGCGCCCTACACACCACCCGCTCCGTTCGGGGAGAAATACCAAGGCCGCCCTTATGATGGCGAGATCGCCTACGCTGACCACGAGCTGGGGCGCTTGTTCGCCGCTGTTCGCGCGAAGTCGCCCATCGCGAAGACGCTGATCGCGGTGCTCTCCGATCATGGGGAGAGCCTGGGAGAGCACGGCGAATACACACATGGAGTTTTTCTGTACGACTCTACTTTGCGGATCGCATTCACGCTATCGGGCCCCGGTGTTCCGTCCGGCTTGCGAGTGAAACAACAGGCGCGAACCGTGGACTTCCTGCCGACAATTCTGGAATTGATGGGCGGCAAAACACCTGCGTCGGTTCAGGGCGCCAGCCTGACGCCGTTTTTCACCTCTAAAGATGCTTCTGCAACTGCCGTCTCCTATGCCGAGACGCTGTACCCAAAGATCAACATGGGTTGGGCGGAGTTGCGGGCAATTCGCACGAATCGCTGGAAGTATATCCGTGCGCCGCGGCCGGAACTATACGATCTTTCAGACGACGCGGGTGAGACCAAAAACGTGATCCAAAGTCACGCCGCGGAGGTTCAGAAATTTGAAGCGCACTTGAAGGCGCTGATCGGGACGGATGGAGCTGAGAAAGTCCAGACTGCAACCCTTGACCAACGCACCATGGATCAGTTGAAATCGCTCGGCTATCTCGGGGGACCAGGACGCTCCTACAATCTGACTGGCCAGGGAGTGGATCCGAAAGATCGCGTGGAAGTCCTGAAGCTGTTGGAACAGGCGCAGGCCCCCGAGTCCCGCCTCGCGGATTCGCGGCGCATCGAGCTTTTACGGCAGGCGCTGAGCCTGGATCCGGGAGATCCGAATATCTACTATCAGCTCGGCGCGAAGTTGGAGAAGGCAAGACGTTACCCGGAAGCAATGGAACTTTACCGCAGCGCGCTTCGAAACGGAATCGAGCACAGCAGGCTGCATTCCAGGATCGCGGATCTGGCGGTTCGCAGTGGTAACAAGGACGAAGCGATTGTTGAGTACGAGAAGGCCGCGCAACTCAATCCCTCTGACATCGAAAGCCAGGCCAATTTGGCGACGGCATATCTGGAGAAGGGCCGGTTGAACGACGCCGAACGCGTCTATAAATGGATCATGACCACGGACCCCGATTACGCGGCAGCTTACAACGGGTTGGGTGTGATTTCCATTCAGCGGCAAGATGCTTCAGCGGCGCGGGGATATTTCGAAAAGGCCATCGCACTGGACGCCGATCTGGTGGATGCGCAATTGAATCTCGGTTTGATTTACAAGATGGCGGGCGATCGGGCCCGGGCGCGCAGTTGCTTTCAGGCATTCCTGCGAATAGCGTCGCCCGCGGATTACGCAGATGTCATCCCCAAGGTGCGTGAGGAGTTGACGACGCTGCAGTAACGCCGGCAGGTACGCTTTGATGCATCGCACCAAAACCGCCAAACATATCGAAGGAATACGAGATCAAATGGCCGCGAGTTTTCGAATGGCTCTGTTTTTCGCTCTGCTGGGGAGTTGTTGGGCGGAGCGCCCTGGAGATTTTCGCGTGATCGGCCCGGGCGGAGGAGGCGCGCAGTACAATCCCACCATCAGCCCCCACGATAGCGACACTGTTCTCATTTCGTGCGATATGACTGGAGCCTACATCACCCATGACGCCGGGCGTTCCTGGAGGATGTTCAACCTCAGGGGAACGGTACGCTTCTTCGCGTTCGACCCAAGCGTTCCGAAAACCATGTATGCCGAGGTGACCGGTCTATGGCGAAGCACCGATGATGGCGTCACTTGGAAGCTGCTCAATCCCAAGCCTGCGGCGATTCGCGGCATTCGGATGGAATCCGACCATGCGGACGAAACGATTGTAGCCGAGCCGGATCCGCTGGGAGAAATTGCCGCGCTCGCCATCGATCCGGCGGATTCCAACATCTTGTACGCCGCCGCCGTGGAAAACAGAAAAGCCGAAAACAAACAAGCCGCGTTGTTTGTCTCGCACGATTCCGGAAAAAGCTGGCAGCGCCAGGCCGGTTTGCCGGAGATCCCCCGGCGCCTCTGGGTGGACGCCAACTCGCCTGTTCGCGCGAGAGTGCTGTACTTGGCGGGCCCACATGGCGTGGCCGTAACATCTGGAAACGGCATTGAAAATCGTCCCGCTCCGGCCTCGGTGGTGTTTACCGATATTTCGATGGGTTTCACTCAGAACGCGGCTTCGGCTATTTATGCCACTGCCAGGCAAGGGGCGTTCGTTTCGACCGACGGCGGACGCACCTGGCAGAAATGCTCGCTGCCGGGAACCAGCGCCCAGGTCCGAGCGGTCGCTACCAGTTTGCATAATCCACAAACCGCTTACCTTTCTTATAGTGGCCTTCAATTGGACGGGAAAACCTGGATTGGCGTCGCAAAAACCAGCGACTCCGGACGAACCTGGACGCTGGTGTGGAAGGACTCGGCACTCTCAGGTCCGAACGTGCATGATGCCTGGGTTGACAAACGCTTTGGACCCGGTTGGGGTGAGAATCCGCTGACGCTCGGCGTCGCGGATCAAGATGCGAATCTCTGTTACGGCACCGATCTTGGCCGGACCATGCGCACCGCCGATGGCGGAGCCACCTGGACTGCCGAGTATTCTCACCAGGAGCCGGGTGATGCGTGGGCCACATCTGGATTGGATGTAACGACATCGTACGGAGTTCATTTTGATCCGTTCGACCCGAAACGCCAGTTCATCACATACACCGACATCGGGTTGTTTCGTAGCGAAGACGGGGGGCGTTCCTGGAAAGGTTCCACCGAGGGCGTGCCCAGACAATGGGTGAATACCACGTACTGGGTGGAATTCGATCCCGAGGTTCGTGGGCGCATGTGGAGCGTGAACAGCAACACGCACGACCTGCCTCGTCCCAAGATGTGGCGCCACAACTCAGTGACTAATTACAAAGGCGGTGTGTGCCGGTCTGAGGATGGCGGGCGAACCTGGGTGAAATCGAACACCGGCATGGACCCAACCGCGCCTACCCATATTTTGTTGGATCCAATCAGTCCGCCTAACGCTCGCGTCTTGTATGCAGCGGCGTTCGGCAAGGGGGTTTACAAAAGTGAGGATGGCGGCAAATCGTGGATGCTGAAGAATAATGGCATCCAGCAGAAAGAGCCGTTCGCTTGGCGGTTGGCGCGCGATGGCGAGGGAGCGCTTTACGTTTTAATTGCGCGCCGGTCGGAGAATGGAAGCATCGGCGGAGAGGGCGATGGCGCGATCTACAAATCCACCGACGGCGCAGAGTCATGGAGCCCGGTTCAATTGCCGGCCGGCGTGAATGGACCGAATGGGCTGGCGGTGGATCCTAAGAATTCGAGGCGATTGTATCTGGCCGCGTGGGCGCGCGCCACGGGAATGCATGGCGAAGGCGGCGGAATTTATCTTTCCGAAGACGGCGGAAAACGCTGGCGCCCGATACTGGATCGCGACCAGCACATTTACGATATTACAGTGGACGCCCGCGATTCTAATGTTCTGTATGCGGCTGGTTTTGAATCGTCGGTCTGGAGATCGGTGGACCGCGGCGAGCACTGGAATCGGGTCCCGGGTTTCAATTTCAAGTGGGGCCATCGTGTGATTCCGGATCCGGCGGATCCAACGCAAATCTACGTGACGACATTTGGGGGCAGCGTATGGCATGGTTCGATAAACGGTACGCCGGCCGCTGTGGATATCGCAACGCCAGAGTTGGAGCCAGGCCGATGAAGGCTAAATGACCAGCATGATTTACCGTGGAAGGTTGCGGCCAGGGCTTCCGATGGCAGCCGGGAGCAGGTTGAGAAAGATCCGTCTAGGAAGGCCGATTCCTGTCGCGAAATCCCCTTCACTCCAATGAATGTGGCCACGATCAGCCCGGCCGCGTATTGAACCGGAGTGGTAGACCGATCGGGTCTGACTCAATCATGGGAGAGAGAGAGAACGTGTATCCGAATTTTCGTCTCGTCATCGTTTGAAGATCTGAGCGAGCACCGCGCCTCGGCCATCCGGGTTCTGCGCCATTGAGTATGAGGTGCTCGCTATGGAGGACCTGATTGCAGCGTCGGTAGCACCGCTTGCTCAGGTGTTGGAGATGGCCGACCGGCGCGAGGCTTATGTAGGCGTGTTCGCACGGCGGTGCGGTTACGATCCAGGATGGAGCGTTAATCCGCCGGGGATGTGTCCGTCGACCCCTTTGCTCGGCCTCGCCGGTGCCGATTATGGCCAGACATCCATTAAGCACTACGAATATATGCGCGTCGTGGAGCGCACCTGCCGGTGACGGCTTTTCTGCTCGACGAGCAGTGCCCGTGGCCGCCACTGTTAATTGATGGTTCGACACGATGCGCCCGGACACGGGACCAGACGGCCACGACGCGAATTCCGCTCTCAAAAGGGCTCCGCATTCAATTCCAGCGAAAGGGAACCTATACGATTAGGCTGAATAACAACGCTGGCACCGTCGCCGCGTTTTCGAAGGATTTGGCTCGCGAGGTCGTGATTACGGGCTTGCTTGGGTCGAATTCTGTGAAATACTCGGCGGCCGCAAGAAAGCCGGACAAGCTCCCGAAAACCCAATGCGATCCTGGTATTCATCGAACGCCCCAAGCTTAGCGACGCCCTTCATGGCGAACTAAGCGACTTCGAGCGGAAGTCAGGACATCTTTAGTTCTCCCTGATTTGTTTGAGCCCGCGGCGGATCTCGGCGTTCGCGGGACGGTCGCTGTGGAAGCGGACCAACGCTTCGTAGAGACCCGATTTAGCGAGCCAGGTCCCGCTCCCAGGACCGTTTCCGCGCGCCCATATCTCGACGTCGCCATAAGAGTTCATATCGTTCGTCAGAAATTCCCTCGATTCCTTCCCTCGTTTTTCAGACCATTTAGAATCCTTGAAGCCGTAATCTAGGACCTCAAAATTTACGCTCCTGGTTTTGGGAGGAGCGTGTTCAACCCACAGATCGATCCCCAGAGGCGGCACCCGGCCGCTTCCTATGCGGACGAGTCTTCCATTGTCTTCTTGGAGCTTCGCAACTAGTTGTGGAACCGATGCAAGGCCCTCCCTTGCGCAGCGCGCCTGCTCGGTGAGCCCTTTGTCAATCTTCTCAACGGCTGCCCCCAGGTCCGAAAGCGAAACAACTTGAAAGCGAGCCAGGGGCTCTGGAACCTTCGTCCCCGGCACGAGGACCGCGACGATCGGTATGGCGGCGCCGACCGCGAATGCGTACTCGTACATCACCCATTGCGAGCCAGCGCTGGCCTCAGTGAGCAGCATCACGACGCCCCGGGCCTCGCGAATCCCTTCTTCGATTGCGCGAGGCCACTCTGTTCCGGCCGTTATGCTCCGCGTGTCGCACCACACGTTCATGCCGCGGTCCGTCAAGGCGCGCTCTAGCGCTTCGGCGCGTTTGCTGTCCTTTCGACTGTAAGAAAGGAAGATCTTGGATAGTTTCTTCATTGCTCCTCCTGGCTCTACACCTATTTGTTGCCTCCGGCTAGTTTTTCCTCGTCCGCCCGATCTCGTGACCTGACTGATATTTTGGTACCAATCCGATAGAGAGTATATCTTGGTGAGCGATTTCGAGGTGTGGATCGATAAGCGTCGGTGGTGATGCCTTGAGCGAGGGCGGCCGAGCTTGCGATTCGCCACATTTCACTGTGACGGGGCCACGCGCTGGTGCGCATTCGCTGATGATCGCCGCATCGTTGCCGGTGACTCAAGCAGTCGCGTGTACCTCCTGTCTTTGGGGCTCTGATTTGGCGTTTCGTCATCCAGTTGCAGGCACGACAACGCTGAGGGCAACGGGAGCTGCGGAGATGCCTCTCACCTTAGATGATGTAACTTGGACGAGCACCGTCGATTTGAGCCGCAGTCGCCACACCCGCCAGTGTGTCGGGGACGCGTTGGCAAGCCCGCAATCACTGTTGACAAATCCCCTTCGCACTATCAAATCCCAGGGAAGGCTTCTCAAGAAATAGGAGTGCGGCGGCACGTCGTCTGCAATCTGAGAAGGTGGTCAGTGCGCCGATTAATTTATATGTGACGGAATGGCTCCTCCACCGCCTCCGTCGAGGGTTTGCTCGCCTCGCGCTCGAGTGACCTGGTAACTAGTTCCTTGGATCCCAGGCCAACTGCAAGTGCCAATGCAAACACGATTCCACCGAAAAGAATGCCAAAAGCGAGCTGAACCGTGCCCGCCCCAATCTTGAGGTGCTCCAACGCCATCGCCACGGCCAGCACGATCACTAGCCACTTAACACCCACACTCAAAAGACGCGCGTATTGCAGATTCATATTTACAGCGCCGATCAATACGCTTCGCGCCAGAAAGCGGGCGATAATATTCCCGAACAGCAAAACAAGCAAGGCGCCCAATACGTTTGGCAGATATGCGAATAGACTGTGTACGAGTTGGGAAGTCAATGCAGCATCGAAAGACGCGAGGCCGATCAGGAATCCGATAAGGATCACTACCCAAGACACCACTCGGGTGACCAACAATGTCGGACTTTTCGAAGGCGACCACTCCGCCAAAGGCAAACCCCAACCGGCCAGCCGCTGATCAAAGCGGATGCCGGTGAGCGATCGCTTCACAATGAGAGCGAGTACCCAGGCCACCAGAGCCGCAACCAGCAACGCCACGATCAACGCCACAATCCCAGGCAATAAGTTCACGAACTGGCTCAACAACCTGCCCATCGATTCATTCAACGCTTGCCGGGCTTGATTCCACATAGCTCCCTCCCTTCCAGTCATTACGGATTAAAGCGGTCAGGCCAACGCCATCGAGAAACCAGGTACGGCTTGGCGGCTTCGTACGCCAGGGCCAGCCGTTCCAGCCGCTGCTCGACAGCCGATCCTCCCGCAGTCTCCAACTCAAGCGCGTAAGAAGCCACCCATCCCAGATACAGCGGCGTCATCGCCCGCAGCAAATGCTCGCGGCTAATGGTTCGCTGACGATGCCCTAGCGCAAAATCATATACAATTTGAACCCACAATTCGTCTGGCATCCGGAACTGTCCCGGCGATAGAACGGCGAGCTTCCTTAGTCCCAGCAAGGTGCCGGGTGGCAGCACCAGACTCCAGATGTCCTGCAAGTTTCGGGTTCCCAGTTGAAACGATTCGAGCATGCGGTGTACATCTACGGCGCCCATTTCCGCCGAGAGAGGTGCCGGCTCGCCGAATACTGCCACCGGCTGCGTTCCCCGAGTCTTTTGCCAAGCAACGGTGTTGCGCTCCATGCCGAGAAAAACCGGACCCAGGATCTGGGCCAGGAGGTTACTCAAATTCGTCCAGTCGGTGGCAGGATATAGGCGCGTCCCAAGGTGGGACTGGCAGATCCTGAAACTGCCATCGATCGCGGACGGCGCAATCGAGACCAACGGATGCATCCGGTTACTCGCCGCTTTGGCTAAGGAACTTGTTCCAACTACTTTTTCGAGGAGTCGTCCGGACAGTCCCAAATCGGGTCCCATTGGATTTTGAATTCGCTTGCCATAAAGGGCTCGGCTGAGCGGGCAAATAATACTGCTGTTGATCAGCCCTTCGAATTTGTGATGTGCGTAACAGGGCGTGACTAGATCGAAATCCATTTCGAGCAAAGGCTGAGTAAGCTGCGAAATCCATCGCGAGGTGAGACTCTCCAGATTGGAAGCCACGACGCAGCAGGCTCGAGCCCCGAGCTTTTCCGCGGCCGCAAAGATAGAGTCGTAAGCCTCGGACATGTTTTGCACTGGTACTGTCAAAGGATCGGACGCGGAAAGCCTCCACGAGACGACAAATGGCGGCTGCTCCTCTGCGGCGCTGTTGTGATCGGCAGCCTGAGCCTCATTCGAGGCCGGACGTGGAGCGCCATTATTCTGGATAACAACCGTCCGCGGCACTCCAGGCAGCGTCTGCAGCGCCTCGCGTATCATCGGAATGGCGTCGACCTGCCCATTTTGCGCAAGGATGCCGACCACCAGATCCCCGGCGCCGATTTGATCCATCCGCTTCCGGGCGTGTTCTGGGATGGAGTCCAGTTCCACTCTTTTAGCCTCTTGGAATTACGCTATCGCACGAGCTCATAGTGAGAGCGACAAGATTCCCATCAAGGGTATGCGTACCCAGTTGGGACGATCATTCAATTCATACAAGAGTTCACGCAGCGTCTTTTCGAACAGGTAAGTGTCGAGCAGCATCCGCCAATCGCCGCCATCGGCAGGCAGAAACTCCGCTCCTTGTGCCGTTTCACGATAAGCGCGCAGAAACTCCGCCGAGGTGGTCTGCTCCCAGAGCTGCGCCCACGGTTCCAAGCAGGTCAAGTCTTCGGGCCGCCGAGCTGCATAATTCATCAGAGTGGTTTGAGCAGCGTAGCTGAAAGATCGCAACATGGCCGCCACATCTTGGAAGGGGGATCGCTTGAAACGCCGACCGGCGAGCGAGCGCGCCGGGTCGCCTTCAAAGTCCAGAATCACATAATCTGTTTTTGCACGCAGCACCTGCCCCAGACGGTAATCGCCGTGAATTCGAGTGCGTTGCGCGTGCAAGCTCTTTCCAGCCAGAGTCTGGAAACGATCGAGAATATGCCGGCGCCGGCTGAGCACCAACGCAGCCAAATCCACCACTTCATCCGGCAAACGCGCCATGTTGCCCCTCAGTACATCGAAAACGCCCGACACCTGTTGCCCGAGATCAGCCAGCAAGCTGTTGAAGTCATCGGCGCTTAGTGGCTCCGGTGCAAATGCCGGATCATCGCTTGGCAAAGCCAATGCCAGGTGCAATTCAGCGGTGCGGCGGCCGAGCGTGGCAGCCGAGTCGAGATAGATGCCGACGTGGTCGCGCGCCAAATCCGGCGCGCCCTCCAAAAGCTCTTTCGGATTCGATAGCTTGCCTGTCAATTCTTCCGGAAATGCGGCCGGCGCGCAATTTTCGTAGAAGCGCTCCAGCTCTTCGACCGTCCACTTCCAACCGTCTCCTTCGTTTGCTACCAAACCCTGAAGCATGGCCAGCGTGGAGGATTCTCCGTCCGCGGGCACGTACTCGATTAAGCCGGCAAAAGGCGGTATGTGGTCGAACTGTACCTTTTCGGTCAGATATCTTCCGATTTCACAATCGGGATTCGGCCCGGCTTCCTGCCGCCGGAAGAGCTTTAGGATGAATCGATCTCCATAAAGAATGGAAGTGTTGCGTTGTTCGGCTGAGGCACGCCGCACCTGCAACGGGATTTCCGTCGAGCCACGGAGGGCCTCGAAAGCCATGCCGCGCTCACCGCGGATACGGCCGTGCCGCGTGGGGATCTCACGGGTATTCTCGATCAACGAGAGAATTTCCGCGCAGGTATTATCATTTAGGATGCCATTATGCAGGACACCAGATCCTTCGCGCGAGATGATAGATGAAACCACGCCAGCGGCTTCACGCCGCAACTCCTCCGCACTGTCGCCGAACGTCATTGCAAGTGAAACAACATAGGATTCCGGCGGTCCACTTTCATATTGAACTTCAATCATTGCCAGGGCGGAATGAGAGGTCTCGAGCACGGCAAAGTCGGCAATCCGCGTGGCCTTGAGGCGTCGTGACTTTCCGAGAAACCAAGGCTGCTTCGAAAGATATTCAGGAAGAAGCTGGGTTTCCAGACGACGTGCCTGCGCACCCGTCAAAAAACTCTCCCAGCCGTCCGCGACGCGTAGTGGTGACGGCTCTGTTTCGCCGGCGACGATCTCGGGAGCTTCGGGTCTGTGGAGTTCCAGCCACAGGAAACCATACGGAGCCAGTGTGAGCCGGTAGGGTTGCCGTTGGATGGGCGGGAACTCCACATACCCGAGCATCTCCACGGGAATGGTCCCTTCGAGATTCGACAAGTCCAAATCGACAGGCTGTGCGAAGCGTGAAAGGTTCGCAACACACAAGACCTGCTCGTCCCCATACTGCCGCAGATAAGCCAGTATTTTGCGATTCTCCGGATTCAGGAACTCGATGCTGCCGCGCCCGAAGACGCTGAACAATTTTCGAAGCGCGATCATATTTCGCATCCAGTTCAACAGCGAGGATGGATCGCTCTGCTGAGCTTCAACATTAATCGCTTCGTATCCCCACAACGGGTCCATGATGAGGGGACTGTATAGTTTGGCGGGTGTCGCCGTCGAAAATCCAGCGTTCCGATCTCCCGTCCATTGCATGGGAGTTCGCACGCCATTGCGGTCGCCGAGGTAAATGTTGTCTCCCATTCCTATTTCGTCACCGTAGTAGAGAATGGGTGTTCCCGGAAACGAAAATAGCAGGCTATTCAGCAGTTCCACCCGGCGGCGGCTGTTATCCACCAGCGGTGCGAGGCGACGCCGAATGCCAAGATTAATTCGCATACGGGGATCGGCGCTGTACGCCAGATACATGTAATCGCGTTCATCGCTGGTCACCATTTCCAACGTGAGTTCATCGTGGTTTCGAAGGAAGAGGGCCCATTGGCAAGTCTCAGGAATAGCTGGGGTCTGCGCGATGATGTCGGTGATAGGCAACCGGTCTTCCTGCCGCAGCGCCATGTAAATTCTGGGCATCAGCGGGAAGTGAAATGCCATATGGAATTCGTCTCCGTCGCCGAAGTAGGGCCGCACGTCGGTGGGCCACTGATTAGCTTCGGCCAGGAGCAAGCGGTTGGCATAATCCGCATCAATCTGCTGGCGTAGCGTCTTGATGATGGCATGGGTCTCGGGAAGATTCTCGCAACTGGTCCCCTCCCGTTCAACTAAGTAGGGGACCGCGTCCACTCGCAGAGCGTCGACACCTAGATCCAGCCAGTAGCGCATGACCTTGAGCACCTCGCCGACGACCTCGGGATTGTCGTAGTTCAGATCGGGCTGGTGCGAAAAGAACCGGTGCCAGTAAAATGACTTAGCCACTGGATCCCATGTCCAGTTGGATTTTTCGGTATCGGTAAAGATGATGCGGGCGTCGCGATATTTCTGGTCCGTGTCGTTCCACACGTAAAACTCGCGCTCCGGCGATCCAGCCGGGGCTTGGCGCGCCCTTTGAAACCATGGATGTTGATCGGATGTATGATTAACCACCAGCTCGATCATCACCTGCAACCCGCGTTCATGGGCGGCTGCAAGGATAGCTTGAAAGTCTTCCAGGGTGCCGTACATGGGGTGAACGTTCAGGTAGTCGGAGATATCGTAGCCGTCATCCCTCAACGGCGATGGGAAAAACGGCAACAACCAGATGCAAGTGACCCCCAGATCCTGAAGATAATCCAGCTTCTGTAGCAAGCCTGGAAGATCACCTACTCCGTCGGCATTGCTGTCCTTGAATGCGCGCACGTGGAGCTCGTAGATGATGGCATCTTTGTACCAAAGGGGATCCGGCGTGCTGCCGGGACGTCGCAGGATGAGATTTTGCTCCTGCGGCTCACGCGCCATCGGGAACCTCGGACGTTGGTATGCTACCCACTTGGGGCACTTTCATTCCTGGCCAGGAGGGACTTGGATGATCCCGGCACGGTGATGGCGGACAGGCCACCGATGTACCAGTTGAACCCGTTTGCGAGGCAACTGGCATTCCAGGCGGATGCGCCTTCGGCGACGTCCTCACTTAGCCGCTCCTCCATCAGCACATGAAAATGAACGCAATGTCCGGCCTCATTCGGGTGGCGATTGAGCCAGGTATAAGCCCGTCGATCGAGACACGATCACAGTCCCTTTTTAGTCCAACCCGCTCGATTACAACACGATGCCACCACACGATGCCACCATGGTTGAAGCAGTTTCTTGATCCGAGTCCGGTCTTGCCCTCCTAAAAACACAATTAGAGGACACCGTCGCGCCAGAAACCGTTTCTCGCAAACTTACGGAAAATAGCGGTCTGTCGCTCTAACGCCATTCGAGCGGCCGCCGGTCAATTCTGAAGGCGCATCCTGCTTCCGCCAAATACGCGATGATCTTATCCAATTCTGAAGGCTTTCGTGTGACAAATCGTGAAGCTAGGCGCCGAGAACGCGCTTCACCAAGTGAATCGTTAATGGCTCGCTCCACAATTCCCCCTTGACATGGGGTGCATGAAAGAACGGCGAGGTGCAAACTTGATTGAGAGACTCATGCTTCCCCTTTTCAGGAATGGCACTATCGGAATCGATATCCTGGCTTCAATTCGCAACTATATAGTTTAGGTTGATTCGAAGGGACTTGAACACTGCAGGAGGCCCACGACAGGCTGAGATCGGGACCCAACGGGAAAACAATTTCGAGTCCGTTGACCTCCGCTTCAATACTGGGTCCCTCGCCTGTGGGAGGCAAGGTAAACGTCATGGCCCGGCCGAAAATCGATGGGTAAGCCCGGCGGATCGTGTCACTGAGCATACTACGCACCACGTCGGCCTCCACCAGAAAGGTCACAGTGTCACTCCAAGCGCGAACCGATACGCCGATCTTACGGCCGCCGCTCGAAAACGCGTCGGATTCTATCTTTGTGAACGGGCAAGGCCCGGCTATGCACGAAATTCTCACATTCTGAAATTGCTGGCCTTCACCGGCATCGAGCGATATTGTTCCAATTGCGGCCTTCCATTTTCGATCCGGTGCGCAAGGCGACCGGGGATCGCAAGGAACATTACCGGTATTGACGACTTCCAGGGTCTTGGCCACGCTCCCGATGTTGATCGTAGTGGTGGCCTTGACGGCATACCGTACGCGAATGCCGGTCAAGGTAACTTCCTGGCGGTCCGACTCCACATCCTTAATGGAAGAGGAGGAAGTCATGCGGGCGATGTACAGCTCGCCTGTCAGGTGGCGCGTGATGTCAAGCGGCTGGTAGTCCGGATGACGGAACCTGAGCAAAACCTGTTCTCCTCGCCAGACTCCGGAAGGCCAGTTCAGACGGAAGAACCCAGAAGAATCAGACTTGGCCCGCACAGCCGTGCCTCCTACTTCCGCAGTGATCTCCACGTTCGGGACAGGCAGTTGTTTTCTCGGGTCCGCGTTTGCAATGAGCACCGCACCGGCGAGCGATCTCTCCCGCCTGAAGCGGGGTAATTCCACCATCAGCCCTGCGATGACAACTCCGAGACCCACACCGATCGCGGCCCAAATCGCAGCCTTCCGATGTCCAGACGCTTTGTCTTTCACGCCCCGAGTGTATGATACACGGCCCTGCTGCCGCTCATGATCGTTTAAATTGATAAAAGTGCCCCAAGAAAGCACCAGATCGCTCGCTTTATCACGCCGCGGGCTTTTGCGGGACATCGTATGTGTGGGTGCATTGGCGCCCTTCAATGTTGCCCGATCGGCGGATTCCGCCGGAGCCGGCGTTCTCTCACAGGAAGACAATAAGTTCCTGGAAGATCTGGAGAAGGCGAACTTTCTGTTTTTTTGGGAGTTGGCCAACCCCGAGACGGGCCTGGTGAGCGACCGATGCAATGTACGGGCAATCGACAATAGCGTAGTGGCCAGCATCGCGGCCACCGGCTTCGGCCTGACGGCGCTGTGCATCGGACAGGAAAATGGCTGGGTTTCGTTAAGCGAGGCGCGCGAACGGGCCATGATCTCGCTCCGCTTCCTGTCGAAGAAGATGCCGACGCACCGCGGGTTCTTTTATCACTGGGCCAACCCAAAAACCGGCGAAAGGATCTGGGACTCCGAAGTGTCCTCCGTTGACACCGCCATCCTGTTGTGCGGAGTGCTCACCTGCCGCGAGCACTTCCGATCCGCCGAAATCACACGCCTGGCTTATGAGATCTTCAACCGCATTGACTGGACTTGGCTCTCCGAAGATACGTCGCTGCTGCCGCATGGATGGCTGCCCGAGGCCGGTTTCCTGCCTTATCGATGGGACTATTACAGCGAGCACATGATGCTGTACTTACTCGGCCTGGGGTCCTCTTCGCATCCGTTACCGGTAGAGACCTGGAATGCCTGGAAGCGAACCACTTTCGAATATGACGGGCTTCGATATATCGGTTCGTTTGCGCCTCTCTTCATCCACCAGTACTCCCAGGCTTGGTTTGATTTTCGCGGCAAGCGGGACCGCTACGCCGATTACTTCAAAAATTCCGTTACCGCGACGGAAGTCCATCGCCGCTTCTGCCTCGAACTTAGCAAGCAGTTTCCCGATTATAGCGATGACCTCTGGGGCATAACCGCCTCGGACTCTCAACATGGATACGTGGTGTGGGGCGGTCCGCCAGAGATCGGTCCGATTGACGGCACGGTTGTCCCGAGCGCCACAGGAGGCTCGCTACCGTTTCTGCCCAATGCCGCCCTGCGTGTCCTCAAGTACATCAAGAACCATTACGGACCCGAGGTTTGGACCCGCTACGGATTCGTGAATGCCTTCAATCCCTTGAAAAAGTGGTACGACACGGATGTGATTGCAATCGACACGGGGATAACTATGCTAATGGCGGAAAATCTACGCACCGGGTTCGTGTGGAGCACATTTATGAAAAGTCCAGAGGTACAGCGCGGTCTCCGACGCGCCGGTTTCACGAGCCTCTAGCTCTCCAGTGCGTTGGAAATCGATTGTTGCCGGTCATGGTGGGGAGGATCCTTCGCTTTTCGCGTAAGACCTCGAAGACCTGACTCCGCGTGCGCGATTGCCCAGGAACGCCGACACAACCCAGAGGAATCCAGCCGCAGCCGCGATTAGCATCATCCACCACAGTGCGCTCGCTAGCAGCCCGGTGTTGAGCGCAGGCCACTGGAATCGGAATTGATTCAACCGCTCGCCGCGATCAATCATCCAATGCCAGGCCGTGTGAGCCACCAGCGCGGACAGAATGATGGTTCCCATCCGCTCGGCTACCAAGAAGCGAAAGAGCGCGTCTAGTGCCGGGATCAACAACACCAGCACCAGGAGTTGTCCTAATTCGACGCCGACGTTGAATGCGAGCAGCGATGTCAGAAGATGCGAACCGGCGAACTGCAAGGTCTGGCGCAACGCGAACGAAAAGCCGAATCCGTGCACCAGGCCGAACGCGAACGTGATCATCCATCTCGAGTTGACGGTACTCTTGCCTACGATGTTTTCGAGCGCCATGTAGACGATGGACATCGCGATCAGGGTTTCGATCAACGCCGGAAACCACAACCAGTCGGGCCCGAGGTTGTAGGCTGACGCGATGAGCGTGATGGAATGCGCCACGGTGAACGAGGTGACGATCGGTATCAGCGCCCGCAGGCGGCGAAAAGGAATGACCAGGCAGAACAGAAACAGCAAATGATCGGTTCCTTCGAGGATATGCAGAAAACCTAAGCGCACGAACGTTAGCGCGGCCTGATACCAGTGCGGATCGAGCCTGACCAAGCCGGGATCGCCGCTGAATTCGAAAGCGCGAACCGGGCCGCCCGGCAGCACAAAACGGAGCACCGTGATCACCCGGAGACCCAGTCGCGCGAGCGAAGGATGGATTGAAAAGCGGGATCGATCCGAGGCGATACTGTACTCGAAGAGAACATCGAACATGGTCTGGTTCCAGACCACATCGGTCTCCGGCGCGAGCTTGGGTCCTGTGAGGTGCGCCCAGGCTTGCTCGTAAGATGCGAAGGATCGGTCGGACTCGAGAGCGATGCGCGTTTCTATGACGCGCGGCCGCGTGAGAAGCGCTTCGCCCTCGTAGATGTCAATAAAGTCGGAGATCCAAAGCCGGGCCGCGTCGGAAAGCAAGGGGTCCACCTGCGTCAGATCCAGATAGCCTTGGCCGCGCTCGGGGAAATTGATGTCGCGGATTGCCTTGAGCGGGACGCGCACCAGCAGATGGAGGCGGTTGCCCTCTGGTTTGACGAATGCTTGCACCATGACATCGTTCGGAATGTCATGCGCTGCGGCCGCGACGCACATGGCCATCAACGCGGTAATTCTGCTAGGCATGAGCGAAACCAGTTTAACGCAGGGCTGTGGCGGACACGTGGCGCTGGCGCTTTCGCCTGCAAGCATCTAGCGATTCCGGAATCATGTATAGTGGCATAAATCCCTGAAGGAGGATGAATCGAATGAGGCGCAACTTCCAAATCGGTGGCTCGTTTCTGGCGCTTGCGGCAGCGCTGGGAATCGGATCCGCCGTGTTGTCCAGGCGAGCGGTGGTCCACGCCGCGGCTGTCAAGGCGCCCAGGTTCGAAGTAGATCCGCTGTGGCCCAAGCCGCTGCCCAACCATTGGATCATAGGCAATGCGATCGGTGTAACGGTGGATGCTCAGGATCACATCTGGATGGTCCACCGGGGCCAGTCCATCGAAAGAATGGAAGCGTATGCGCAAGCCACGCCCAAGGCGGCCGAATGCTGCGTGGCGGCTCCGCCGGTGCTGGAGTTCAATCAACAGGGCGATCTGATCGGTCACTGGGGTGGTCCGGGACCGGGCTACGATTGGCCGGAGACTAATCACGGAATCACCGTCGACTACAAAGGCAATGTATGGATTGGGGGCAACGGGCGGCCCAAGCCCGGCAGTCCGCCGCCCACTCCCGGACAGCCGCCGGCACCCGGCGGCTACTTTAACGACAACATGGTGCTGAAGTTTACCCAGGAAGGAAAATTCCTGATGCAGATCGGCAAGCCCGGCGAGAGCAAAGGCAGCAACGACACCGACAACGTCAAGGGCGCGGCCAAAATGTTTATCGATCCGAAGACCGATGAGCTGTACGTGGCCGACGGATACGGGAATCGCCGGGTAGTGGTGTTCGATGCCGAGACCGGAAAATATAAGCGCCACTGGGGCGCCTACGGCCACAAGCCCGACGACACTCCGCTCGGCCGCTACAATCCGAGCGATCCGCCGGCGCAGCAATTCCGCAATCCGGTGCATTGCGCCGAGCTTTCAAATGACGGCCTGCTGTATGTTTGCGACCGCCCCAACGACCGTATACAGGTCTTCAAGCCAGACGGCACGTTTGTGAAGGAACAGATTCTCTATAAGGACACTCTGGGAGACGGTTCGGTATGGGACATCGCGTTCTCCAAGGATCCGCACCAGACCTACATCTATCTCGCCGACGGAGCGAATGAGCAGATTCACATCCTGCTGCGTGAAACGCTCGAAGTACTGACCAGCTTCGGGGATGGGGGACGCCAGCCCGGCCAATTTTACGCCGTGCATAGCATCGCGACGGATTCGAAAGGCAACATTTTTACCACCGAGACATATCGCGGGCAGCGCTTGCAGAAATTCGCGTACAAGGGCCTCGCGCCCATAGCGAAGCAGGAGCAAGGCGTGGTTTGGCCGAAGAGGTAGCCGGGGTACGCCCCCCAGGGGCTTCATTCCGGCTGAAGTTTTGCTTAAAATGGTAGCGATCCGATAGAGGGAGGCCTATGGTGCGTATTCTCGGAGCGGGCGCTTGGCTCATGCTCTCGATTCACGCATCCGCCGCGACGGTGACATTCGCCAAGGATGTCGCACCCATCTTCCAAGCCAAGTGCGAAGAGTGCCATCGCAAGGGGACTGCGGCGCCGATGTCGCTGATCACTTATCAGGAAGTACGGCCGTGGGCGAAAGCCATCAAAGAGCGCGTGGTGCGCCGGCAAATGCCGCCGTGGCACCTCGACAAGACGGTCGGAATCCAGCAATTCCAGAATGACCGGTCGCTGACGGGCGCGCAGATCGACACCATCGTTCAATGGGTGGATGCAGGCGCCCCGCAGGGCGATCCGAAAGATATGCCCGCGCCGCTACACTGGCCGGATGACGAGCAATGGCAGTTGGCCAAGCAATACGGGCCGCCGGATCTGGTGATCCAATCGGAACCCTATACCATGCCAGCGCATGGTCAGGACGTGTGGTGGAAGCCGGCCACTCCGATACCGGTTACGGAAGCTCGCTGGGTGCGAGCGGTGGAGATGCGGCCGGGTACAACCGCCGGCCGCCGAATTACTCACCATGCGCTGGCGAGGCTCGAGCAGGAAGAGCCGGGTGTTTCCGTCGACGATCCGGCTAATGGCCCAGGTCTTTTGATGGAATGGGCCGTAGGAAAGCAATACGATGTGTATCGGCCGGGCACGGGTAAATTGCTGCTGCCCGGATCGCAGATCCGTTGGGATATCCATCTGCACGCGGTGGGTGAAACGGTTCGCGATCACGTGGAGTTGGGCGTGTATCTTTATCCAAAGGGCGAAGTGCCGAAGTACCGCACGCGCTTGACGCTTTTCGCGTCGACTCCCGGCTTTGTCGTCGACATTCCTCCCAATTCCATCGCGCAGACTGAGGATTATCACGTGCTGAAGGCGCCGGCGCGCCTAGAGAATTTCCAACCGCACATGCATCTGCGCGGCAAGGCGATGTCCATGCGAGCCATCCTGCCGGACGGCACGGTGCGGATGTTGAGCTACGTCGATCACTTCAACTTTAATTGGATGACGAATTACATCTACGCGGACGAGGCCGCTCCGGTGCTTCCTAAAGGTACGGTGCTGTGCATCACGTCCTGGTATGACAACACCACGGCTAATCCCAATAATCCGGACCCGAACCAGTGGGTGGGGTATGGAGACCGGACGGTGGACGAAATGGGGCACGCGTGGGTGAACGTGACGTACATCAGCGAAGACGATTATAAGGATTGGGTGGCGAAGCACAAGCCGGATCGAACCAGTGCCGAGCGGCAAGTTCAGTAGAAGATTGATAGTTCTTCCAGCCGGACCGGGGGGTACGGCGCGGACGAAGGCGTCCGCCCTACTGACGCTGGTGATGGGCGCTGTGGCGTTGTGGGGGCAGTCCCAGTTGCCGATGGAGCCGATGCATGACGCCGGGCAGAGCATCACCGGGGCTTTCGAAGGTTGGTTCAAGAATCCCGACGGAAGCTTCAGCCTTTTGTTGGGATACTTCAACCGGAATGCAAAAGAAGAGCTGGATATTCCGGTGGGGCCGAACAATCGGATCGATCCGGGCGGCCCCGATCAAGGCCAGCCGACTCATTTCCTGCCCCGGCGCCAGTGGGGCGTCTTCACCGTCACTGTGCCGAAGGATTTCGGAACGAAGATGACTTGGACGCTGGTGGCGAATCGTCAGACCTCGGTGATTCCGATGAGCCTGGATCCGCTGTGGGAGGTTTCGCCATTTTATGAAGTGGGCATGGGCAATACGCCGCCGGTAATTCGTTTCGAAGAAGACAGCGCGGGAGTGCAGGGGCCTCGGCCGATCACGACGTCGCTCACCACCACGCTGCCCAATCCGGTGACGCTGACGGTTTGGCTTTCTGACGATGCCAAAACGTTTCCGAATGCGAAACCGCCCAAGCTTCCAGCGGTGACCATCGCGTGGGGGAAATATCGCGGACCGGGCAACGTGACGTTCTCCAATGCCCGGCCGGCCGTGGAGAAAACCGAAGGCCAGGCTCCGTTCAACGGCAAAGCAACTACCACCGCGACTTTCAGCCAGCCGGGAGACTATATTCTGCGCGTAGTGGCTAACGATTGGTCTGGCGACGGCGGGCGCGGCTTTCAATGCTGCTGGACCAACGCGATGGTAAATGTCGCGGTCAAGCCATGATCACCAAAGGCCTGGCACTTCTCGTCGTGGTGTCGCTCGCCGCCCAGGAACTACCCCCCGCGCCGGCGGACGTCAAACCCGGCAGCATCACTTACGATGACATCGAGTATCCGTATCCGGTCCAGTACATGCCGTTGACGTTGTACGGTCAAGATCTGCGCATGGCGTATATGGACATCGCGCCGGCCGAGGAACCGAACGGCCGGACCGTGGTTCTGCTGCATGGGATGAACTTCGGCGGATTTTATTTCAGCGCGCCGATCCAAGTGCTGCGCAAGAATGGTTTTCGCGTGGTTGTGCCGGACCAAATCGGATTTGGACGATCTTCGAAACCGATCATCCCTTACAACTTTCACGATATGGCGTTGAACACGAGAAAACTTTTACAATCGCTCGGGATTGCCAAAGCGGTCATCATCGGACATTCGATGGGCGGAATGTTAGCAGCACGATTCGCTGCGTCGTACCCCGATATGACGGAGAAGGCCGTGATCTACAATCCGATCGGGTTGACGGATCCCCGCTACCAAACGCCCTGGCACAGCGCCGATGACGCCTACCAGCGCACCATGTCAATGACTCACGATCAGCTCTACCAGGCGTTTTACGCCAATATTCGCCGCTACTTTCCGACGCCGGGGTCCTGGAAGCCGGAGTACGAGAAATACGTACGCATCCTGTATGCGCCGACGCTCAGCGGCGATTGGCCGCGGCTCGCCATGGTGCGCGCGATTTATCAACAGATCCTTTACCTGGACCCGGTCTACTACGATTGGGCAAAGATCAAGTCGCGCACGCTGGTGCTGGGAGGGGACAAAGATACGCCGGATTTTCCTGAACGGGCCAAGCACATTGCCGATACCATTCCCAATGCTGAGCTGGCGCTGCTTCCGGGCCTGGGCCACGTTCCACATCTCGAAGCGCCGGATGTATTCAACGCCGCGCTGTTGAAATTCCTGCTGCAATGATGTAACACGGAGACGTCATGAAGAACCTTGCCTCAGTTATTCCGACGATCGCACTCTGCATTGTGGCGGCGTACGCGCAGCCCAATTCGCAACCGAATCCTTATCGCACTTTCGATCACTGGGGGCAGCTTCCGGAGGAGCGGACCTGGGGATCGACCAGCGCGGTGGATATAGATCGCGATGGCAAGAGCATCTGGGTCGCGGAGCGATGCGGGGCCAATAGTTGCGTGGGGAAAATGGATCCGCCGATTCTCAAGTTCGACCAGTCCGGCAAGCTGCTGGCGAGCTTCGGCGCGGGTATGTTCGTGTTCCCGCACGGCATTTGCGTGGATCCAGAAGGCAATATCTGGGTGACCGATGGCCAGGGCAAGGAAGGCAAGGGTCATCAGGTATTCAAGTTCAGTCCGGAGGGGAAGGTCTTGATGACGCTGGGCCAGGCGGGCGTGGCCGGTGACGGGCCGGATACGTTCAATCAGCCCAACGATGTCGCCATTGCGCCAAATGGCGACATCTTCGTTTCCGACGGACACAGTGTTCGCACCGGTAACGCGCGGGTCGTGAAATTGTCGAAGGACGGGAAATTTATCAAGCAATGGGGCGGGCACGGATCCGGGCCGGGGCAGTTTGAAATGCCGCATGCGCTGGCGTTCGATTCGCAAGGACGGCTGTTTGTCGGCGATCGCGGGAACAATCGCATCCAGATTTTCGACCAGGACGGCAAGTTTCTCGAAGAATGGACGCAGTTCAGCCGGCCTAGTGGAATTTATATCGATAAGAACGATGTGATTTATGTGGCTGACTCGGAATCGACGGACAAAGAGGGTTATGGCCACAATCCGGGCTGGAAGCGCGGCATCCGGATCGGGAGCGTGAAGGCGGGAAAGGTGACGGCTTTCATTCCCGATCCTTCGCTCGGTACGGCCATCACCAGCGCCGCGGAAGGGGTGGCAGCCGATGCGGCGGGCAATGTTTATGGGGCGGAGGTTGGGGCCAAGGATGTGAAGAAATACGTCAAAACCAACCCCTGATAGCTTCATTTCTCCGGCTTAGTTGCCTCGATCCGAATTTCTTTCAACACTTCCGCCGCGTGCGGCAGTTCAGTCTTCCCTGCCGGAAACTGGTTCGCGCGGAGAATGCAGGCTAGGATGTCGGCGTTCACTTCGCGGCTGAGGGTTCGCGGTTTATCCTGCGGCATGGTGGAGCGGATTCTCTCGAAGAGATCACCGACCGTCAGGCCGTTCCAATTGGAGAGGAATTCGCTACCGGCTAGCGTGGGCGCGCTTTCGCCGCCCTCGAGTGCCGCGCCGTGACACGAGCCGCAGTGTTGGCTATAGAGACCGCGGCCGCGCTTGGCCTGTTCATCGGTGTAGACGCCGTCCCAGACGGAGTGCGATGTTTGCGCGTTCGCGAGGAAATGAAGCGCGCAGAGTGCAAGTAGGATCCTGAGGATCATTAACCGATCATTCCGCCGAGGGCAACGTAAACGCAATGTATTCGCCCGAGTAGTTGCCTCCACTCACGGCCACGATGATGTATTGCTTCCCGTTCAGCATATAGGTCATGGGCGATCCACTTTGCGGCGCCGGCATCCACACCGCGCCCACTTCTTTGCCGTTGGCTTTGTCGTAGGCGCGCAGCATGGAGCCGCGCGGATGTTCAGGCGTGGTGGTTACCTGGCCGTCGCCGGCGATCACCAACGTTTTGGTGACTAGCGTTCCGACATTATAGGTGTTCTGCCCGGTGCGTGGAATGTCCATTCCTTTGAGCGCGGGATGGTTGCGAACCGAATCCGGCGTATCGCCATGCGGTGTTTGCCAGACGATCTCGCCTCGATCGAGATTGATGGCGGAGATGATTCCATAGGGCGGTTTGATCAACGGCAGACCGTCGACGCTCAGCGGTACAAACCCGCTGCCGCCGCTCCCGCCGCTGCGGGCAGCTGGCGGTGGAGCCTTGGGGGGCGGAGGCGAGTCTGCGCCCGCGTTCTCACCCGGTCCACGGGCAACCCGCACCGGCAGTCCGGCGATGCCGGAGATGTAGTTCATATCCGAAATGTCTTTGGGCGATTGCATCAGGCCGATGGGAACCAGGCAAGCGTTGCAGGCAAAAACATACACGGTGTGAGTTTCAGGATCGAATGAGCCGCCCGGCCAATTGGTGCCTCCCGCTGCGGTGCCGAGCGTGAGCGTCGCGAGCGGACCTTCCACTTTGCTGGCGGAGGGTGGCGTAAAGACCGGGCCTAAGTGATATTTGGAAACGATGGTCAGGGCCTGGTCGTGCATGGCGGGCGTAAAGTCGATCAAGACGTCCGGCGTGACGCCGTTGCGGCTGTAGGCTGGCGGTTTGGTTGGAAACGGCTGGGTGGGAGCGTACCACTCGCCGGGTACGTTACCCTTTTCAACGGCACGCTCTTCGATGGGCCAGACGGGCTTGCCGGTCACCCGATCGAAGACGTACAAGAAACCTTGCTTGGAGGGCACCGCGACCGCTTTCACAGGCTTGCCATCGACGTTTACGTCGGCCAGCAGCGGCGCGGAAGAAATGTCCATGTCCCAGAGTGGATGGTGCACAAGCTGGTAATGCCATTTACGCTTTCCGGTTTTCAGGTCGACACAGACCAGGCTTTCGCCAAACAAGTTGTTGCCCGACCGGTGGCCCCCGTAATAATCGCCGGTGGGAGACTCCACCGGAAGGTACACCAGGCCCAGTTGTTCGTCGGCGGTGATTTGCGTCCAGACTCCGGTATTGCCGGTGTACTCGGCCGATCCGCTCTCCCAGGTGTCGTAGCCGAACTCGCCCTTAGTGGGGATGGTATGGAAAATCCACAGGCGCTTGCCGGTCCGGACATCGAAACCGCGCACGTAGCCTTTGTTATTGCGCATGCTTCGAGGGGTCATGCCTTCGCGGAAGGCCGCGCCGATGATAACGGTGTCCTTGGCTACGATGGGCGCGCTTTGCAATCCGACTTCCCCGTTGGTCAAATCGGGGAGCCACTCGCCAGCGGCGTTCCAGGCAGAGAAGGTCTGATCGTCGTCCAGCTTCAGGTCGACGGCGCCACCTTTGCCGAAGCTGGATACGAGCGCGCCAGTCTTGGCGTCCAATGCGATGAGGCGATAGCCGGGCGTCACGTAAAGGATGCGCTCCTCTGTGCCGTCTGACCAGTAGGCGAGGCCACGACCCGAGAGTTGCCTGGGAGCAGCTGCGCCCCGCGCGCCCTCATGCTCGCCGTGGACCCACAGCAATTCGCCGGTGGCTGCGTCGAGCGCGATGACGCCGCGGCGCGATCCGGCGGTGGCATACACCGCGCCGTTCACCATCAGAGGGGTTCCTTCCAGCTTGAATTCGGGACGATTGCCGATGCTATCGGTTTTGAATCGCCAGGCGACTTCGAGCTTGCTGAAGTTCGAGGCATTGATCTGATCGAGCGGGCGGTAGCGCGAACCGGCCAGATCGGCGTTATAGGTAGGCCACTCGTAATCCTTGTTCCGGGACTGGGCGGATGAGACGGGGATGATCGCTGTGAGGGCTACAGCTATAGACGCGAGTTTTGTCGGCCGGCGAAGTAGCATACCGGAACAATATATCACTCGAAGTGGCCGCTCGGTTCCTTAACGCGGCCGAACTACAGCACTGCTGACGGATCTCCACCCGGTGTAACATGCCGGCGCCACTCGAGTAGCCATGATTATCAAACATTTGCGATGTGGCAACCGCCTTGCCAATTGTATCGGCGAGGAGGACAAAAAAAAAGAAAAAGGCTGCGGCTCAACAGCCACGGGCGCCGGAGCGCCGAACCCAATCCCAAATCTCACTCGCGTTTCGCCCGAAAGCGCGAAGCATGACAAAGCCGGGGGCAGGATCAAAAAGCGAGGCGGAGCTTGTGAGGCCCTGCCTCGCAACAACTGGCGTAACTAGGTGTTTTGGTTATTGATAGATTTGCTGCAGGCTATTGACGATCCACGGAACACCCAGGTCCGGCGAAACCGCGATCTCCACTGCCGAACCAGGGATCTTCACCCACGACCCGGACTGCAGCTGGTAAATGCCATACCCGTTGCCCTCCGGGGTGCAGCCGGTGATCCACGCATCCCCAAACGCATCTCCAAAAAATGTCGCCGCCGACAACGGCCCAACCCCAATACTGGTCGCACAGCCGGCGATCGCGTTAAAAGTGGACCCACTCCAGAAATAAATGTTTCCAGCAGCGTTGACCACCCATGGAAACCCCAGATCCGGCGACACCGCGATCTTGAGTGCCCTGCCAGGCTGTTTCACCCATTTCGATCCCTGCAATTGATAGATGCTGGCATCGGAGTGGTAGCCCCCGTCGCAGGCGATGACCCATGGATCGCCATACGTCGAACCGAACGCGTTCGGACCCACGCCGATGGCCGTCGCGCACCCATTGCCGGGGGCCAGATTCCACGAACTGCCATTAAAATAATGAATCTTGCCGAGATGGTCGACCACCCACGGATAGCCGTTAGGCGACACGGCGATCATCACTCCGGCAATGCCGGATTGTTGCACCCACGTTCCACTCACCCAGCGGTAGACGTAAAAGTCATCTTCGGAATTGTAGCTGGTCCCCAGGACCCAAGCATCCCCGATGTTGGACCCTTCGGCGTTGGGCCCGACGGCAAGGGACTCGGCGTTGCAACCTTCTCCGTTGCCGCACTTGATGGAAACGGCATACAGTGCTGCGCCGCCTACTTCGAGGAATTGAGACATGCTGAAGTAGGTCTGGTTCGTTGTTCCGAGCGAGACGTTCATGTGCGACGTAGAGTTTGTGAAATCGAGCAACTGATATACCACTGAATCGGAACTGATGGTTTGCGAAAAACTGCCGGTCTTGGACGAATAGGCTGAACCGGTAAAAGTCACTTCAGGCGAGAAGTCAGTGAACTGAGTTGCGGGTTTGCAGCATTGGCCCGTTTGGTTTTCAATGATGAATTCCGCGTTCACCCCCAAGGTCATGCCCGGACTGGCCTTCACAGACCAACACGGCGAGCCCGTAGCCGAAGTGCAACTGAAGATCGCGCCCGTCTTCAAGTCCTGGACGAAGCTGCACCCGTAACCACCGTTGATATTCTGGTTACCTTTGGCATCGCAGTACCAATTCTGATCGTAGATTTCGTCGCCGGGATTCGGCACAAAGGTTCCGCGGTATCCGTTGCTATCGGAATCTCCACAGCAGTACTCTCTCCAAGTGCCATACGCTGCGGTAAGCGGCGTCGTTTCTATATTCACGCCGGCTTGGATTAGACCGGAGCCGGTGCGAAACCCGCCGAGCCCGTTCCAAATGGCTTCTTCGGTGCCGGTGGTTTCGTCTCCGCCTGGAATCGCTTTGGGGACGTTGAAATTCCCTTCGACTGAAATGTAATTGGGAGAACCGCCCAAAACGGACCCGGTCCACGCGGGAGCGGTGGTCTTGTAAACGGTGTGCGAGTGCTGAGTGGTGGGGCGCTTGGCCTCCAACATCCGGCCCGATTGTGTGGCTGCCGCCAGCCAGCGGGAATACGCGGCAGGGTCTTTCTCGGGGTCCGGCCGCAGCCCATATCCGGCTTGGATTAACTCCGACTGACTGTAGCTGAGCGGATCGCCTGTCAATGCCGGCCGATCGGTACCTCGCTCGTTCGTGATATCGAGCGGCCGTGGCTCGAAGGTCTGATCTGAAGAAAGATCCACCGAAAAAGTGGAACGCCTGGACTCGGAATCCTTGCAATCGAGGGTGAGCCGCTGCACCGCGTCGTTCGTGCTCACGCGCACAGCATGGAACCGAGCGTATCCGTCGTCATCGGTGAACACGGTAAGACCTTTGGAAGGATCGCTTCCCTCCGCATAGAGTCGACACTGCAAGCCAGGCAAAGCCCGCACGGAAGCCGGCTCATAGCTCCTCTTGGGGGCAGTTGGTATTGGGTGATGGTTTTCTTGGCCAGGAGCCGCGAACACCATCATGAGCGTCAAGCAAGTTCCGGCTGCGAGTCTCCTTCGCGTGTACTTATTGGTTGTCATTGTTTTCCTCCGCGTGATTTTGATCCGACTTCATGCCCCAAAGGTGGAGGAAGTGGCTGGAATATTCCATCCCGCTCCCATACCCTGGGCTTATCCCATTGATGGAAAAGAAGTTCTTATGCGGCCGGAGGTCATCGCGCTGACGCTCGGTGCTCGGGTGCATTCCCCGGACTCTATCAGTGCTGACTGAGTTGGAACTTCTCCTTGAGTACCCCAAGCCTGACCCATGCCCAAGAACTCCGCGGACTGTTGAAATCGGAGATGCACGCCAGTCGCAAAGAACTGTTCTTACAACTTTTTCTCTCAAGATTCCTGGGGCCCTACGGATTCGAACTCGCCAAGTAACTATGCGTCCGGTCTGCCCGGCTTGGGCTAGGTTTAGGGCGCGTCACCCACCTGGCTCACCAAAGTAGTACAACTGACCCCATGAAGATCATCCCGGCGCTTCTGATGCTCACCTTTTTCGAGATCAGTTCAAACGCGCAGAATCAGGCGATTCTCGGTGAGGACACCGTCCGAGTATCCGATCATGTTTGGGCGATCATGGGTTTCCCCAATATCGGCATTGTTGTAGGGCGAGACGCGACGCTGGTGGTGAATACCGGCCTTGGACCCCGCAACGGCGCCACCGCCGCGAAGGTGGCGAAACGCTTTGCGCCTCAGAACAAGCTGCTTTTGACCACAACCCATTTTCATCCCGAACACGCCGCGGGCGCATCCGGGTTTCCGGCCGGTACGATCCTGATTCGCGACAAAGTGCAGCAGGACGAAATGGAAAAGCACGGCGCGGAAAGGAAATGATCGAAATGTTTTCGAGTCGCAATGCTCAGTGGAAGGAGTTACTCGCCGATGCAGAACTTCGGCCGCCGGATGAGATCTTCGACAAAGAGCGGGTTCTCGATCTCGGCGGAGGCGTAAAGGCACGCCTGCTCTGGTTCGGTGGCGCGCATACCAAGGGTGACGAGCTCACGTTTGTAGAACCCGATAAAACCTTGATCTCAGGCGATGTGGTTCAGAACAAGGTGGTACCGAACATCTACGGCGATGGAGGTACACCTGCGAGCTGGATTCGAGTGCTCGACCAGGTGTCCAAGTTAGGGGCGGCACACGTATTGCCCGATCACAGCGCTGTCGGAGACGGCTCTTTGGTAGCGCAAGAGAGGGCATTCATTACCGGCCTGCGGACACGGGCATTGGAACTCAAGCGGCAGAGCGTGGATGCCGACGAGGCTGGCAAGCGGCTCACTGTGGAGTTCAAGACAAAGTATTCAGACTGGCCCATTGACAGCGTGGCGGGTTTTGTCAAGAGCGTATACGCCGAATGACTGTCACGCCGATAACCACGCCGGCGGCCGCGATCACTGCGGCAGGGCGAACGCTACGTAACTGCCTCCGGACGGCTGTTTTGACTTGCCGCCGCCGGCCGCAATCACCACAAATTGACGGCCGTTTACTTGGTAAGTAGCAGGCGTGGCATTGCCTGCAGCGGGCAGCGTCGTCTCCCACAAAAGCCGGCCGTTGGATTTATCGTAAGCGTGGAATTTTCGGTCGTAGTCTGTCGCGCCGATGAATAGCAGGCCGCCGGCTGTGACTACGGGTCCGCCATAGTTTTCGCTCCCTGTATTGCGTAGCCCTTTAGCGGCCAGTTCGGGGATTTCGCCGAATGGGATTTTCCACGCGATCTCGCCCGTGGTGAGGTTGATTGCGTTTAGCGTGCCCCAGGGCGGCTCAACGGCAGGATAGCCATCGGGGTCGACAAATCGGTTATATCCATCGATTGTGTATTTCAAGCCGAAAGGCCAAGGACTCTCCGCGGCCGGAGCATCAACCGATACATCTTCGCCGGTCAGCAGGAAGTGATCGAGCGCGGTCATCTCATCTCTGGACAGCTTCGTAAATGCCGGCATTCGGCCCCGGCCCTCATAAACCAGCGCGCGAATTTCTTCTTCCGAGAGCTTGGCGCTGATGTTGGTGAGCGCGGGAAAATCGGGCGGACTCCCCGAGAGGTCTGGGTGATGGCAGGTGGCGCAGTGGACCAGATACAAGTTGCGCCCTGTGGTACGACCCTCCACTTTGGGGCGCTCGATCAGCCGCAAAATCCAGGGCATCTCGTTAGAGTTGACGTACAGTAATCCCGAGGCCGGATCGAATGCCGCGCCGCCCCACTCGCCGCCACCGTCAAAACCGGGGAAGACGATGGTACCTTCGCGGCTGGGAGGAACGAACTGCCCGGCGCTGCGAACCCTTCGAAACACGTCCAGCACGGCCTGATGCGCTTCCGCCGTTCGATTCGTCAGCATATCCTCGGTTAGGATTTGCCGTGCAAACGGCGGCGGTTTCAGCGGAAACGCCTGCGTCTTCGCTGTCAATTCGCCTTCTACGTCGGACGCCGGCGCTGGGCGATATTCAATGGGGAACAGCGGCTTGCCGGTCACGCGGTCGAAAACGAACACAACACCGGCTTTCGTAATTTGCGCGACGGCGTCCACCAGTTTGTTGCCG
>DASYNU010000090.1:0-16602 GCA_036008345.1 Bryobacteraceae bacterium
TTCATGATTCTTCCCAATTCTAGCTCCGGGATTTGGCCGCCGGTGAGGTGCATCGACCGCAGAGCTCAGCAGTTGCCCGAGCGATTGATTTGTCCCCTCGCTGACGCGCGGGGCTACATTGCCGTGTGCGATAGGAACCGGATGCGTGTTTTAGCCCCGCGCGTGAGCAAGGGGACGTGCGCATGCTAGTTTTGAAACGTGTCGCGATGAGCCTTATCAGTCGCTCCCGTCGAACACCAGATGCCTGCTGAAAAATGGGAGAACTTCCGTGTAGACACGACCATTGTCGCCCCAGACTCCGTGTCCCCAGAGGCCGTTGTATTCCTCGGCTTCGTGCGGGATTCCGAATTCGTCCAACTTATGGGTCAAGGCTTGGTTCGCGTAGACATGATCCTGATTGGCATCATTACGAGCCCAGTCAAACTTGAATCCACGCAGGGATTTCAGGTTGTCGGCATATTGGGGAATCATCGATTCGATAAAAAAGTTGTTACGCAAGCGTTCGGTGACCTTGCTATCGATGACAAGCTGATCGCCAACCTTGCGCACTTGCAGATCGATGAACAGCGGCGGCTTGTCAGGATTCGGCAGGTGCGCTTGGAACATAGTAGTGAAGATTGTCGATAAACCATCTTTGCGCACGTCATCCAGAGATTTGGCGTTGGCCAGCAGATCCCAATTGGGCCGCGAATACATGGTGAGAAGGCCGGACCCGGTCCCTACGGGATGCAAAGCATAAACCGAACCGAAGATATCCGGGCGCCGCATGCCGAAACGAATCGCTCCGTAGCCTCCCATAAAATCGCCGGCGATGCCGCGTGAGTCCCGGTTGGGCAGCGTGCGGAAATTCGCATCCATATAGGGCACCAGTTCCTGGATCATGAAATCTTCCCAGTTACCAGTTACAGGCGAGTTCACATACCAGGAGCTGCCGAGTGGCGTGGTCATGTCCATCGATACGAAGATAAACTTGTCGATGACGCGAGCGGCGATCGCACGATCGAACGAGCCTTGCGCGCCTCTTTGATCGAATAACGTGCGAAAGTTTTCGAAGGGACTCGGGAGAAAGTAAATAACGGGATAGCGCTTCGACGATTGGTTGTAGCCGGCGGGAAGATAGACCACCATCTTTCGGATAGCGCCAGAACCCACCTTGTTGCCTGCGAAATGTTGCGATTGCAATTCGCGATCCACAAGCTGGCTCTGGGCGGCAGCCGAAGCCGCGAAGTTCAATGCAGCAAGAACAAGAATGCCGGCCTTCATGCTATTTCTCTCTCCGTGTTCCCCGCCGTCGATACCATGTACCAAGCGGGCCAGACAAGAAGCCAAGTGATGCTACCCATCGGAACCATCGCCAGCGTGATAGCAATCGCAAGAATGAGTGCCCAGTGCAGTTTGATCCGAGTGATTTGCAGGCCTTTTAGAACTCCTGCTATCGCCGGCACCAGAAACAGCAGCAAACAAATGCTTGGCAGAGACGACTCCCGGAATCTCGCCAGACAGAATAAGCACGGCGAGCAGGTGGCCGCGATGCTCGCCCACAAGGTCCGGCGCGAGAGCGAGCCCACTACGAATCCGCCGGTCCAGGACCATGCAACTAATAGGAACAACCGGCTAATGAGCGGCCAGAATCCCACGCCCAAGCGGATGAAGTTTTGATAAGACCAGCCCACGGAGAGCGAGAACCCCATGAGCACGAAGCTGAATGGCAGCGCGAGCGCGAACGCGGCGACCCATGGCTGCCATCTATTCCAAAGGGCTGTCTCGCGGCGGATCACTAAGCCGAGTACGCCTAGCAACCCTCGCCAGGAATTTTCGCCGGCTTCTTCGAGATCGCCCAGCACGGCCTCACGTTCGTAAGGTCTCAGCAACTGGGCGGCAACTTCCACCAAGCTGGTCATGATGTGCTCCCGGCCCATGACGCACCGCGACTGATGCGTGTCACAGCATCGTAGAAATCCTTCGCGGCGTGCACGCCTTTCGGTGTTACGCGAACCATGCGTTTCGCGCGGCCACCGCGCTGCGGCGTGGTTTCGCCCATCCATGTTTTGAGCAGACCCTTTGTTTCCAGGCGATCAATGGTGGTGTAGAGCGCGCCGATGGAGCATTTTCGTCCAGTGGCCGATTCAATCTCATCCCGAATGGCCGCGCCGTAAGCCTGGTCGCCAAGACCGGCGGCAGCGGTGATCAACGCGTACTCAAATTCACCGAGCATGATTACAACTACATTGTGATAGTATTCAGGAGTTTTGTCAAGTTGCTTTGCTGCTACTCGTGGCGGAGCGTCACCATGGGATCGACCTTGGTGGCTCGAAAGGCGGGAATATAAGTGGCGAGTATTGTGATGCCAACCAGAAAAAGCGATACCAAAGTTAAGGTCAGCGGATCGTGCGCCTCCACTCCGTAAAGGAAATTGGACAGCACGGGAGTGGCGCCGAACGAGCCCGCTAGGCCAATCGCAACGCCGGTCAACGACAGGATCAATCCCTCCTTGAGCACGAGTCGCAATACTTGAGCCGATTGCGCGCCCAGAGCCATGCGGAGCCCGATTTCGTGCCGGCGCTCGTTTACCGAATAAGAAATAACGCCGTAGATGCCGATCGCGGCCAATAGCAGCGCGACCACCGCGAAGCCTCCCAGCAGTTGCGTGAAAAAGCGTTCCAGACTTGCCGATTTGGAGACTGTCTCTTCAACAGTGGTGATCCCGAAGACCGGCGAATCCTTGTCGACTTCCGTTACGGCCCGGCGTACGCTGTCGATGAAGCCTTTCGATGTCGAGTTGGTTCGCAGCACCAGGCTCTTGTGAAGCCGCGCTTCGTTCCAATCGGCGATACAGTGCCGCGCCTGCTGCGGATACGGCGCATACATTTCGGGAGCCGGATCGGACCCCAGCCCAAATTGCCGGACGTCG
Source organism: Bryobacteraceae bacterium (assembly GCA_036008345.1). Classification (GTDB taxonomy): domain Bacteria; phylum Acidobacteriota; class Terriglobia; order Bryobacterales; family Bryobacteraceae; genus Palsa-89. The sequence goes on from DASYNU010000090.1 coordinate 2,912, forward strand.
CCCACCACCCCCACGATCTCGCGAGGCCGCTCCTCCGCTCGGACCGCTTGGGTGTTCACCGTTATCACCTGGCCGATTGGATCTTGATTTGGCCAGTATTTTCGAGCCAGGGCATCGTTGATAACCACCACCCAGGGAGAGGTCTCAACGTCCTTTTCTGTCAGCTCTCGGCCTCTTAGTAAAGGAATCTGCATCACTTGCAAATAGTCCGGGCTGACCGCGCTGAACAGACCGCCTGCTTCATCGCCGGCGCTGGCGGCTGGGCGTCCAGCAATGGCGAATTCGATGCCCACGCGCTCCGCGTTCTCCAACATGGGAAGCCAATCAGTGAGAGCCACCGACTCCACTCCAGGGACCGCTCGGACGCGGTCTAAAACCCTCCTGCAGAAGATGTCCACTTGTGGAGTAACAACCTCCAGTCCGGTCTTGTTCCAATTGCTGACATCGAAGTATTTCTTGCCGATCAGCCGAACCTCAAGCGTTAGCAAACGGTTGGGATGAAATCCCGGATCGGAATGCAGAAGGCGAACTACCGTATTCAGCATAAGGCCAGCCGACGCCAACAGGACTAGCGCTAGCGCTATTTCCACTATCACGAGCGCGCCGCGGGTGCGATGACGAAATCCCGCAGTCGAGATTTTTCCACCGTCCTTGAGGGAATCGTTCAAGTCCGTCTTGGACGCGCGCAACGCGGGCGCTAAGCCAAACAGAATTCCGGTCGCGACGGAGACGGCTAATGCGAACGCAAGCACGCGAGCATCCATGCTGATCGATTGGGTATGTGGCAGCCAACGAGGGGCGAGGGCAATGAAGAGTCTCACGCCCCAGATCGAGAGAAGTGATCCCAGCAGTCCGCCGCCCAGTGCCAGCAGGACACTCTCCGTCAGCATCTGCCGGATCAAGCGAACGCGGCTCGCGCCCAACGCCGCCCGAATGCTAATCTCCCTGCGGCGCGCAGATGCGCGAGACAACAACAAATTTGCGATGTTGGTGCAGGCAATGAGCAACACCAAAGCAACTGCTGCAAACAAGGGATAAAGGATTTGCCGTGAAAATCCGGAGAGCCCCTCCCGCAGGGTTTGCAGTTTGATGCCCAGGCCCTTATTTGTATCCGGAAAAGCTTGTTCCAGATGGCGGGCGAGAACATCCATGGAGGCCTGCGCCTGCTGGATGGTTATTCCGGGCTTGAGTCTTCCGAAACCCCTCAGCCATCGATCGCCCGCGGTGGGAAATGCGTTATCCGCGGATATCGGTTGATATATGTCAGCGGGAAGGTCTCCAAGCAAATCGAAGCCACGGGGCAACACTGCGCCAACGATGGCCAAGTCGTCACCAACCATGAAGGTCTTTCCCAGGACGTTGGGATCGCCCGCAAAGTGGCGCTGCCAGAATTCAAAGCTGATGGCGTCGCGGAGGTAATCAGTTCGGCGCGCGTCCTCCTCGGTAAACAGACGGCCCATGACCGGCTGCACTCCGAGCATCTGAAACAGGCCAGGAGTCGCGGATTGGACGCCAACTCGCTCCGGTACGCCAGCGCCGGTGAGAGCGCTCATCCCAGTGCCTTCCTGCGTCAATTCCAGGTGATCGAAGATCCGATTCTCCTTTCTCCAACGAATCAAATCGAGTATTGAGACCTGGATTCGAGAGCCAGGTTGCTTGAGGGAGCTGTTAGCGATGGTCACCAGACGGTCGCTGTTTGGGTAAGGAGGGGGGCGCAAAAGGATCGCGTCAATGGCACTGAAGATGGTGGTGGTCGCGCTGATTCCGAGCGCGAGCGAAAGCACAGCCACGAGCGTGAAGCCGGGGCTTTTAAGGAGCATGCGAATGGCGTGATGCAAATCCTGACGCATCCGGCCTCCAGTTATTTGCCCAGCACCTGCGCGATTTCTTTTTCTACTTCGGCCTTGGGCACCAGGCCGATATGATGCGCTGCTATCCGGCCTTCGCGATCGATCAGAAATGTTTCCGGAAGCGCGTCCAAGCCGCCGTACGTCTTGGCCAGCGCTTCGCCGCCGAGGCCAATGCGGTAACTGATCTTCTTCTCCGCCAGGTAGGGTTTGATCACTTCCCAGCCGTCCTCATCCATGGAAATCCCGACCACGGCGAAGCCCTTGTCCCGGTATGTTTTGTCGAACTCGATAAACCAGGGGATCTCCGTGCGGCAAGGTATACAATACGTTGCCCAGAAATTCAGGAGAACCACTTTGCCTTTGTAGGCGGAGAGCCGGAGATCGGCGCCGGTGGAATCCTTTACGGTGAAATCCGGCGCTAGCGGCTTGGCAGTCTTTTTCTGAAACAGGGCGGTGGGCAATGCCGCGAAACACACACAGCTCGCCGCTAGAGCCGCGATCAGGGGCAGTCTCTTTATGCGATTGGTTTCCATATCTTTATTCTATGAGCGCGCGAACCCAAGCAGCGAACGGATTTCGTGACGGTCGGCGGCCTGGAGAGCTGCGATATAGCGCCCGCGCATGCTACCGGGATCGCGCAGGCTCGTTCTCCCCCAGGAAAATCGATCCCTCCCGAGCCGGATCGCGAGAAGATCCGCAGTGAACCGCGCGTGCCGGCCGTTACCATTGGGAAACGGGTGAATCTGGACTAATCTATGATGCAAGCGCACCGCGATTTCGTCCGGTGAGTATGTTTTGAATTCGATCCACGCCCGCGCGTCCGCGAGCAACTGACCGAGAGCCGCGGGAATCTCATAGAAAGGTATTCCAAGATTGCGTTCACTGATGCGGAACTTCCCCGCCCACTTCCAGACTTCGCCGAGCATGCGCCGGTGCAGTTCCTTGACGAATTTCTCGGTGAGCGGATCGCGCTTGCGGCGGAGCGCCCAATCCTGCGCACGGGCGATGTTTTCCTGTTCGGCCTCGTTGAGCTCGCTGCGATAAGCGATGTAGGTGGGAATCAGCTCACGCCGCTCCTCTACCGTCAGCGGCGTGGCATGCTCCGGCCCGTCGAACAGATCGTTCACAGCTACTCCCAGAACAGGCGCGGGTTGGTCTCGCGGACGATTTCATCCAGCCGGGCCTTCGCGTTCCGCGAGTTGACTCCCTGGCCCTCCAGCAGCATGGAGTGTTCGACATACACCCGGCGCTTCCGTTCGAATGCGCGGGCCCGGTCCCGCACCATGGTATCGAGCGGTTTGTTGGGCACCAGTGCATAGACTAGAGTACAGTCGAGTGCCTCAGCCACACGGCGTAATGTCTGAAGCTCGATGGTCCCCCTGGCCTCGGATTGTTCGAGCTCGACCAACGAAGGTTGTTTGATCTTCAGCCGCCCGGCCAACTGAGAGGTGGTCATGCCGAGAGCCTCCCGGATGGCCCGTATCCATCCGCGAACCGGCGCGGCATAACGCCTGGGCGGACCAAGCTTTTTGAAGCGGTCAGCAAGTTTCGAGCGGGAATGAGAAGCAGAGCGCGCCAGTGTCATAGGTCTTGACCTATCATAGCATGTGTTAATTATAGGGTATAACCTATCGGAAAAATGCATATCAATAGGTTATACCCTATCGATGGGTCCGTGTTTTATCGGCGTTCATTCGCGTTCATCCGCGGCCAAAAAAGAACCACCATTGCGGCGTCGGTATCAAGGCAGCGCCGGACAGCTCTCAGCCTGAAAATAGTCTTTGCATTCGGCGATCGTCAGCGTGCGCGTGATTCGGCTTCTGGCCAGCGCGAACAGTTCCGGAATATCCAGAATGTACACGCGCGCCGTGCCATCGAAACTGGAAGTGGCCAACAGCTTTCCGTCCGGACTGAACGCCACGCCAGTAACGGCGTCCTGATGGCCGCTCAGGGTAACCAACTCCTGCCCGCTCCGGGCGTCCCAGACTTTGGCCGTCCGATCCCAACTGACGGTGGCGAGGCGCTGGCCGTCCGGACTGAACGCGACGCCATTCAGAAACATCTGGTGGCCGCGCAGCGTGAGTAATTCCCGGCCGGTCGCTGTATCCCAAATCTTGGCGGTTTTGTCTTGACTGCCCGTCGCCAGGCGTTTGCCGTCGGAGCTGAAGACTACACAACTGACACCTTCCAGATGGCCGCGCAAAGTACTCAGCTCGCGTCCTGTGGCGGCGTCCCACAACTTTACCGTCTGGTCGGCGCTCGCGGTGGCCAAACGCTTCCCGTCAGGACTGAAAGCCACGCTCCACACGCGGTCCTGATGACCGCTCAGCTTGAGCAATTCATCCCCATTCGCCGCGTCCCAAACTCTGGCGGTCTTATCCAAGCTGCTGGTAGCCAAACGGTGGCCATCGGGACTAAAGACAATGCTCGAAATGGCGTCTTCATGGCCATCCAGAATCAGCAATTGCTCGCCGCTGGCGGCATCCCAAACGCGGGCGGTGGTTCCCGCGCTCGCCGTGGCCAGCCGTTTTCCGTCGGGACTGAAGACCACGCTCGTTACCCTGTTTTGGTGGCCACGCAACGTTAGCAATTCGCGACCTGTGACAAACTCCCAAACTTTCGCCGTGTGGTCGTCACTGGATGTCGCGATATGCTTGCCGTCGGGACTGAATGCAACACTAGTGACTTTGTCATAATGCCCGTCGAGCGTGGGGAGCTCACGCGGGGAATCCAGATCCCAGAGTTTGGCGGTGGAGTCCACGCTAGCGGTTGCGAGATGTCGGCTATCGGGACTGAAAGCCACGCCGTAGACGCCGGCTTGATGGCCCGCCAAGGTCAGTAATTCCTCGCCGGTATCGGCGTCCCAAACTTTCGCCATCTTGTCCAGGCTGGCGGTGGCCAGGTGTTTGCCATCGGAATCGAAGGCCACGCCTTGAACCGGATACTGGTGACGCAGGGTCAGCATCTTGCGGCCCGTGCCTGCATCCCAAATGGTTGCGGTTTTATCCAGGCTGGCAGCGGCCAGACGCCGCCCGTCGGGGCTGAAGGCCACGCTCCAGACCTGGCCGCGGAAACCGCGCAGGGTGAGCAGCTCGCGCCCGCTGGATGCGTCCCACAGCTTCACGGTCTGATCCAGGCTTGATGTTGCCACGCGTTTTCCGTCGGGACTAAATACCACGCTCGAGAGCCCCTGTGCATGGCCGCGCAACGTGAGCAACTCCTTACCGTTGCCGGCATCCCACAGCTTGGCGGCGCGATCTTCGCTCGAAGTCGCGATCAGCCGGCCATCCGCGCTGAAGGCGATGCTTGAAAGCGTGCCCTCATGACCGCGCAGGGTCAGCAGTTCCCGGCCCGTTCGGACATCCCACACGCGAGCGGTTTTATCCAGACTGGCGGTAGCCAACCGCTGGCCGCCGGGACTGAATGCCACGCTCCAAACCTGGTCCTGATGGCCTTTGAGCGTGAGAATCTCCCGCCCGGTAGCGGCGTCCCACAACTTGGCCTGGTCACCCACCGTGGCGATAAGCCGGCCATCGGGACTGAAAGCCAATCCGAAAACCGGACCGCCGGAGTGCATGGTGAACAGTTCGTGATCCGCGAGTATTGCCGAATGCAGCGCCGTCTCCGCCTCCGGAATCACAGGCTCGTGGAAGCGGAGCGTGGCAGCGATGGCGTGCATGGCCAGAATCACGCTGCGTTCGGGATCTAAAGGCAGGCTCTCAACCGCATAGGCCGCCAGCTTTCGAGCCGTGGCCAATCTTTCAGCGCGCGTCGCACGGAAGGCCTGCCAACCGCTCACCGCAATTCCGGCGATTAGCAAAATTACGAATGCGGCCGCGATGGCGATGCCGGCCCAATGCTTCCGCGCGAATTTACCGGCCCGATAGGTTCGGGAGGGGGGAGCAGCTTCTACCGGCTCACCGCGCAGGTATCGGCCGAGATCATTGGCGAGGTCAGCCGGTGAGCGATAGCGGCGGTCGCGATCCTTCTCCAGCGCCTTGAGCGTGATCCAATCCAGATCTGAGGAGAGCTGCTTCGTTAATTTGCTGGGACGCTCGGGATCTTCCTCGCGAACCTTGCGCAGCAGCTCTTCAAACGGCAGTTCTTCGTTGAAGGGCGGCGCGCCCACCAACAATTCGTAAAGAATGATGCCGAGAGAATAGACGTCGGTGCGCGTATCCACGTCCGCGCCGCTGTAGTCGGTCTGTTCCGGGCTCATGTAGCGCGGTGTTCCCACGATGACGCCTACGCGAGTGCGCAGCGTGAAATCCTCGCTCAATTCCATGGCCTTGGCCAAACCGAAATCGATGATCTTGGGCACGGGCTTGGAATCCTGTTCGGTAACCAGGACGTTGGATGGTTTCAGGTCGCGGTGCAGAATGGATTTCTGGTGCGCATGCTGGACGCCGTCGCACACCAGCATGAACAACTCGATGCGTTGGCGGGTGGAGACTTGATGCGCATCGCAATAGTCGGTGATCGGCACTCCCTCCACGTATTCCATCGCGAAGTAAGGACGGCCCTCGGGAGTGGAGCCGGCATCGTAGACGCGGGCGATGGCGGGATGCTCCATCATGGCCAGCGCTTGCCGTTCTGAGGAGAAACGCGCCACCACTTCCTCGGTGTCCATGCCGGGCTTGATGAGCTTGAGAGCCACTTTTCGGCGAACCGGATGGGTCTGCTCGGCCAGCCACACCGAACCCATGCCGCCTTGTCCGAGCCGCTTTACCAAACGATACGCGCCGATGGTCTGGCCAAGATCCCAGGCCGCGGATTCGCCGCCGAGCGCAATATCGCCCATAGCTAGGGTGACGTCGTCGCTAAAGCTGACGGGCTCGTCGCCAGGGGGACGGGGCTGGGGGGGAAGGGGATGGTCCGGCGTATCCACTTTCGATGCCACAGTATACCCCGTGGCTGACTCGATGAAACAGGTGCTCCGCCAAAGAGCCCCACGCTTATGCCGCAGTACTCAAAAAAAGACCTAAGACATCGAGAATCGACGCCGATACTCATTGAGACAGGCTGATCTGCCATCATCGCCAATATTCGGTCCGTCGTGACCGAAGCCTTGCGGAGCTTTCTCCGCAAATAATCCAGAACAAGAAGGTGAAGCATGAAAACTAGGAATTACGGAATCAATGTTGGATGTGTGGTCGCACTGTGCGGAAGTTTCGCGATGGCGCAAACGCCGCCCACGTGGAACCATAATCCAACGGCGCAAAATGGTCCGTTGCATTGGGGCGGCGTCACGGCGTCCTATGCGACGTGCGGAAACGCGCCGCTTGGGTTGCCCAACATGGTTGCTGTAGGCAAGACGCAAACGCCGGTCGACATTGTTACCGCCAACACCGTTCTCGCGTTACTGCCGCAAATCGACTTCGAATACAACAACACGGCGTTTGAGGTGGAGAACACCGGACACGTGGTGGAGGTGCTCTATGCGGGCGGCAGTTCGATTCGGCTGGGCGATTCCGTCACAGACATCTATCAGCTTGTTCAGTTTCACTTCCATGCACCCAGCGAACATACGATCAATGGCAAGCAATACGATGCGGAAGTGCACCTGGTTCACCAAAACGTGTTGGGGCAACTGGCCGTCGTGGGTGTCCTGCTGAGCATGTCGCCGACGGCGCCCAGCAGCGTTTTCGACGATATTGTGATGACCGCGCCGCTGACCGTCGGAACCGGCCAACGCGAAGGGCTTTCTCTGAACGCAAATACATTATTGCCGGCAGATCAGGACTATTTCACATACGCTGGATCGCTGACTACTCCGCCGTGCAGCGAGGGCGTACGTTGGTTTGTTATGCAGACACCGGTGTCGGTCTCGCCGTATGTTATACAGCAGCTGCATACGGTAGCGGGACAATTTCCCGGCTACAACGGCTTCGCCAATAACAATCGCCCGGTGGCTCCGTTGAACGGGAGAACCATCCTGAGCACGTTCTGACACGGAGGCAGTTAATATCACAGCAGCCCTAGGCCAAGCGAAAAGACCGCAGATCCGGCCGTCCCTACGATGTGGCCAGCGCCGCTGAGGGAAGGCCGGCTCATCCGCTTTCGTTGCCATAGTATACCCCGTCAATTTTTAGGCGGATTCTGCGTTAGAAAAGTCACCTCGCCTGACCGCCTGGAAAATGCCTTTTAAGCCGATAGAAGTACCTAGGGGTATGGCTGCTCGTTCTCCCATTCTTTCGTGCCTGCTTTTGGCCATCGGGGGCTCGGTTTCCTATTCCGCGCCGCATCCAGCCGCCCATGTCGATCCAACCGAAGCGCTGCGGATATACGCACACGATATCTGGCAAGTGGAGAACGGTTTGCCTCAGGATGCCGTCCAAACCATCACACAGACCACGGATGGCTACATTTGGCTAGGCACTGAAGAGGGGTTAGTTCGGTTTGATGGAGCGCGATTCACCGTGTTCAACCGAAAGAACACGCCGGCCCTCAAGGAAAGCTATGTACGTGTGTTGTTCCCGGACCCGGACGGCGCACTTTGGATCGGCGGCAGATCATCCGGCCTCACGCGGCTGCTGAACGGCCAATTCCGAAACTTTGGGATAAAAGATGGCCTGCTGCCAGGCGAGGTCACTGCCATCGCACGGGACAGCCGGGGGATCTTGTGGGTGGGCACCAACGCGGGATTGAGCCGGCTGCAGGGGGAACGATTCGCAGCTTACGGAAATGGCAGCCATCCGCTTACCGCAAGTGTGACTGCTCTGTTGGTGGATCGCCGGGGCGAAATATGGGTTGGCACCGAGGAAAATGGATTATTGCGGATTGGCGCTGGGGGCGAACGCCGGTACACGGCGAAGCAAGGATTGTCCAGCAATCGAATTCTGGCGGTTTTTGAAGATCTCGCCGGTAGTGTCTGGGTGGGGACGGACGGGGGCGGGCTGGATCAAATCAGAGACGACAAGATTACGGTTTTTGGGAAGCCCCAAGGGCTCCAAAGCAGTTCGGTGGTTTCTATCGGGGAAGGGGCCGGCGCCCAGCTTTGGGCCGGCACTAACGGCGGTGGCCTGGCTCGTCTGGAAAACGGCAAATTCACCGCGTACACCATGCAGCAGGGCCTGTCGAATGATGTCGTGCTGTGCCTCTTCAAAGATCGTGAGGATAATCTCTGGATCGGTACTGACGGCGGTGGGCTAAACCGGCTGAAGCGCCGCGAATTCCTGACTTACACCGTGAACGACGGCCTGTCTCACAATCAGGCTACTTCCATCTATCAAAGCCGCGATGGCAGCGTGTGGATGGGAACCGCGGGCGGCGGGCTGAACCGGTTCCAGGACGGCAAATTCAAGACCTATACCACCCAGGATGGTCTGTCGAGCAATCTGGTGCGGGCGCTGCTTGAAGATGACCAGGGCAATTTGTGGATCGGCACCGATGGCGCGGGCCTGAACGTTCTGCGCAACGGCAGGTTCAGCACATATTCTCACAAAGACGGTCTATCCAACGACGTGGTTTTGTCGCTCGCGCGGGGCGAGAACGGTGACCTTTGGATTGGAACCGCGGATGGATTGTGCCGCATGGGCCGCGGCAGCTCTCATCCGGCGAGAGTAGCCGGGGAATTGGAACACGGCGTGATTATGGCCTTGCTGCGGAGCCGGGACGGAAGTTTGTGGATCAGCGCCATCGGCCACGGCTTGGTGCGCCTCGACGGCGGCAAGAGCCGAAGCTTCACGGGCGGGCTGCCGGAGGAGTTCGTTACTTCCATGTACGAAGATTCCGGCGGAACCATTTGGTTGGGAACCAACGGGGGCGGATTAGGCCGATTCCAAGCCGGACGGATTGCCATTGCCACCACCAAGCAGGGGCTGTTTGACGATACGATTTTCCAGATCCTCGAAGATAACCAGGGCAATCTCTGGATGAGTTCGAATCGCGGCGTGTTTCGAGTCAACAAGGGACAGTTGAATAAGCTGGCCGACGGCAAAACGCATTCGGTGGATTCTTTCGCCTACGGAAAGTCCGACGGGATGAAGAGCGCCGAATGCACCAGCAACAATCAGCCGGCGGGATGGAAAACTTCGGACGGAAGATTGTGGTTCCCCACCATAAAGGGCGTTGCGATTGTCGACCCGCGCCATCTAGCCAGCAATACCATGCCGCCGCCGGTGGTGATGGAGGAACTCATTGCTGACAGGAAATCGATACCTCTAGGCAGCGAGATCGCGCTTCCCCCGGGGACCGCGCAGGTGGAGTTGCACTTCGCCGGGCTCAGCTTCACGGCGGCCGAGCGAGTCCGCTACAAATATACGCTGGAAGGATTCGATTCAGACTGGATAGACTCGGGAAGGCGAAGGATTGCGTACTATACGAATCTGTCGCCCGGGTATTACCGCTTCCGGGTGATCGCCTGCAATAACAATGGCGTGTGGAATGAGACGGGTACCGGCGTCGCCTTCTCCATTCAGCCGCATTTTTACCAGACTCCGTACTTCTTCATCGGCTGTGGATTGTTGGTAGCGCTCGCGGCGGTGCTGCTTTATCGGAATCGAGTGGCGGGAATCAAGGCCAATCAGCGCAGGCTGGCCGTTCTGGTGGAAGCGCGCACCAAAGAACTGAGAGCCACTGAGTCCAGATTTCGGATCCTGTTCGACGACACTCCCTTGCCCCTTTTCCTCTATGACCTCGCCACGCTTCAATACATCGAGGTGAACGACGCCGCCGTGGCCCGCTACGGTCACTCTCGCGAAGAATTCCTCAGCATGAAGGTGACCGACATTCGGCCTCCGGAAGACGTCCCACGGCTGCTTGAGAAAATTCGCCAACCGGAAGGCCAGGACCGCAAGTTATGGAGGCATCGCCTGAAAAACGGCAGCATGATCGATGTTGAAATCACCTCCCGAAAAATCGACTGGAATGGACGGACCGCGGTTCTGGTGGCGGCCCAGGACGTAACCGAGCGCAAGCGAGCCGAGCTGGAGCTGATGAAAGCCAAGGAAATGGCGGAAGCATCCAGTCTGGCGAAGGGCGCTTTCCTGGCTAATATGAGCCACGAGATCCGCACGCCGATGAACGGCATCCTGGGAATGACGGAGCTGCTTTTCGGGACCGCGCTGCAGCGTGAGCAAAGCGAATACCTGGAAATGCTGAAGGGGTCCGCGGATGCGTTGCTTACCATCATCAACGATATCCTGGATTTTTCGAAAATCGAAGCCGGCAAGTTGGACCTGAGCAACCAGGAATTCAGCCTCGGAGAATCCCTGGACGCGAGCATGAAGGCGCTCCGTGTTGGCGCGCTTCAGAAGGGGCTGACGCTAGGGTGGGAGATCCTTCCCGGTGTTCCCGAAGAAGTAATCGGCGATCCGATCCGGCTACGGCAAGTAGTGAACAACCTGGTGGGCAATGCCATCAAATTCACAGAGCGTGGCGAGGTCTACCTGAAAGTGCAGAAAGATGCGGAACAGGACGGACAGGTTCTGGTGCGCTTCTCCGTCCGGGATACTGGAATCGGCATCGCACCGGACAAGCACGCGCGGATCTTCGAATCGTTCGCGCAGGCGGACGATTCCACCACGCGGAAATTCGGCGGAACCGGCCTGGGGTTGCCGATATCGCAGCGGCTAACCATGATGATGGGCGGCACCTTATGGCTGGAGAGCGCAGTGGGAGCAGGCAGTACATTCTATTTCACGGTACGCTTCCGGGTGTCGGAAAGAGTGCCCCCTGTATTGCAGGCGCCCCAAACCACCCGCGCGGAATCGAATGGGAAACGGCTGCGCGTGCTAGTGGCTGAAGACAACAAGGTGAACCAAGTAATCGTGGGGCGTTTGCTGGACAAAGCCGGCCATAGCACCGCCATCGTGGACACTGGGCTGGCGGCATTGAGCGCCCTCAAAGAACAGGAATTCGATCTAATGCTCTGCGATATGCAGATGCCGGAAATGGACGGCTTCGCCGCCATGGCTCATATCCGCGAGGCTGAGCTCGAGAGTGGCCGTCACTTACCCATCATTGCTCTTACCGCACATTCCATGAAGGGCGATGCGGAACGGTGCCTGGCCGCTGGAGCAGACCGGTACGTCTCAAAGCCCATCGACATCCACAAGCTGCTGTCTGAGATTGATTCTCTGGTGAATCTTCAAGTACACGTCGCGCCGGACGGAGAGCCTGGCAACGCAAATTCTTGACCGCGAGTTACTCGTGCCGCAAGGCTTCCATCGGGTCTACGCGAGCGGCGCGGCGTGCCGGCACGTAGGCCGTAACCAGCGTAATCGCAATCATCCCCAGCGCACCGAAGGCGATCGGCGCAGCGCTGTCCAACGAAGGATCCTGCATCAAGATTGCCGCGAAGGATTTACCCCACAACGCCAACGGCACCCCGAGCGCGAGGCCCGCCAGAACCATTCCGAGCGCGTCACCGAAAACCATCCGAATCACGTTGCCGGGCGTAGCGCCCAGCGCCATGCGGATGCCGATCTCCTGGATGCGCCGCGCTATCGTGTAAGCCAGCAGTCCGTAGAGGCCGATGGCCGCGAGCAGCGTTCCCAAGCCGCCAAATAACTCCGACAGCGCTGCGATCAGCCGTTCGGGGACGATGGTGGCATCCACTTGATCGGATAGCGCCGTGATACGTGCTACTGGAACGGTCTTCAAGACTGCGCGCACCGTGCGGCGCACATCGCCCGCCACGGCAGTTGGGTCGACATTGGTCCGCAGTACGAAATTTTGGGCCAGTACTTCGCCGTCCTGGAATGCCGGCAGGTAGATGGTGCGTGGCGTGGGTTCGCGAATCTCATAGTACTTGGCGTCGGCTACCAGTCCCACGATTTCATAAGACCTGGGCTCGGGAGAGCCCGTAGCGTGATCCAGCGTTATATGCTTTCCGACGGGATCGCCGCCGGCGAAATAATAGTGTGCCAGCGCCAGGTTGACGATCGCGGTGTGAGAGTCCGAGATTTTGAAATCCCGGCCGGCCAAGAGCGGCGTTCCGAGCGTCTCGAAATATTTCGGCGCAACCCAGCTCAACGAAATATAGCGCCGGTCTTCCGGTTTCTCTTCGAAGCCTTCCGCGCTTGCAAAACCACTGGCGCCGGCGCCTGAGAGCGGCGTGGGCGCGCAAAGAGATGCGGAACGCACGCCCGGAATTGCCTGGAAACGCGCCAGCAGTTCCTGGTATGCACGGTATAACTGCTCGGCATTGTATCCGCTGCGAGACGGATCCAGCGTCCCGAGCAATACGTGATCGCGCCGGAAGCCCAGATCCACGTGGCGGAGATTGACAAGGTTGCGGACAAACAAACCCGCCGCGCTCAACAATGCTACCGACAAGGCCACTTGCGCCACCACCAAAGACTTTCCGAAAAGCCTGCGCAGCCTGGTATCCCCGGCTTTCCCGATTTCGCGCATCGCCAAGGCCGGCCGGGAAGTGAACGCAGCCCACGCTGGCGCCAGCCCGAACAGCACTCCGGTCAACAATGCGACTGTCACTGTAAACAGCAACACGCGCGTATCCGGGCGCACATCGATCTCGAAGGGTTGCGGCAATCCGATAATCTGCCGTCCGGATGTCAGAATGCGCACCAGGGCGCGGGCGCCGAAATAGGCGAACACGATACCGAGCAGGCCGCCCGCGGCGGAAAGCATCATCGACTCAGTCAAAACCTGGCGCACTAGGCGCAGGCGGCTGGCGCCGAGGGAGACCCGCACTGCCATTTCGCCGCTCCGGGAAGCGCCACGCGCCAGCAGTAAACTGGCCACGTTGGTACACGCAATCAGCAGGAGCAGGCCGACCAGAGCCATCAGAACCTCGAGCGGCTGCCCGAGGTGATCGCGCAGCAGCGAGAGCCCCGCGCCCGCCGGCTCAAGTTCAATCCTCATTTGGCGCGTGAG